>NZ_OZ252217.1:1938694-2259726 GCF_965249125.1 Pelagibacterium sp.
GACCTTTTTCTCTTCCGCCTGCTCGATGATTTCACGCAACTCTTCCAAGACCTGCTCGGCGCTATAATAGGTACCCGTAGCCTCTGCTTCGGCCTCCGCAGCCAGCGCTTTTTTCAGAAAGTCTCGCCGAATTTTGCGGCGCTGGACTTCATGGCGTACCGCGTCCTCCATAAAAGAGGAAAGCGTTTGGCCCTCATCGAGCGCGGCCTCGGCGGCCTTGCGCAGTTCGGGATCGACGCGCAGGGATGGGAATGTCGCTGTTTTCATGGCCAGCCTCGTGCGTTGCAATTGCGATGCACTTTAGCATGGGGCGTTGTGGGTGCCAAGGAAAGCCTTGCAATCGGCACCCATCCGCTATAGATGACGCCTGCATTCGTTTGGCCGGGGGCTGAACGGAGGGTTGTTCGTTGTGTCACAAAGGCAATGAACAATGGACCGATAGTTGCTGGTCCGGCCTCCCGTGTTCCCGCTCTTTAGTAGAACCTTTGTCGCCTTTCCATGGCTACAAGGAGGCTCCGCGCCGGCGATGCTTTTTGATGTAAGAAGTGAGAAAGGCATTCTATGCCCCTTTATGAGCATATCTTTCTGTCGCGGCAGGACGTTTCCGCGCAGCAGGTCGAAGACCTGACCAAGACCTATACCGACCTGCTGGCCGAAAACGGTGGCAAGGTTGCGAAGTCGGAATACTGGGGGGTCAAGTCGCTCTCCTACCGCATCAACAAGAACCGCAAGGCGCACTACACGCTGCTCAACATCGAAGCTCCGGCGACCGCCGTTGCCGAGATGGAGCGCCAGATGCGCATCAACGAAGACGTGCTGCGCTTCATGACCATCCGCGTGGATGAGCATGAGGAAGCCCCTTCGGTGATGATGCAGAAGCGTGACCGTGACGACCGCCCCGGTGGCGACCGTCCCCGCGGCCCGCGCCGCTTCTAAGGAGTAGATGAGTTATGGCTATTCGTGATCTTACCCAGTCCCAGACCCGTCGCCCCTTCCAGCGTCGCCGCAAGACCTGCCCGTTCTCGGGCGCCAATGCACCGACCATCGACTACAAGGATGTTCGCCTGCTGCAGCGCTATGTTTCCGAACGCGGCAAGATCGTTCCCTCGCGCATCACGGCCGTTTCGGCCAAGAAGCAGCGCGAGCTGGCCCGCGCCATCAAGCGCGCCCGCTTCCTGAGCCTTCTGCCCTACGCAGTGAAATAAGCAGCTATCGCTGTATTCGTTGGGGGCTGGAAATCGGTCCGGCCCTCTAACCGCCGCTTCAGGCGGGACAGCATTGGAGAAATCAAATGAAAGTCATCCTTCTCGAACGCGTGGGCCGCATGGGCTCCATCGGCGACGAAGTGACCGTCAAGGACGGTTTTGCCCGTAACTTCCTTCTGCCCCAGGGTAAGGCGCTCCGCGCCTCGGAAGCCAACCGCGCAAAGTTCGAAGCCGAGCGCCAGACCATCGAAGCGCGCAACGCCGAACGCCGTTCGGAAGCCGAAAAGAATGCCGAATCGCTCGACGGCAAGACCATCGTGATGGTCCGCCAGGCCGGCGAAACCGGCCAGCTTTACGGCTCGGTTTCGGCCCGCGATATCGCCGATGCGCTTCTGGCCGATGGCGAAAAGATCGAACGCAACCAGGTCGACCTCGAAGGCCCGATCAAGACCGTCGGCCTGCATGAGGTCGCGCTGAACCTGCACGCCGAAGTTGCGGTCAAGATCACCGTCAACGTCGCCCGCTCGGCGGACGAAGCCGAGCGTCAGGCCGCCGGTGAAAACCTGGCCCGCAAGGACTACAACGACGAGGAAGAAGAGTTCGTCTCCCTCGCCGACATGGAAGACGAAGACTACGCGGCAACGCAGGGCGAAGCCGCCGCTGCTGCCGAGGAAATCGAGCGCCAGCAGGACGCATAAGCGTTTCTTGGAGTATTTTCCGCGTTTCTTCGAATCGCGGCTCCAGGTTCTTGTTTGGTTGCGCTTCCGAACCGGATAAATGGTTGCCACTTATCCTGGAAGCACTCCGGCCATCGAATCGAAAAGGCCGGGCCCTGCGCCCGGCCCTTTTTGTTTGTCGAGGCGCGGGGAAAGTTATCCCCGTCCTTAACAGGGCAGCGAATCAGGTAGGCTGACAACCGCATCTTCCCCTTGCCTGCCAGCGCGGCGAGGTTAAGAGAAGGTGAACGCCAATTCCAAGAGACCGTTATGGAAGCTGTGAGACGGCTCGCGCCCGTCACGACCGAATCCGAACCTAAATACAAGTCCGCCCCGCACAACATCGAGGCGGAACAGGCGCTGCTTGGGGCGATTCTGGTCAACAACGAAGCCTTCTATCGCGTCTCGGACTTTCTCGAGCCCGACCATTTTTACGAGCAGATTCACCGGGCGATCTTCGAGGTGTGCGGCAAGATCATCAGGGCGGGCAAGACCGCGACGCCGGTGACCGCGAAGACCTATCTGCCCGACGACCTGCTCGAAGGCGTCACCATGGCGCAGTATCTTGCGCGACTGGCTGCCGAAGCGACGACGGTTCTCAACGCATCCGACTACGGGCAGGCGATCTACGACCTGGCGATCCGGCGCAATTTGATCCTGATCGGCGAGGAGGTGATGGACACCGCCTACAACGCCGACGTTGAAAGCTCGGCCCAGATCCAGATCGAGGACGCTGAAAAGCGCCTGTTCGACCTTGCCGAAAAGGGCCGATACGACGGCGGCTTCCAGGGCTTCAACCAGGCACTGATCGAAGCGATCAACATGGCGGGCGAAGCCTATTCGCGCGACGGATCGCTTTCGGGCACGGCGACGGGGCTGACCGATCTCGACCGGCTGATGGGCGGGCTGCAGCGCTCGGATCTGATTATTCTCGCCGCGCGTCCCGCCATGGGGAAAACCTCGCTGGCCACCAATATCGCGTTTGCCGTGGCCAAGGCCTACAAGGCAGAGCCGACCCCTGACGGGCACATGAAAACCGTCAATGGCGGGGTGGTCGGGTTCTTCTCGCTGGAAATGAGCGCCGAACAGCTCGCCACCCGTGTGCTGGCCGAGCAGTCCGAAATTTCCTCATCCGACATTCGGCGCGGCAATATTCACGAGAGCCAGTACACAAAGCTTGTGGACACCTCCAATATCATGGCGCAGGTGCCACTCTATATCGACGATACCGGTGGCATTTCGATTGCCCAGCTTTCGGCGCGGGCGCGGCGGCTGAAGCGGCAGAAGGGGCTCGACCTGCTGATCGTCGACTACCTCCAGCTTCTGTCGGGTTCGAAAAAGGCCGGCGAGAACCGCGTGCAGGAGCTCACGGAAATCACCACGGGGCTCAAAGCGCTGGCCAAGGAACTCGAGGTTCCCATCATCGCGCTGTCCCAGCTGTCGCGTCAGGTGGAAAACCGCGAGGACAAGCACCCCCAACTCGCCGATCTTCGCGAATCGGGATCGATCGAGCAGGACGCCGACGTTGTGCTGTTCGTCTATCGCGAGGAATATTATTTGGGCAACAAGGAGCCCAAGGAAGGCACGCAGGAACATCTCGAATGGCAGGCCGAGATGGAAAAGGTGCATGGGCGGGCCGAAGTGATCATCGCCAAGCAGCGCCATGGCCCGACGGGCACCGTGCAGTTGCACTTCCAGGCCAACCTCACCAGGTTTTCCAATCTGGCGCGCGAGGATTATCTGCCAACGCGTGGCGAATAGAAGAGCAGACCCCCTGCCCGGCTTGCCGCGCCCCTCGGTTTCGCGCTACGCCAGACCGGAAGGGATTCGGCGGACGTCATGACCAGTTCAAAGAGCATTCTCGGTGGCGGCATCACCATCGACCTCGATGCTATCGTGCGCAACTGGAAGGCGCTCGATACGGTGTCGGGCAAATCGCTGACCGGGGCCGTGCTCAAGGCCGATGGCTATGGCACGGGCGCGAAAGCGGTCGGTCGAGCCCTCTATAAGGCCGGGGCGCGGTTCTTTTTCGTGGCGACCCCCGACGAGGGCGTGGCGCTGCGCGCGGCGATCCCCAACGCGTTCATCTTCGTTCTCGACGGGCTGATCCCGCGCACGGCACCCGACTATGCGGCCCATGGCCTGATGCCGGTACTGGCCTCGATGAGCCAGTTGACCGAATGGCTCGATTTCTGCCTCAACCGCGGCAAGGCGGCGCCGGCGGCACTGCATTTCGACACGGGGTTCAATCGCGTCGGCTTTCGCATGAAAGAAGCCGAGCTTGTGGCGCGGGAATTGAACCAGTCCGGGTTCGAACCGCAGATGGTCATGAGCCATTTCGCTTGCGCCGATCAGCCGAGCCACGAGATGACCCGCAAGCAGAACGGACTGTTCCAGGGGCTGCTCAACCACTTCCCGGACGTCCCCGCCTCGATCGCCAATTCGGCGGCGGTGATGAGTTCGAAGGATTATCACTATCATCTCGTACGGCCCGGCATCGCGATGTATGGCGGCCGAGCCATTAACGGACGGCCCAACCCGATGGCGCCGGTGATCGAGATGAATGTCCCGATATTGCAGATCAAGGATGCGCGGATCGGGGAAACCGTGGGCTATGGCGCGGCCTATCGCCTGCGCCGCGACACGCGCATAGCCATCATGGCGCTGGGCTATGCCGACGGCTATTTCCGCGGACTGTCCGGCATTGGCGGGCAGATGGGCGGGCGGGTCGCCGTCAACGGCACCGTGGTGCCCGTACTGGGCCGGGTGTCGATGGACATGACGGCCATCGACATCACCGATGTCCCGGGCCTGGTGCAGCCGGGCGATCCCGTGGAGATTCTGGGACCCAACATCTCAATCGACGACGTCGCCGACGCGGCGCGGACCATCGGATACGAGGTGCTGACGACGCTGAATGGTCGCTTCCCGCGCAATTACATCAACGTGCCCGAAGGCGTATCGCTCGACTAGCGCGCGATCCTTGCCTTCGCCTTTGTTCCCATTTTGTTCTTGCATCGCCATTCCGGGAACTGTAGGGTTCTGACGAGTCCGGGGGATCGTATTTGGCCAAGTTGAAATCCAGTTATGTCTGCCAGTCGTGCGGCAACGTGACCCCGCGCTGGGCGGGGCGATGCGAAGCGTGCGGAGAGTGGAATTCCATCGTCGAAGAGGTCGCGACCTCGGGCGTCGGGGCCGGGCCCAAGGCTGCGGTTGCGTCGGGGCGCCCGGTGGAACTGGTGCCGCTTTCGGGGGAAAGCGAAGACGCCATCCGCATCGAGAGCAAGAATGGCGAGCTGGACCGTGTTCTCGGCGGCGGGTTCGTGATGGGGTCGGCCATCCTTGTGGGTGGCGATCCGGGGATCGGCAAATCAACGCTGCTGCTGCAGGCGGCCGCGTCGCTGGCGCGGCAGGGCAAGCGGGTGATCTATATTTCGGGCGAAGAGGCGATTGCGCAGGTGCGGCTGCGCGCGGCGCGGCTGGGGGTGGCCGACGCGCCGGTGGAGCTGGCCAGCGAAACCCATGTGGAAACCATTCTCGCCACCATCGAAAAGGGCAAGGCGCCCGATCTCGTCATCATCGATTCCATACAGACCTGCTGGACCGAGCGGGTGGAAAGCGCGCCCGGCACCGTGACGCAGGTGCGCACCTCGGCCCAGGCGCTGACCCGGTTTGCCAAGAAATCGGGCTCGGCGGTGGTGCTTGTGGGGCACGTGACCAAGGACGGGCAGATCGCCGGACCGCGGGTTGTCGAACACATGGTCGACGCCGTGCTCTATTTCGAGGGCGACACCTCGCTCACCTATCGCATCCTGCGCGGGGTCAAGAACCGCTACGGCGCGACCGACGAGATCGGGGTGTTCGAGATGGCTGGCTCGGGGTTGCGCGAAGTGCCCAACCCGTCGGCGCTGTTTCTCGACCAGCGCGACTCAGGGGCAGCGGGATCGGCGGTGTTTGCCGGGGTGGAAGGCACGCGTCCAGTGCTTGTGGAAATCCAGGCGTTGGTGGCACCCTCCCCGCTCGGCACGCCGCGTCGGGCCGTTGTGGGCTGGGATTCATCGCGGCTCTCGATGGTGCTGGCCGTGCTCGAAACGCGGTGTGGGGTGCGGATCGGGGCCAACGACATCTATCTCAATGTGGCAGGCGGACTAAAAGTCAACGAGCCGGCTGCCGATCTTGCCGTGGCGGCTGCGCTGATTTCCTCGCTGACCAATTCTCCCCTGCCCGCCGATGCTGTCTATTTCGGCGAGGTCAGCCTTTCGGGCGGTATTCGTCCGGTGGTTCACGCCAATCTGCGGGTGCGCGAGGCGGCAAAGCTGGGGTTCGGGTCGGTGCATACGGCCAAGCTCAACGCTTCGGAACGGACTGACGGGGTGGCGCTGAACGAATTTTCGGCGCTGGCCGAACTTGTGGGGCGGATCGCGGCGGCGGGCGAGCGGAGCATGGCCGATGCCGACTGATTTTGAGACACGCGGCCGTGTAAGCCTTGGAAATCCCATGCAATCGCTTGGCTTTGCCACATTTAACCGCTAAACGGACAGTCAAACAGGGCTTGCTGGAGAACCATCCCCCATGCTGACCGCTTTCGACATTGCCGTCGGAATTCTCGTTCTGATTTCCGCGCTGCTGGCGACGGCGCGCGGGCTGACCCGCGAAGTTCTATCGCTCGTCACCTGGGCCGGCGCGGCCGCGTTTGCCGCCTACATGTTCTTCTACCAGCCCCAGATCGCCCAGGAATTCGTGGCCGATCCATTATGGGCCAATATCGCCACCGTGGTCGTGAGCTTCATCGCTGCGCTCATCGTGCTGCACCTTTTGACAATGAAAATCGGCGATTTCATCACCGATTCAAAACTGGGCCCGCTCGACCGGACGCTCGGTTTCGTGTTCGGGGCGCTGCGCGGCATCCTGATCGCGGTCGTCGTCGTGATCTTTGCCGATTGGCTGATCGGGGAAAATCCGCCCAATCTGCCCTGGTACGGGGAGGCGCAATCACTGCCGACCCTGCGCTCGCTTGGTGACGGACTTATCTCGCTTCTGCCGGAAAATCTCGAAGAACAGGTCAATGATCTGCTGCAGGGAACCAATCCGATGGAAGACCCGGTGATCAGTGACGAAGAGGCCAACGATCCGCAGCCGGACGCGACACCGGAACCGCCGGCGGCGATCAACGGAGTGTGATATCGCCGCAGGCGGTACACGCCCATGTTGACTTGCTTGGGTCGGGAGCGTAAGCCCCCGACTGACGGAGCGATTTTTGCGAAGCGCGCAAGGCTTTGCGAACCGCTCCTTTTATGTCCTCGCATCAATGGTGGATAATTTGAGCACGCTCCACGCGACGACAGGCGATCACCTTAAAGGTCTTGCCCTTGAGATGGACGGCGACACGCTGCGCGAAGAGTGCGGCGTGTTCGGCATTTTGGGGCACGACGACGCGGCGGCGTTGACCGCGCTGGGGCTGCACGCCCTACAGCATCGTGGACAGGAAGCCGCCGGCATCGTCTCTTTCGACGGCAAGCGCTTCAGTTCCGAACGCCATCTGGGGCTGGTCGGCGATCACTTTACCGACGCTGCCACCCTGGGCCGCCTTCCCGGCAATATCGCCATGGGGCATGTGCGCTATTCGACGACGGGCGAGACGGTGCTGCGCAATGTGCAGCCGCTGTTCGCCGAACTCGAAGTCGGCGGCATCGCCATCGCGCATAATGGCAACCTCACCAACGGGCTTTCGCTGCGCAAGCGGCTGATCGCGCAGGGCGCGATCTGCCAGTCCACATCGGACACCGAAGTTGTGCTGCACCTGATTGCCCGCTCGCAACGGGCCGGTTCGGCGCAGCGGTTCATCGATGCGCTGGGGGCGATCGAGGGCGCGTACGCGATGGTCGCCATGACGCGCACCAAGCTGATCGGCGCGCGCGACCCCAACGGCATCCGGCCGCTGGTGCTGGGCGATCTTGATGGAAAGCCGATCTTTGCGTCGGAAAGCTGCGCTCTCGACATCATCGGCGCGAAGTTCGTGCGCGACGTCGAAAACGGCGAAGTGATCGTTTGCGAGATGCAGAAGGACGGCTCGGTTTCAATCGACAGCTTCAAGCCGTTCAAGGCGAAGCCCGAACGGGTTTGCCTTTTCGAATATGTCTATTTCGCGCGGCCGGATTCGGTTGTCTCGGGGCGTTCGGTCTATGGGGCGCGCAAGTCCATGGGCGTCAACCTGGCCAAGGAAAGCCCGATCGAGGCCGACGTCGTGGTGCCGGTTCCCGATGGTGGAACGCCGGCGGCGCTGGGCTATGCGCAGCAATCGGGCATCCCGTTCGAATACGGGATCATCCGCAACCATTATGTGGGCCGCACCTTTATCGAGCCGACGCAATCGATCCGCGCGCTGGGGGTGAAACTCAAGCATTCGGCCAACCGGGCGGTGATCGAAGGCAAGCGCGTCGTGCTGGTCGACGATTCCATCGTGCGGGGCACGACATCGCTGAAAATCGTGCAGATGATCCGCGATGCGGGTGCCAGGGAAGTGCACATTCGCGTGGCCAGCCCGATGATCTATCATTCGGACTATTACGGCATCGATACGCCCGATCCGGACAAGCTGCTGGCCAACCAGTATGCGACGCTCGAGGACATGTGCCGCTATATCGGCGCAGATTCGCTGGCGTTTCTTTCCATCGACGGACTCTATCTGGCCGTGGGCGGGGAAAAGCGAAACGCCAAGGCGCCCCAATTCACCGACCATTATTTCACCGGCGATTATCCCACGCCGCTCACCGATCTGGAGGGGCGCGACAAGAACGACCCCAAGCAGATTTCGATGCTGAGAGAAGCCGTATAGCATGACCGATACCAAAGACCTTGCCGGCCGCGTGGTGCTGGTGACCGGTGCCTCGCGCGGGCTGGGCTACGCCGCCGCCAAGAATGCCGCATCGCGCGGCGCACATGTGATCGCCGTGGCGCGGACCGTGGGTGGGCTCGAAGATCTCGACGATGACATCCAGGCTCTGGGGTCATCGACCACGCTGGTGCCGATGGATCTGACCGACGGCGAAGCGATCGACCGGCTGGGCGCGGCGATCTTCGAGCGCTGGGGCCAGCTCGATGGACTGATCGGCAATGCGGGCGCGCTGGGTGTATTGAGCCCCCTGCCCCATATCGCGCCCAAGGACTTCGCCAATGTGTTCGCGGTCAATGTGGGAGCCAATTACCGGCTGATCCGGTCGCTGGACCTGCTGCTGCGCCAGTCCGATGCCGGGCGGGCGGTGTTCATCTCTTCGGGCGCGGCGCTGTCGGCCAAGCCCTACTGGGGACTGTACGCAGCCTCCAAGGCGGCGCTGGACGCGATGGTAAAATCCTACGCTGGGGAAATGGCGATCACCGAGGTGAAAGCCAATATCTTTTATCCCGGCCAGGTGCGCACCGCCATGCGCGCCAAGGCGATGCCGGGCGAGGACCCCAAGACCCTGCCCTCACCCGACGAGGTGGCGCCAAAGATCGTCGATCTGGTTTCGGCCAATTACACAAAGACAGGCATGCGGGTGGATATCCTGCAGGGCGAAGAGCCGCTTTAAACTCCCAATCGACAGGACGGGTGGACTTTCCCCACTCGATCTGCTGAATGAAAGCGGCAGATCGTTTTGGGGGAAATCATGATCGCTCGTCTTTTCGGCATTGTTCTGGTCCTTGCGCTCGGCGCTTGTTCGTCAACGGGCACACTGACCACATCGTTCGACGCAGACGCGGCCGCGTTCATCAGGACCGCCGGTCAGGCAGAAGTCTCCGGCCAGGCTTTCCTGCGCCGGAACGACGGCATCGTTGTATACGGGGCGGGCAGCGAGGTGCTGCTCATTCCGAAAACCGCCTATTCCGACGAGAGGATGGAACAGATCTATGGATCTGGAAAAATATCCTACTTCGGTCGAACCTTCACCAATGACGATCCGGACTACTACAATTACGCGCGAACCGCGATTGCAGATGGCGAAGGGCGATTCAGCTTCGACAACGTCGCTAACGGCGATTACTACCTGATCACCACTGTGACGTGGATGGTTCAGTATGCCCAGCAGGGCGGATCGCTGATGGAACGTATTTCGGTGCAAGGCGGCCAGGACGTCAACGTCATCATGCGGGGCTATTAGAGCCGTTCAGGATTTGTTTGAATCAAATCCTCGGCTCTAACCCTTTGTGTTGTCGCGTGTCCGAACCGCAAAACCGTTTCCACTTTTGCTGGACACGCTCCAGCCCTGCTTATTTCCCGTCGTCATCGACGTAAGGGTTCTTGCCGCCGCGGACCCAGAGGCGGATGGGCGTGCCGGGGAGATCGAAGTCCTCCCTTATGCCATTGACGATATAGCGCTGATAGGCCTTGGGCAGTGCATCGGGACGGGAGGCGAAGACGATGAAGCTGGGCGGGCGTGTCTTGGCCTGGGTCATGTAACGCAGTTTCAGGCGACGGCCCGACACCGCCGGGGGCGGGTGGTGCTCGGTCATGGACGCGAGCCAGCGATTGAGCTTGGCGGTGCGGATCTTGACGTTCCAGGTCCGCTCGATGGCGAAAATCGCCTTCATCAGCTTGTCGATGTTGCGGCCCTGCAGGCCAGACATTGTGACAAGCGGTATGCCGCGCAACTGGGGCAGCAGGCGCTCGCATTCGGCGCGCAATTCGAGGATCTTGGCGTTCTTGTCCTCGATCAGATCCCATTTGTTGACGGCAATGACCATGGCCCGGCCCTCGCGTTCGACAAGATCGGCCAGCGCCAGATCCTGCTTTTCAAACGGGATGGTGGCATCAAGGAGCAGGACGACGACTTCCGCATACTGGATCGAACGGAGGCTGTCGGAGACCGACAGCTTTTCGAGCTTGTGCTGCACGCGGGATTTGCGGCGGATACCAGCGGTATCGACAAGATTGATGACGCGCCCCTCCCACTCCCACGGCACCATTATGGAATCGCGGGTTATGCCGGCTTCCGGGCCGGTCAGAAGGCGTTCCTCACCCACCATGCGGTTGATGAGCGTGGATTTGCCCGCGTTGGGGCGCCCGACGATGGCGACGTTGAGGTAGCGGTTGGGATTCCAGCGCATGGGCGCGGTATCGCCCGCTTCGTCTTCGCCCTCTTCCTCATTCACATCGACGTCGGTCGCCGGCTTTTGCACCATGTCGTAATCGAATTCGTCATCGGCGGCGGCAAGTTTGGCTTCATCGACTTTATCGACGGCCTGAGAAATAATGGAATAGAGATCGGCCAGCCCAAGCCCGTGCTCGGCGGAAAGCGGGATGGCCTCGCCAAAGCCAAGCGCATAAGCCTCCATCAGACCCGGTTCAGCCGCCTTGCCCTCGGCCTTGTTGCCGATGACGTGAATATCCTTGTCGGCCTTGCGCAGAAGCCGGGCGAAATGCTCATCGGTGGGGGTCAACCCGGCGCGGGCGTCGATCATGAACAAGATGACATCGGCTTCCGCGATGGCCATTTCGGTCTGGCGGCGCATGCGCGCTTCCAGACTATCGTCATTTGCATCTTCATAGCCGGCGGTATCGACCAGCGTGAATGTCAGATCGCCGATACGCCCCAGCCCTTCGCGACGGTCGCGGGTCACACCCGGTGTGTCGTCGACAATCGCGATTTTCCTGCCCACCAGCCGATTGAACAGGGTGGATTTGCCGACATTGGGTCTTCCAACGATGGCGACCGTCACATTCGCGCTCATTGCTCGGATTCAGCTTCCAGAGGCTGGCCGAGCGTTTCAAGGCTGGGGGTTTCGGCGGGAATTTCGATTTGCTCGGGCGCGGGTTCCATGGGACCGGTGGCTCCGAGCAGGTCTTCGCTCACGTCCACGCCGGTCGAGGCAAGCTGTTCGAGATAGATGAAAGCGCGAAGCTGGATGTCCTGGCCGGCATTGGGATCGGCGGCCATGGTTTCGAAATTGGCGCGGGCCTCTTCGATATTTCCGGCCTTGTAATGGGCAAGCCCCAGGGCCTCGCGGGCACTGTTGCGCATGGCACTGTCGTCGCCCGTCAGACCACCGACGCGCTGTTCGACGGCACCGACATCGAGATGATCCACGGCGATATAGCCACCCAGAATGTAAGCCAGTTCGCGCAGCCGGCGCTGATCGAGGCTGGCAGCGAGTGCGTCATAGGCCGCGAGCGCGGCCTCGGGATCCCCCTGCTCGGCCAGAAGCGCTGCCTCCTGGAAGCGTGCCAGAACTGCATAACCGCCAGGTCCACTCGCTTCGAGTTCGGCAAAGGCGGCCTGGGCGCCGGCAATATCGCCATTGTCGGCCATTTCGACAGCGGCGTAATACTGGTCGGACGCGTTGGCGGCGGTGCTCGTGCGATACCATTTCCAGACTTCATTGGCCGCGACCAGCAGCACGATCAGGACCGCACCGCCGATGATGAACGGCGCAAAGCGGCGCCAGAAGGCTTTCAGCTTGTCGCTGCGCAGTTCTTCTTCGACTTCGCGCAGGAAGGAATCGTCGCTCATCAGGGGTATCCAGACTGTCCAAAATTTTGCCGGACAATAGTGGTGCCGTGCCTATAATGCAACGTCGCAAGGGACCGGATTCGCGGGCAGTTTCACACATGGACAAGACCGAACGCCTCTTTGCCATCATGGATGCCCTGCGGCGGCACCGGCTGCCGGTGACGGCCGCGCAACTGGCCGAAGACCAGGGGGTGTCGGTGCGCACGCTCTATCGCGACATCCAGACGCTGATCGGGCTGGGTGCGCCCATCGAGGGCGAGGCCGGGATCGGCTATATGCTGCGGTCCGGCTTCTTTTTGCCTCCTTTGATGTTTTCGGCGGACGAACTCGAAGCGCTGGTGCTCGGGGCGCGCTGGGTGGAGGCCCAGCCGGACGTGGAGCTATCGGCTGCGGCGCGAAACGCGCTGGGCAAGATCGCCACGGCGAGCCCGGAAGATCTGCGCGACCGGATTTCCGATACCGGGCTGTGGCCGGTTCGGGTCCGGGCGGTTGGCGACCCCCTGCCCCTGCTGGCGCTGGTGCGCAAGGCGATGCGCGCCGAGCGAGCGCTGCGCATCGACTATGAGGACGAAAAAGGCAATGCGTCGGCACGCGAAATCTGGCCGGTGCAAATCGCCTTTTACGAGAACAAGCAGATTATTGCGGCATGGTGCACATTGCGCGAAGCGTTTCGGCACTTTCGCACCGAGCGGATTGTCGGGGCGGAGCTGGCCGATACGCGTTATGGCCGCCGCAGGGTGGCCCTTGCCGACGACTGGTACGTCCAGTGGCAGGAAGAACAGAGCCGCAATTAGTGCGCGTCTAACCTCAATTTAGGGGCTGTTGGCGCGTGCTAAAATCGATCGATACAATATTATCGGCAATTCAGCGGCCAGCGCCCCAGATCGTCGCCGGCGGAGCCGCCCAGACGGGCGAGAACGAACTCGCCCGCCAGCCATTCGATGGGAGTCGCAAGACGGCCTTCGGGCGTCTCGGCCGTTTGACGGATCATCGTCAGATGCGGGTCGCCCGCGCCGCCGGGAACCGACAATCCGGCCCGAGCCAAATTGTGCCGAAGCCCATCGACCAGTTGCAGAAATCGGTGGGATTGAGCAGACGATCGCAGGATCAGGCAATGGCCGCCCCTGCCCCGAACCGATGCCGCGGTATCGAACCGGAGCGGGAAACTCTCGACCGCGATTTCGGTGGCTGCACGCATGGCGGCTGTCATATCGCCGCGCCTGAGGCCGTCCAACCCGATCGGGCAGAGCGAGACGTGGAGGCGATCGGCGGGATAGAGCTGGCCCCCAATCTGTTCGCGCCTTTGGAAATTGCGGGCCAGCGCGCGGATTCTGGCTGCCATCACGGCGTCGGGGCGCAGGGCGAAATAGAATGGCGGACGCGCCGCCAGCGGAAGTTGTGGAAACAAAAGCGGCGCATCCATTATTGTGGCCTCGCTAAATGTTCTTGTTATGTTCTCATTCAGGCAGACCAAAGTCAAATATTTTGGTTCTGCAGGCTCGCGGCCTCGGCCAGCAACCAGTCGCGGAAGGCGCGCGCGCAGATCTCGGGCTTGCGCCGATGACCGATGCGGAGCGAAAGGACGCCACGAGCCAGTCCGGCGATTTCAAACGCGGGCGCGGTGCGAGCGGCCGGCTTTCGATAAGCCCAGCACGAGGTGGGTTGATCTAGAGCCGTTCAGGATTTGATTGAATCAAATCCTTGTCTCTAAACCTTTGTTTTGTCGCGTGTCCGAACCGATAAAGTGGTATCCACTTTATCTGGACACGCTCTAGCCGTCAGAGGGCGCAAGCGCCTCCCGGACGAACTGATCAAGCGCGAAGCGATCGATGAGGTTGGCGTGCAGGCCGAGCTTTGAGCGGCGCCAGAGGATATCGTCGGCGCTGCGGGCCCATTCGCGTTCGACAAGATAGCGCACTTCGGCGCCGGTCAGGCCGCAACCGAAATCGGGGCCAAGGTCCTGGGCGGCGCCAGCATCTGCAAGGATGGCGTGGGCGAGCGTGCCGTAGGCACGGGTGAGCCTGCGGGCATTTTCGGGGGACAGGAACGGATAGCGAGCCCGCAAGTGCTCGACTTCGGCTTGAAAGCCATCGACGGGAAAATCCCCGCCCGGCAGGGATGCGTGCGCCGTCCATCGCCCGCCACGGCGCCCGAGCGCGGATTCGATGTGGCCGAGAGCGGATTCGGCGAGGCGGCGGTAGGTGGTCAGTTTGCCGCCGAAGACGTTGAGCAGCGCCGGGATGTTGCCACCCCCGGTATGCTTGAGGACATAATCGCGGGTGGCCTCCTGGGCCTTGGACGCGCCATCGTTATAGAGCGGGCGTACGCCCGAATAGGCCCAGACGATATCGTCTCGACCGATGGGTGCGCGGAAATACTGGTTGGCTGCCGCAAGAAGATAGTCTGTTTCGGCTGGAGAGATTTCGACCGACGCCGGATCGCCGCCAAAATCCTGATCGGTGGTGCCGATCAGGGTAAAATCGCCCTGATAGGGGATGGCAAAGAAGATGCGGCCGTCGGCGTTCTGGAAGAAAAAGCAGCGCGGATCGTCATAGAGCCTGCGCACCACGATGTGGCTGCCTTTGACCAGGCGAACCTCATGGCTTTCATTGCCGCCGATCAGTCCGGACAGGACGTCGGCGACCCAGGGACCCGCGGCGTTGACCAGCATGCGGGCCTTTACCGTCCGAGAGTGACCTGCATCGTTCTGGATGGTGATTTCCCAGTGGCCGCCCGTCCGGTGTGCCGAGGTGAGCCGAGTGCGGGTGTGGATTTCTGCTCCCCGGTCGGCGGCGTCGCGGGCGGTCAATACGACGAGACGGGCGTCATCGACCCAGCAGTCCGAATATTCGAATGCCCGCCCCTGCCCCGGCTTGAGCACGGCGCCGAGGGAGTCTTGGCTCAGGTCGCGCACTTTGGTGGCCGGCAGGCGCTTGCGGCCCCCGATGTGGTCGTAGAGAAACAGGCCCAACCGCAGGAGCCATGCGGGGCGCAAGCCCTTGTGGTGGGGCAGGACGAAACGGAGCGGCCAGATGATGTGCGGGGCCATCGCCCACAGCACTTCGCGTTCCACAAGGGACTCGCGCACCAGCCGGAACTCGTAATGCTCGAGATAGCGCAGGCCGCCGTGGATCAGTTTTGTGGAGGCCGATGAGGTGCCCGAGGCCAGATCGTTCATTTCGGCAAGGCAGACCGAATAGCCCCGCCCCGCCGCATCGCGCGCGATGCCGCAGCCATTGATGCCGCCGCCGACGATGAAGATGTCGAATACCGGGTCGCTCACCCGCGCCTCCAGGATTTCAAATCAGGGCCTGAGGCTCTCATACACCGGTAAATGTGCCATTGTTTTAACAAGCACTCATCGGCGCGCCCATGCCGGAAGCATATCGCCATGGGCGGCGATCAGATCGTCGACCAGCGACCAGATCTGGTCGAGATCGAGTTCGGCGCCGGTGTGGGGGTCGAGCATGGCGGCGTGATAGATGTGCTCGCGGTTTTCGGTGGTGAGCGCTTTGACCGTGAGTTCCTGCACGTTGATGTTTGTGCGCATGAGCGCCGTCAGTTGCGGCGGGAGTTCGCCGATATGGGTGGGCTGGATGCCGTTGGCATCAACGAGACACGGAACTTCGACGGCGCAGGCATCGGGCAGCGAGGTGATGGCGCCATTGTTGCGGATGTTGCCGTAGATTACCGCGGGCTCGCCCGTCCAGACGGAATTGACGATCGCGGAGGCGTATTCGTGGCTTTCTTCGATCTCGATGGTTTCGGCTGTACGGTAGCGCTCGGCCTGCTCGGTCCAGTCCTCGACCTGTTCGATGCAGCGCTTTGGGTATTCATCGAGCGGAATGCCGTATTTTTCGATCAAGTCGTCGCGGCCGGACTTGATGAACCAGGGCACGTATTCGGCGAAGTGCTCGGAGCTTTCGGTGACGAAATAGCCCAGCCGGGTCATCATTTCGTAACGCACCTTGTTGGGGCAGCGCGGGTTCCAGTCGCTGGGCTTGGGGATTATGCCGGCACGATAGCCGGAGAGAAGGTCGGGATAGAGGTTCTTGTGGCTGCCGTCGGGCTGGCGCTGTTCGAAGGTCAGATAGAACGCCATATGATTGATACCGGCAGCCTTGTAGCGCAGGGTGTCGACCGGAATTTCGAGGTCGCGCGCCAGTTCGGCGGCCGTACCCTGTACCGAATGGCAGAGGCCGACCTGGCGGATGGCGGGGTATTTTTCAGTGATGGCCCAGGTGTTGATGGCCATCGGATTGACGTATTGGAGCAAGATGGCGTTGGGGCAAAGCTGCTCCATATCGGCGCAGACCGCCCAGAGATGGGGGACCGTGCGCAGGCCGCGCATGATGCCGCCGATCCCCAGCGTATCGGCAATGGTCTGGCGCAGGCCGAAGCGTTTGGGCACCTCGAAATCGATCACGGTGGACGGCTCATAGCCGCCGATCTGGAAAGCGACGATGACGAAATCGGCCCCGTCCAATGCAGCCCGCCGGTCGGTGTGGGTAGTGACGGTCGCTGAAGCGCCGAGCGTTTTGACCAGCTTTCCCGCCACCAGTTCGCTATCGGCAAGGCGTTGAGGATCGATATCCATGAGGGCGATATGGGCACCGGCCAGCGGCTTGCGCTGCAGGATGTCGCCGATGATGTTTTTCATGAACACAGTCGAGCCGGCGCCGATGAAGGCGATTTTTGGGTTCGCCATTCTCAACTCTTTCCATCGCGCAGCCAGGCGACATCGTCCGGCGTCAGAGTGATTTCAAGCGCCTCCAGGCTGTCATCGAGTTCGGCGAGGGTGCGCGGGCCGATGAGAGGGATCAGGGGGAATGGCTGATAGAGGCAGTAGGCCAGCGCGACATGGATGGGCTTCTTGCCCAGCTTGCCCGCCAGTTCGACGGCGCGGTCGCGGCGGGCGAAATTGACGTCGGTGTACCAGGTCTCGACCAGTTCGGCATTTTCGGTCTTTTCGCGCCCGGCGCGGTCGGTGAAAAAGCCCCTGCCCTGGCTGGACCAGGCGAAGTTGGTCACCTGACGGTCCGAAAGCCATTTGCGCCAGTCGTCATCCGAGGACGCGACGCAGCCCGGCCAGAGGGGCTTTTGCATTTCGGCCAGCGAGAAGTTGTTCGATAGAGCGCTGGGCGCCGTCTTGCCGGTGCGGTTGGCGTAGGCGACCGCCTCATCGAAGCGCTCACGCGTCCAGTTGGAGCCACCAAACGGTCCCCGGATGCGGCCGCGCCGGACTTCCGCGTCCATGGCGTCGACAAATTCATCGACGGGAATGTCGATGTTGTCGCGGTGCATGAAATAGACGTCGAGGTGGTCGGTTTTGAGCTTGTTGAGGCTGACGTCGAGCTGTTTGGCGATCACGTCGGGATAGGTCAGCGGTGAGTGGGCACCCTTGCCGATCACCACGACGTCGTCGCGGACGCCTCGCGAGGCTTGCCAATCGCCGAAAAGGGTTTCGGTGATGCCGTTGCCGTAAATGAAGGCGGTATCGAAGGCGTTGCCGCCCTTTTCATAATAGGCATCGAGAAGGATCGCGGCACTGGAAAAGGAGCGGAAATCCTCAAAGCCGAGGGCAAGCCGGGAGATGGGCTTTTGAAGCCCGGGAATGGAGATACGGCCAATCCGGTCGCTGCGCTTTTCCAGAGCTTCCCCTTTAAGGGTTCTTGTGCGCAGCGCGGGCTTTTCGATCTCATATTCGAGACCGGCGGTCTGGCGCCATTTGTCGAGGACGCGCAGATTGCCCAGAGTGTAGTCCCAACTCATGCCGGGGGCGTCAAATTCTGACTTTCCGGCGAGGATGGCCAGGCTGGCCGCTTCGGCTTCGAACGAATAGAGCCAACCGGCTTCGGCCACTTCAACGGGCTCGTGCTTGCCGTCGGGGCGGATGATGTCGATGATTGCCGTGCCGCCCTTATGCCCGGTGGCGAACCAGAAATCGCGGATTTCGATGCGACCGGTGGTGCCCAGTATGCGCAGGACGTTGTCCTGGGCGAGCGAGACCGAGCAGGAGACTTCGGCAAGGATGCCGCCGGGGAATTTGAGCACCGCGGCGGCCCATTCATCGACCCCGGACTGGCCCAGATGGGCGACACCGGAGACTGTTTCGGGTTCGAGAAACGGCTTGCCGTTCGCAACGCCGGCGATAAGGCGGGCCATGGAAACCGGGTAGCAACCGACATCGAGGATGCCGCCGCCGGCCAGGCCGTTGGCATAGAGGCGATGCTCGGGGTCGAAGCGCGGCATGGCAAAGCCAAAGCTGGACTTGATGGCGCGCACATCGCCGATCTCTCCGGCGGCGATCAGGTCGATCAGCTTTTGGGTCATGGGATGGACGCGATACATGAAGGCTTCGCCCATGAAGGTCTTCGCCTTGCGCGCCGCATGGAACATGGCGTCCGCTTCAAACGCGGTAAGGCCCATGGGCTTTTCGCACAGCACGTGCTTTTTCGCTTCGGCGGCCTTGATGGCCCATTGGGCGTGCTGGGGATGCGGGGTTGCGATATAAACGGCATCGATTTGAGGGTCGGCGAGCAGCGCGTCGTAGCCGTTGAGCACACGGGCACCGGGGAAATGTTCGGCATAATCGGGCTTATCGGGATTGCGCGCGCCCAGGGCCACCAGTTCGCCCGACTGGCTGTGGGCGAGGCCACCTGCAAAGGCGCGGGCGATGGATCCCGGACCGAGAATGCCCCAGCGGACTTTTTGCTGTTGCGACATGGATGTGTCTCTTTCTGAAGTAAGCGGTCTTGGGTGTTAGCGGATGCGGTCGCCGTGGCTATCAAAGAGATACGCCCTGGCTGAGGGGATGGTGATTGTCAGTTCCTTCTGGCCCATTTCAGCTCGCGATTGCTCGCGCTCTATGATCAGCTGCTCGCCGGTTTTCATATTGGCATAGACAAAACTGGTTGCGCCAAGATGTTCGGCGACATCGACCTCAACGGTCAGCCGGGTGCCCTCCCCTTCGCTGGTGCCGAAATGCTCGGGACGGATGCCAAGGGTAACGGCATCGCCGGTCGCGAGGTGTTGCGTGGTGGGCAGGGTCAGCCGTGGCGCGCCGTGCTTTTCGGTTTCGATGATGACGCTGCCGGGCGCCGCTTCGACCACCTTGGCGGCCAAAAAATTCATGCGCGGGGAGCCGACGAAGCCGGCGACGAACCGGTTTGCGGGATCGTCATAGAGATCGAGGGGAGCACCGACCTGTTCGACGCGGCCGTCGCGCAGGACCACGATCTTGTCGGCCAGGGTCATGGCCTCGGTCTGGTCGTGGGTGACGTAGACCATTGTCGTGCCCAGTTCCTTGTGCAGGCGGGCGATTTCCACCCGCATCTGGACGCGCAGCTCGGCGTCGAGATTGGAGAGCGGTTCATCGAACAGGAAGACTTCGGGCTCGCGCACAATGGCGCGCCCGATGGCGACACGCTGGCGCTGGCCGCCCGAAAGCTGCTTGGGGCGGCGGGCAAGTAACGGTTCGATCTGGAGGATCGTGGCGGCGTTGGAAACGTGGCGGGCGATATCGTCCCTGGGGCGCCCATTCATGCGCAGGCCGAAGGAGAGGTTCTGCTCGACAGTCATATGCGGGTAGAGGGCGTAGGACTGGAACACCATGGCGATGCCGCGATCGGCGGGCTCGACATCGTTGACAACGGTGCCGCCGATTGAGACCTCGCCATCGGAAATGTCCTCGAGGCCCGCGATCATGCGCAGGAGCGTCGATTTTCCGCAGCCCGAGGGGCCGACGAAGACGACGAACTCGCCATCATCGACAGTCAAGTCGACGCCGTGAATGACTTCGACGGCGCCGAAGCGCTTCTTGACGGAATTGAGTGTCACACCAGCCACGGCTTGTCCCTCTTTAGTTGTCGCGCTTCCGAACCGAAAAAGTGGTGTCCACTTTTTCTGGAAGCACTCCCTCTTTAGTTGTCGCGCTTCCGAACCGAAAAAGTGGTGTCCACTTTTTCTGGAAGCACTCCCTCTTTAGTTGTCGCGCTTCCGAACCGAAAAAGTGGCGTCCACTTTTTCTGGAAGCGCTCCCTACTTAATGGCGCCGGCGGCGATGCCGGCCACGAAATGGCGTTGAAGCACGACGAAGACGACGAGCATGGGGATGGTCAAAACGACGGCACCGGTCATGATGCCGCCCCAGGAGACGCGGGTCAGACCAATCAGCGATCCCAATGCCACCGGAGCGGTCATCATGTCGGGGCGGTTGTTGATGAGCAGCGGCCAGAGATAATTGTTCCAGCTCGCAAGGAACAGGATGATGCAGAGCGCCGCGACGGTGGGACGGGCCATGGGCAGGGCGACGCGCAGGAAAATCTGCCATTCCTTGACGCCCTCGACGCGGGCGGCATCGAAAAGTTCGGACGGCATCATGGAGAACGATTGGCGCATGAAAAGCACGCCGAGGGAATTGAACAGCGGCGGGACGATCAGCGCGAACCAGGTGTTACCGAGCCCGAAATCGCGGGCCACCATGATGAACTGGGGGATGACGACAACGAAATAGGGCAGCGTCAGCGTGCCCAGGATTATGGCGAGGACCAGACCCTTGCCGGTAAAATTATAGCGCGCCAGCGCCCAGCCGGCCATCGAGGTCAGCATGACCGAGAGAATTGTATAGACCAGCGCCACGACAATCGAGACGAACACCGTGCGCAAGAAACCGGTATCGGCTTGCAAAAGAGCGAAGTTCTCGGCGAACCGGTCGGCGGGCAACAGGGTGAGATTGGCCGAAAAGATCGCGTTTTCGGGTTGGGTCGAAAACACCACCATCATCCAGATGGGAAACAGCCAGACAAGCGCCAGTGGCACGAGAACGGCATGCAGCCCCACGGTACGCAGCAGAGTTGTTTGCGACTTCGATCTCATTTGGGGTCCCTCCCCAGCCAGAAATTGAGGGCCGAGATGACCACCGCAATCGCCGCGATGGTATAGGCGACCGCCGAGGCATAGCCGAAATTGAGGACGGTAAAGCCCTGGCGATAAAGGAACAGGCCGAGCGTCTCGGTGGCGCCGCCGGGGCCGCCGCGATTGGTGATGAGGAAGGGTTCGGCAAACAGCTGCATGGTGCCGATCACCGAAAGAACCACGCAAACCAGAATGATGGGGCGCAGCAGCGGCAAGGTGATGAAAAAGAATTGCTTTGTCTTTGAGACCTTGTCGAGCGTTGCAGCCTCATAGACGTCCTCGGGGATCGATTGCAGGCCCGAAAGGATGATGATGGCGTTGTAGCCCACCCAGCGCCAGGTGACGGCCATGATGATGAGCGCCATGGCGGCTGTGGGGTTGGAACTCCACGAGACCGGGGCAACGCCTATAAGGCCGAGCAATTTGTTGATGACGCCGAAATCGGCCTGGAACATCAGACGGAATACGGCTGCGTAGGCCACCTCGCCGACAACGACCGGCGCGAAAAAGGCAAAGCGCATGATGCCGCGCGCCCTGAGCAGTTGGGAATTGAGCAGGACGGCGAGCAGCGTCGCCAATGCGATCATCACTGGTACCTGGATGACCAGGATAATCATTGTGTTCTTGAACGCGTTGAAGAAGGCCGGATCGATAATCAGCCGGCCCCAATTGAAGGTGGGGTTGAAGGTCCAGGGCTGAACGCGCGTGGCAAGGAAGGAAAGGTAGAACGAATAGATGATCGGCCACACCCAGAAGGCGGCAAAGATCAACAGATAGGGCGCCAGAAACCCATATGCCGTTCGCGTCGTTGCGCGCATGGCTTTCGTCCTCCTCGGTCTTTTGGTTGACGCGCGGGCCCAAGGTCCGCGCGCCCAATTCTTCCCTACCCGATCTTATTCGGCGATCGGCAAGCCGGTGACCAGTGCGATCTGGCTGGCGGCATCGTCGAGCGCTGCCTGTGCGCTGTCGAACCCGCCATTGAGGTACTGGGTCTGGGCGGCCTGAAAGATGGCCTGGGCATCGCCGAAGAAGGGCGTGCCGCGGCTGGGAACGACGCGATCGAGCGTGCCCAGAATATCCACCCAGATGGCCTGATCGCCCCAGAAGGGCTGGCCTTGCTCGACGTACGGATCGTCGAGCGCTGAAAGCAGCGAGGGAACGAGCCCATATTCGCGCAGCATGGTCACCTGGCCCTCGTTTGTCCCGAGGGTATAGTTGACATAGGCCCAGGCGGCCTCCTTGTTGTCGGAGGTATTGGTGATGGCGAGAGCCGAACCGCCAAGGTTGGCGGCACGTGGGCCGTCTTCGGTCACCGAGGGCATTTCGTAAACGCCCCAAAGACCTTCCTGTTCGGGTGCGTTGGAGCGGATGGTGCCTTCGTACCAGCCACCGAAGAGCTGGCTGGCGACGGTTTCGGCGCGAATGGCCTGAATGCGTTCATCCCAGTTGCCGGCAACCAGAATGCCGGCATCGGCCATGTCCTTGACCGCTTCGAGAGCGGCAACACAACCGGGCTGGTTGACGGCGATAGAGGCGCCGTCGCCGGTGAAGAAGCCGCAGCCCTGTTCGTTGGCGAGCATGCGGAACCATTCGGTATCGCCGTTGAAATCGGCCTGGCCCATCACGACGCCAGGATTGGCTTCGGCGACGGCCTGTCCGGCTTCGATAAAGTCGGCCCATGTGGTGATCGATGCAGGGTCGACGCCGGCGTTTTCATAGAAATCCCGGCGGTAGAACATGGCGACCGGGCCGGAGTCCCAGGGCATGGCATAGGCGACATCGCCGACTTCGAGTTCGGTGCGCTTAAAGTCGGGGAAACCGGCAGCCACTTCCTCGGTGTAGCCCAGGTCGCGCAGATTGGCGAAGCAGTCGGGGAACTGGTTCCAGAAGATCTCCGCTTCCCCGTTTTCAATCGAGATGACATCGGGCAGGCCCGATCCGCCAGCGGCGCAGCCGGCCAGTGTGCGGTCGAAGACCTGCTGGTTGCCAAGATCTTCGACGGTGACGGTCACATCGGGATATTGCGCATTGAAGCCCTCGATTGTCGATTGCAGCGACGAGGCAGCAACGTCCCAGCTCCAGACGGTGATCTCGCCGGACTGGGCAAGAGCGCCGCCCGTCATGCCGAGGACAAGCGCAAGCGATGCGCATCCTGTGGTTAGACGCATTGATATTCCTCCCATTTGTGTTGCCCGATCCGCGGGCTGGTTTTACACTATATGGTTCAAAACCGGCGTCTCACGAAAAGGGAAGAGGGAGTCGTTGGAAAGTAAGATCGGCCAGAAACGCTACTGGAACCCGCTCAAAAGCACTGTCGAGGGCGTGCCCAACCAGCTCGTGATCAGCCACGAGCAGCCGGGCATCATGCCGACGGCGCATTGGCATGCGCAGGTCGAGATCAACTACGTCTTTTCCGGAACCGTCGACTACCAGATGCAGGGGCATTGCGTGCATCTGGAAGCGGGCGATCTTTGCCTGTTCTGGGGCGGCCTGCCCCATCAGGTGCTCGATACGAGCGAAGACGCGATGTTTATCGCCATCCATTTGCCGCTCGTGCACTTTTTCAGGCTTCGGCTCCCGGTCGATATCCAGCAAAGGCTGATGCGCGGGGCGACATTACTGGCTGGCGAGCATGACCAGGGCGACGGCAGGTCCTTTGCGCGCTGGTCGGACTATCTGCGCTCGGACGACCCTGTGAAGGTCAACCACGCCATAGACGAACTGCTTTTGCGGATCGAGCGCATCCAGTTCGACAGCTACAAGCTGCTCGATGCGGCAACGACCGACACGGCGCCATCGGAAGCGCCCGACCGTCAGAGCTTCCAGAACATCGGAGAGATCTGCTTTTATATCGCCGAGAATTTCCGGCACGATATCGACTCGAGCGCAATCGCGTCCTCGGTCGATATCCATCCCAAATACGCAATGAGCGTGTTCAAGAAATCGACCGGTATGACGCTCAACGAATATGTGAGCCTGCTGCGCCTCTCCTATGCACAGGCACTGCTGTTGCGCGGCGACGTTAATGTGCTGCAGGTGGCCATGGATTCGGGCTTCGGGTCGCTTTCGGCCTTCAATTCAAGCTTCCGCAAACTCGCCGGCATGAGCCCGTCCGATTATCGCCGCTCCATACGGGACCGGCATAGCGGGCAGTGCTGAGGCCCGCCCCGAACTCATCCCGACGATCGATCCTGAAGTCTTATCAGAGCACAGGTGTTGAGAATGGGCTCATTCCCACTCGATGGTTCCCGGCGGCTTGGAGGTGACGTCGTACACCACGCGGTTGATGCCCTTGACCTCATTGATGATCCGGGTGGCGGCGCGACCGAGGAAGCTCATGTCGAAGGGATAAAAATCGGCTGTCATGCCGTCGACCGAGGTCACGGCGCGCAGGGCGCAGACGCTTTCATAGGTGCGGCCGTCGCCCATAACGCCCACCGTCTGGACGGGAAGCAACACCGCGAAAGCCTGCCAGATGGTATCGTAAAGCCCGGCCTTGCGGATTTCATCGAGATAGATTGCGTCGGCCTGGCGCAGGATATCGAGCTTTTCGCGCGTCACCCCGCCGGGCAGGCGGATGGCGAGACCGGGTCCGGGGAACGGATGGCGGCCAACGAAATGTTCGGGCAGACCCAATTCGCGGCCCAGCTTGCGCACTTCGTCCTTGAAGAGTTCACGCAAGGGTTCGACGAGCTTCATGTTCATGCGCTCAGGCAGCCCGCCGACATTGTGATGGCTCTTGATGGTGACCGAGGGGCCGCCGGTAAATGACACGGACTCGATGACGTCGGGATAGAGCGTGCCCTGCGCGAGGAACTCGACGCCGCCAATCTTGTGGGCTTCCTTTTCGAAGGTCTCGATGAACAAACGCCCGATGATCTTGCGCTTGGACTCCGGTTCGACAACGCCCTCGAGTTCGCCGATGAATTCTTTCGATGCATCAACGTGTACGAGCGGGATATTATACTGATGCCTGAACATCGAGACCACTTCGTCGGCCTCGTTTTTGCGCAATAGTCCATGGTCGACGAAGATGCAGGTCAGCTGGTCGCCGATCGCCTCGTGGATAAGGATGGCGGCCACCGAGGAGTCCACACCGCCGGAAAGACCGCAGATGACCTTCTTGTCGCCCACCTGCTCGCGGATGGCGGCAACAGCCTGATCGCGATAGGCGGCCATCGTCCAATTGGCGTCGCAGCCGCAGATCTGATGAACGAAATTGGCGTAGAGCTTGGCGCCGTCGGGCGTGTGATAAACCTCGGGGTGGAACTGGACTCCGTAGAATTTGCGCTCTTCGTTGGCGATCATGGCGAAGGGCGCGCCCGGCGACGTGCCGACGACTTCAAAGCCCTCGGGGATTTCGGAGACCTTGTCGCCGTGGCTCATCCACACCTGATAGGAATGATCAAGCTCCCAGACGCCATCATAAAGGGTGCAATCCTTTTCGATCCGCACTTCGGCGCGTCCGAACTCGCGGACGTAGCCCGGCTCCACAACCCCACCGAGTGCGACGCACATGGCCTGCTGACCATAGCAGATGCCGAGCACCGGCACGCCATAATCGAGCAGCTTTGCGTCGACCTGGGGTGAGCCGTCTTCGATCACGCTGGCCGGGCCGCCCGAAAGGATGATGCCTTTGGGCTTAAGCGCATCGAGCTTGTCAGCCGCCGTGCTGAAGGGATGGATTTCGCAATAGACCCCGGTTTCGCGGACCCGGCGAGCGATAAGCTGGGTGACCTGAGAACCGAAATCGACAATGAGGATGGTGTCGGTGGGCGCGTCGTTGTGCATGGCG
This sequence comes from Pelagibacterium sp., assembly GCF_965249125.1. Taxonomy (GTDB): domain Bacteria; phylum Pseudomonadota; class Alphaproteobacteria; order Rhizobiales; family Devosiaceae; genus Pelagibacterium. The sequence continues at coordinate 1,964,814 of NZ_OZ252217.1, forward strand.
AGCCTTTAATGGGAATCGGGGTTTCAGGCAATGGGGGAGAGCGACCTGAAACGCGACAATCCCGATGGGCGCAAATAATGCAACCCCTTTTGCAACTCAGCGCGCGCTTTGGCGTTGTTAGGACAAGCGGCAGGCACCCGACCAACCCGGCCGGGCCGCCGAGAAAAAACGGGTTCTGCGCGGTCCCCAAAGCGTCCCACTCCGCGCAATCCCGGTCAAAAGGCCAGTTGCGGTCCCATGCCCTCAGGCCTTTTGCAGCCACTCCGGATGTCCCTCGCATCCGGGGTGGTTCATTTTGCGCGCCGCATCGCGCCCCCAAGCTGAATTCAAGACAATGAAAATCCGCGCATTTGGGGGAAATGCGCGGATTCTCTCGTCAACGAGTGGCCTTTTGATCGTTACAGCCGGCTAGAAGACGAAGACCGTCAGGCTTGAGGACTGCCGGGTGACGCCAAGCACACGGCCCGCGTCGTAGTTCGAGCGGCTTAGAGATGCCGCGACCAGCGGGTCCGACCGCAGGAGGCCCTGGAGCTGCTGGTATTTGCCGCTGCCAGCAAAGTAATCGGCCATATAGGAGCGGATATCGGGGCAGACACGCAGAGCCTGAATCTGGATGTTGCTGGCATTGTCCCAACCCGAGAGGGTCGACTGCTCGAACATCTGGATCAGGGTGTAGGGGTCGACGCCCATGCAGCTGGGATCGGAGCTGGCGAAGCGGCTGCCACCGTTATTGTTGTTGCCGCCGCCGTTGACCCCACCGTTTCCGCCGCCGTTGACACCACCGTTGCCGCCGTTTCCACCATTGCCGCCGTTTCCACCATTGCCGCCGTTTCCGCCGTTGCCACCATTTCCGCCGTTGCCACCGTTTCCGCCATTGCCACCGACGTCGATATCGACGTCGACCAGCCTGCCGCCGCCGACACCGACATTTGCGGTCACATTGTCATCAAGCAGACCGGCATCGACATTGAGTCCACGGCCACCGCCTGCGCTTACGTTGGCATTGACCAGACCACGATCGCCCGCGCCGGGTGCAACATTGGCATCAAGGACGTTTCCACCCCCGCCGCCAACACCGAGATTGACCAATCCGCTGTCTCCAGCCCCACCGCGACCGATCGTTACAAGCGCACCGCTGTCTTTGTCTCCAATGATGCCGAGCAAAGATCCGGCCTGCACGCTCGGTGTCATTGCCAGAGCCATTACTAGCGATATTGAGACTCCAGTAAGAAATTTGCGCATATCATGCCTCCATAGTTGCCCGACAGCAGTTCCTTGCGCCGAGCTTTAAAACTGAACGAATCCAGTATTGCTCAACCTTGAGGACGACGTTTGCTCGTAGTTGATATGGATGGTCATTTTTACCTGACTTTAATGTGACGCTAACCCTACTCAACTGCATATAGCAGCGTGGTTTCTCCGTTCTCGCTCTCCTCATACAGTTCGATGGCCGGGTCTTCGGTTACGGCAAGCGATCGCCGGTAAAACAGGCTGTCCCCAACATCGACATAGCTTTGACGACGGTCATAGAGCCGGGCTGGAAAACGGTATCCGGCATATTCGCGCTCGCGGCTGAGAATCAGATGCAATCCTTCAGGCGGCTGGCGTACATCCACGGCATCCACGCGATTGACCACCACACAGCAATCGTACCGCACGAGCAGATCGGGATCGGCGCGCCAGTCGTTGTAGATCAGCCCCACGCGCCGCATCGGTGTTGAGTAGCGCTGAATCACATCGCCGAAGCGAGCAAGAAAATCATCCCAGAAGCTATCGATGTCTTCCGAATAGCCCCTATAGCGCTTGGCCAGCAGCAAGAGCGGCATGCCATCGTCAACCTGAATGAACTGGGCGTGCTTGACCGGCGCGACAGCGGCACGCTCGCGTCCATAGGCCGTCCTGTAGCGTCCGGGAAGCATCCCGAAAAACCGATCGAACACGCGCGTGAACGCGGCCTGGCTCGCATAGCCCACCGCATAGCCGATGCGGCCGATCGGTTCACGCGACCATTGCAGCCGCAAGGCCGCGGCGTGCATGCTGACCCGTCGGCGGTAGGCCCCCGGAGGCTCGCCCACAGCGACGGCAAATGTGCGATGGAGGTGGTGATGGGAAATGTCGAGCTGCCGCGCGATGGCGCGGATATACTCGACAGCGCCGTCATCAATGCCAGATTCTATCGACCTGACGGCTTTCTCGACCAGAAATTGTGTTTCGATTCCCTGCAGCATCCCTCAAAGATGCTCAACCTTGAGGAAGCCGTTTGCTCACAGTTGATATGTGACGCCGTTTAGCCGGGATTTATGTGAGATTTTTCTACTCAACCGCATAGAGCAGCGTCGTTTTTTTGTCTCCGACCTCATCATAGAGCTCAATTGCGGGATCCTCGGTCACCGCCAGGGAGCGACGGAAAAACAGACTGTCTCCGACGTCGACATAGGCCTGCTGCCGATCGTAGGACGCAGCCGGGAAGCGATAACCGGCATATCGGCGCTCCCGGCTGAGCACGAGATGCAGCCCCGCAGGCGGATTTCGCATATCTACCGCCTCCGCATCCACCGCGACGCAGCAATCATATCGAACAAGGTTGTCGGGATCGGCACGCCAGTCATTGTAGATCAGCCCCACGCGCCGGATGGGCTTGGAGTGTCGGTCTATGACCGCTCCGTACCGGACAAGAAAATCATCCCAAAAGCTATCTATGTCTTTGGCATAGCCGCGATATCGCTTGGCGAGCAGCAACAGTGGCACGCCGTCGTCCACGCGAACGAACTGGGCATCTTCGACCGGACGGACGGCCAGGCGTGCCCTGCCGTAGGCGGTTCTGTAGCGTCCGGGGAGAATGCCGAAAAACCGCTCAAACACGCGTGTCAGAGCGGCCTGGCTCGCATAGCCCACCGCATAGCCGATGCGGCCGATCGGCTCGTGCGACCACTGCAGCCGCAAGGCGACGGCATGCATGCTTATTCGCCTGCGGTACGCACCAGGGGGCTCCCCGATCGCCGCCGCAAACGTGCGATGGAGATGGTGATGGGATATGTCGAGTTGACCCGCGATGGCGCGAATATAATCGACAGCACCATCCTCGATGCCAGACTCAATCGATCTGACAGCCTTCTCAACTAGGAATTGTGTTTGGGGTCCTGGCAACATCCCAAAAGGATGCCGCTATCAAATTTGACTACTGATAAGTTCTGCGGGGCAATTTTATTACAATTTTACATTGTTTTTTACGCATTATTGTCCGTACGAGATGGAATTATACTTACGTATTCAACACGATAAGGGACGCGTTCAACAAAGTCGCGAAACTCACCCATGCCGCGTAGGGCACAAAAAACAGGGCAGACGCCCTGTCCCGGCTCCACCTGTTAACAATATAGGCAAGGATCAGCACCAGCATCGGGACGATGATCGCAAGGGCAAGCCAAAGATTTTGCGCGGCAAAGAACGCCGGTGACCATGCCCAATTCAAAACCATCTGCCCGACCCACAAGCCCATACCGGCGCTCACGGGGCCCGCCAGACAGGTTCGCCAGCCAGCGATTGCAATCAGCACATACAGCGTGAACCACACCGGCCCGAATATCCAGTTGGGCGGATTGAAGGGCGGCTTTTCAAGCCCCGCATACCAGGCGCCCGGCGCCGTCTGCGTGCCGATAAGGGCGCCCACACCAATGACGATGACCAGAAAGATCGCCAGCGTCGCAAGGGCGCGCGGCTGCTTGATGTCGAACGATGGGGATGCATGTGTCATGCCCCGTTAAACGCAGCCCCGCTCAAATTGGTTCACTCGGGATGATCGAACGATGGGCAAATCTTGCGTGCGCCTAGGGCCGAGGACATGCTTTTGCTGGACACGCTCTGGGGGCTCAATTGCGCCGAAGCACGGCACAGAAAAAGCCATCGCTATCGGTGCTGGCGGGCGTGAGCGTTATCGAGTTCGGGCCCGTACCGAGGGGTTTGGGCGCATCGGGAAAAAGATTGTCCCAGCGCTCGGTCAGCGATACCGGCTCGAAGCCGTCGTGACGCGCCAGAAACGCGGCGATCCGATCGTCGTTTTCCTGCGGCAGGATCGAGCAGGTGATGTAGACGAGTTCACCACCGGGCTTGAGATACCGGACCGCCTCATCGAGGACCTGAATCTGATCGGCCATACGGGCTTCGAGTTGGGTGGGAGTGAGCTTCCATTTGGTGTCCGGACGACGCCGCCACGTGCCGGTTCCAGTGCAGGGCGCATCGATGACCACGCGGTCCATCCTGCCCTCCAGATCGTCGAGTATCCCGGCATCGGGGTTGCGCACCTGCGCGTTGCGGACGCCATTGCGCTTGAGACGCTCATGGATCGGGGCGAGGCGGGTGCGTTGCGTGTCATAGGCAAATATCTGCCCGGTGTTGCCCATGGCAGCGGCCAGCGCCAGGGTCTTGCCCCCTGCCCCGGCGCACAGATCGAGCACCTGTTCGCCCATTTTCGCGCCGGCCAGCAAGGCCACGATCTGGCTGCCTTCGTCCTGAACCTCGAACCAACCCTTCTGATAGCCCTCGTCGGCCTGCACATTGGCAGTACGGGCATCGGTGGGGCCGGAGGGCAGACGCAGGCCATCGGGAGCGATGGCGGTGGGTTGCGGGGCGAAGCGGGAGAGGGATTTTTCCACCCGCGCCCTATCGGCTTTGAGGCGGTTGACGCGCATGTCGAGCGGGGGGCGAGTGGTCATACCCCTGCCCTGTTCGATCCAATCGGCACCGAAATTGCGCTCGAGCGGTTCGGCCAGCCATTCGGGCACATCGGCCTTCACGTGATCGGGCGCATCGGAAAAAGCAGGGTCGGAAGAAAGCTTTAGCGCCTCGGCTTCGGAGATCGATTCCGGCGCGAACCTGTCTGTGCTGAAGTCCTGATTGAGGGCGTTAATGTCCTGATTCCAGTCGTTGACCGCAACCGAGAGGATCAGGGCTCGCGGGGTGTCCTCGCCCATGCGCCAGGCGTGACTGGCCCGCTTGCGCAGCGCGTCGTAAACGAGATTTCCGATGGCGGCACGGTCGCCAGCCCCGGCAAAGCGGTGGTCAAGCGCCCAGCCCTTGAGGGCCTCGGAGGCGGGACGCTTGCGCGACTCCATATCGGCGAGCACTTCGATGGCGGCAGCCATCCGTCCGGGAAGACGCATCAGCCGGCCTCGCCGAAGGAACAGACATTGACGCGCACTCCGGAGATATCGACAAAGTCGAACCAGCGCATTGACGGGGCGTCATGGATTTCGGTCACCTCCCGGCCGTCGGCGATCAGCGCGTTTCGGAGCGCCTCCGGATCGGGACTATAGAGATTGAAGGCGACGTAGCTATTGTTGATGGTATCGGCCGGAATCAGCGTCAGGGCGGTTGCCTTGGATTCACCCTCGTCGAAGCGCAAACCGATGTAGCCGCCCGAACGGAATATCTCGGTCATCGAAAACATGCGCGCATACCATCTTGCGGCTCTGTCGGTATCCAAGGCGGGAACGAAAATGGTATCGATACGCGTTGCAAGAGCCATAAGTCACACCGTTTGAAAAGCAAAAACCAGCCGCCCGAAAATCACGCCCCAGAGCGCGATCAGCACGGCGAAGCCGAAAACATAGGCGAAAAATCGCCGGTAAACGTGGTTGGACGTAACATGGATCGTCGCGTGGACGATCCGGCTGACGACAAAGGCCCAGGCCAGAACAACCTCGGGCCATCCCGCCCCCAGATAGAGCGCGATGGCGATGCCGATGGCGAACAGGACAGGAAGCTGAAACTGATTGTCGAAGGCATTTGATGCCTTCTGGGCAGCCTCGGGCCAGGGACGCGTATCGAGCGCGATATCGCCAACCGCGATTTTCCCGTCCATGACCAACGGTACGCGCCGCCGGCCCAGGATGAAGAGCAGCGCGAGCGTCAACGCACCCTGCGTCCACAGCGCAAGCAGGATCAGCAGGGTGGCGTAATTCATGAGGTTACTTCCCGCGATAGTTGGGGCTCTCGCGGGTAATCGTCACGTCGTGGACGTGGCTTTCGCCCAAGGCGGCGGAGCTTATCTTGACGAACGTTGCTTCGCGCCGGAAAGTTTCGAGATCCCTGGCCCCGGTATAGCCCATGGCGGCCCGCAGGCCGCCTGCCAGCTGATGCAACACGGCTCCGGCCTGCCCCTTATAGGGCACCTGACCCTCGATTCCTTCGGGAACGAGCTTCATCTGATCGCTGACTTCCTGCTGGAAATAGCGATCGGCCGAACCGCGCGCCATGGCGCCGACCGAGCCCATGCCACGGTAGGATTTATAAGAGCGCCCCTGGTAGAGATAGACTTCTCCGGGGCTTTCGTCGGTGCCGGCCAGAAGCGAGCCGACCATGGCGACCGAGGCGCCGCCTGCGAGCGCCTTGGCCAGATCGCCCGAAAACTTGATGCCGCCATCGGCAATCACCGGCACGCCCTGCTTGTCGGCCTCTTCGGCGCAGGCCATGACGGCTGCAAGCTGGGGCACGCCGACACCGGCCACGATACGGGTGGTGCAGATCGAGCCCGGCCCGATGCCGACCTTGACCGAATCCGCACCCGCATCGATCAGCGCCTTTGTGGCTTCCGCCGTCGCGACGTTGCCGGCGACGATGCGGGTGGAATTGGATTCGCGCTTGACGCGTTCGACGGCCTCGGCGACGCGCACGGAATGGCCGTGGGCGGTATCGATGACAAGAAGGTCGACACCGGCCTCGATCAGCGCCATGGAGCGCTCAAAACCCTGGTCGCCGGTGGTTGACGCCGCGGCAACCCGGAGGCGACCCTGTGCGTCCTTGATGGCCGAGGGATGAAGCTGGGCCTTTTCCATGTCCTTGACGGTGATCAGCCCGATACAGTTGTCGTGCTCATCGACGACCAGCAGCTTTTCGATACGGTGCTGATGGAGGAGCCGCTTGGCTTCCTCCTGGCTCACGCCCTCGCGCACCGTGATGAGCTGGTCGCGAGTCATGAGATCGGAAATCTTGTGGCGGTCGTTGGAGGCGAAACGCACGTCGCGGTTGGTAAGGATGCCCACCAGTTTACCGGTGTTGCGTCCGCCGGTGCCGCCATTGGCGACCACGGGAATGCCCGAAATCCTGTAACGGTCCATCAGGGCATAGGCATCGGCCAGCGTGGCGTCAGGACCGATGGTGATGGGATTGACCACCATGCCGGACTCGAAGTGCTTGACCTGTTTGACCTGTTCGGCCTGCTGCTCGGGGGTGAGATTGCGGTGGATGACGCCCATGCCGCCCGCCTGCGCCATGGCGATGGCCATATTGGCTTCGGTCACCGTATCCATGGCCGAAGACAGGATCGGCAGGTTGAGCGCTATGTCCTTTGTAACATAGCTCTTGATGTTAACGTCGGTCGGCAGCACGTCCGAACGGGCGGGCTGGAGCAGCACGTCGTCAAATGTCAGTGCAGCATCACCAGTGATTGAGGAAATAATCTTCGCCAAGGCCAGCCCCTTTCGTGCCCTTCATCGTAGAACGGATGAATGTCGATGGTTTAGCGTGACACACCGTCGGCTTTTTGACCGCTCCGTCGTGCCCGCATTGTCCGCTTGGCCGATGCGGGGGATAGATTCGCACCGGCTTTGGGTTGGCGAGGGTCATTAACACCGAGTCACAGGTTTGGGAAGTGGCGATGCGAGCCGATCTCGATTCTTGATCGCCGCGATGTTAGGGTCAGCGTCCGAACTGGAGGGCACCAAGATGTTTATCATAAAGCCCGCCATGGAGTTGGCAGCATGAGCGAGCCGTTCGACGCCATTGTTGTGGGCGCCGGCCAGGCCGGACCATCGCTTGCCGCGCGGCTGGCCGGACAAGGCCAGAAGGTGGCACTGATCGAGCGCAAGCTTTTGGGCGGAACCTGCGTCAACACCGGATGCACGCCGACCAAGGCCATGGTCGCGAGCGCCCATGTCGCCCACCTGGCCCGCAGGGCGGCCGATTACGGCGTCAGCATCCCCGGACCGGTTGCTGTCGATATGGCCGCAGTCAAGAGCCGCAGCGACGGGATCGTCAAAGCCTCGCGCTCGGGACTTGGCGACTGGCTGAATGGAACCGAAAACCTGACGCTGATCGAGGGTCATGCCCGCTTTGTTGCAGACCACACGATCACAGTTGGCGAGCGCACGCTTGAAGCACCGCGCATTTTCCTCAATGTCGGCGGTCGAGCCGTCATTCCCGATTATCCGGGGATCGATGAGATCGATATCCTGACCAACAGCAGCATTCTCGAGTTGACCGCGGCGCCGCGCCATCTGGTCGTTGTGGGTGGGGGCTATGTCGGGCTCGAATTCGCGCAGATGTTTGCAAGGTTCGGCAGCAAGGTCACCGTTGTCGAACGCGGCGACCGACTTCTCACGCGCGAAGACGAAGACGCCTCTCAAACCGTTGCCGATATCCTCGCGGCTGAAGGCATCGACATCAGGCTCAACGCCGATTGCATAGCGTTCTCGCGATCCGACGAGGGCCCGGTTGTCGAAGTCAATTGCAACTCGGGTGCGCCAGCGATCACCGGGTCGCATGTGCTGGTCGCCATCGGACGGCAGCCCAACACCGACGATCTTGGGCTCGAGAACACCGGCATCGCGACGAACGACCACGGCTATGTCCTCACCAATGAGCGGCTCGAGACCTCGGTGGAGGGCGTCTGGGCCGTCGGCGATTGCAACGGAAGGGGCGCCTTCACTCACACGGCCTATAATGACTACGAAATCGTTGCCGACAATCTGGACGGGGCGAACCGTTCGGTTGAGGCGCGGACCGATGCTTATGCCCTCTACACCGACCCGCCACTTGGCCGTGCGGGCATGACGGTGACTGAAGCCAAAAAACGCGGTTACCGGGTGTTGGTCGGCAAGCGGGCCATGACTCGCGTGGCGCGCGCCAAGGAAAAGGGCGAGAGCGCCGGCTATATGAAAGTGGTGGTTGACGCGGACAGCAACAGGATACTCGGGGGAGCGATTTTCGGAGTTGGCGGCGACGAGGCCATCCATGTGCTGCTCGACGCCATCCAATCTGGCATGGCCTATATCGATCTGAAAAACACCATGCACATCCACCCAACGGTCAGCGAGCTGATACCGACGATTTTGGGTGAACTCGAGGAGGCGTAGCCGCCTGCCCCGACCCGGCCGCTATGCCGGAATGTCCGCCAGTGTCTTGTCCGGCTGTGATAGCGCGATGGCCGGCGATTTGAACCCCATGGCGATCCAGGCGCCCAGTAGCCGCGCGTAAAAACCCGCGGTCTGGAGCTTTCCCGCCGGAATGTCGTCGTCAAGCGGCGGCATGCCCTGGCGATCGGAAACGACGGTGCGGATCCGGGGTGGCGGCAATGAGCCTTCGGGCCACAGGCTGGTGTAAAAACTGATCCAATGCCCGTTCTGGAACTCGAGGAAGATCGGTGTGTTGCAGCATGACGCCAGAACACGGCGGGTGGGCGACTCCGGCTTGAGCCGGTAGGCGGCAAGCAGGTCCAACCCCTTATCGAACACAACCCTGTCCTTGCGGTACATGACGAAGGGAGTGCCACCGTTCGCGGCGAGCATAGGCCGAGCCAGCGGCAGCGCCGCAAGCGCCTCGCCCGCGGTGCGGCAGCTCGTACAGTGGCACTCGGTCGAAAAAAACGGGTCCTGGCGAAGGGTAAGGGAGACCTGACCGCAGTCACACCCTATTTCAGTGTCGACCATATCGTCCCCCCCTTAGAGAATTTCAGGTTGTAACGGAGCCATTTGGGTCCCTTCCGTCGCTGCCCCGGCGAAAGCCGGGGCCCAGCAGCGTGAGCCGAGGCGCCGGCGCTTGACGTAACTCTCATGGACCCCGGCTTTCGCCGGGGAAGCGCAGAAGGAGAACGGCGATTCCGTAAAGAGCTGAAGCGCTTTAGTGCTCACCCGATGCCTGGCTCATATCCATCCAGACCGGCTCGAAGATGTTGCCGTCGGGATCTTCAAAAGCTCGGCCGTACATGAAGCCCATGTCCTGCGGCTCGCGGATATCGGCTCTGCCTCCAGCCTTGCCCGCTGCCTGGGTTATGGCATCGACCGCTTCGCGACTGTCGCACGACAGGGCGATCAATGCACCGGCCGCAGCATGCGCGTCGGCGATCGGCTTGGAGGTGAAGGTCGAGAAATACTCGTGTCTGAGCAGCATGAAGATGATCGTGTCCGACCACATCATCGAGGAGGCGTCATCGCTTGAAAAATCGGCATTTTTTGTGCAGCCGATCGCCTCAAAAAAGCGGGTGGCGACGGCAAGATCACGCACCGGCAGGTTCACGAAAATCATCTTGGTCATTGTGTCGTCCTCAAATGTACCGGAGGGGCGTTGTCCCCTACAGCCTCAAGACGGATCAGCATCGCCGATCCCGACACATGTGGATAGATTTTTTTTGTCCGCCCTACTCGCGGATATCCTGATAGTCGACCGTTGCCGGCTTTCCGCGGAACGTCATGGAAAAGAAATTCTTGGCGTAGACCAGGCCGGTCTGGATGATGCCTTCCTTTTCGATGCGGCGGCCGGAGGTGTTCATGCGCAGCCTGTGAGTCCATTTTACCGGACCGATCCTGGAGAGGCGCACAGCGACGTCGGTGTCTTCGCCATAAAAGGCGATGGTGCGGTCATAGCCTCCCGCCTGCTCCCAAGCCCAGCGGCGGAACACGAAATTTCCACCGTGAATCACCGAGCCAACGCGCAGGATGAAGCGGTTGATGATATAGGTAAGATAGGTGAACCCATAAAACACCTCGACCAGCGCGAGTTGAGAGCGCTTGAGGTCGTAATAGTGGTAGGGGCCCGACACGCAGACGAGTTGGGGATTTTTTTCGAACTCGTCGAAAACGGTGGTCAGCCAGCCTTCGGGCACCATGGTATCGGCGTCTATATTGGCGACCAGATCGTAACCCGCAGACGCGGCAAATCCGGCGGCTCGCGCATGGACCAGACCCTTGTTGGTCTCTTTGACCACCGTGACATCGGCATAAGACGAAGCGATCTCATTGGTGCGGTCGGTCGAGGCATTGTCGACGACGATCACATCGGCGGGATGCCCGCTGCGCTTGATTTCTGCCATCACCGCATCAAGGCACTGACCGATCATTGCCTCTTCATTATAGGCGGGGATTACGAAAACGAGCCGCATGCAGCCTCTCGGGGATTGTTGTGGATGCAGCCCGATAAACGGGGAACACCGCCACTTGTCAACGCGATAAAAGCTCTTTTTGAGGCAATCGGCAGACCGAGCCGGCTGCATCCGCATAAAAAATGTCCGATGTCAGGCCGGGAACGGGCCAGGACCAACCGATGTCAAAGCGCGAAAATATCCGCATCGGCATCGATTCTGCCAGCCATGGCCGTGGCGATCAGTTCTGACGTCGCGCTCAAGAGGGTGTTCGGGAACTTTTTGTCGTGCGGTAGCCGAGCCGGACCGGCTTGCCGGTGCGCGGGTCCAGCGTTCGCCTCACGCTGCCTCCCGCGCCTGTTCACGCGTCGCCCAGCCGTCTCCCATCCACTCTCGCACCCGGATGGTGATTTCCGGTCCTTCAATATCGATGAGGTTGTAGGCATTGGGTTCGCCGCGAAGCCGCGTTGAGGTGGTCGAGGCCGCCTGGGCAACAAGGATGTGACCTTCGCTGCTCTCGCGCGGTCCGGTGGGCACGGCCTCGCGCACCTCTCCCGCGTGATCGTGGCGGCGGACATAAGACATGTGGAAATGCCCGGAAAGCACCAGGCGCACACCGATCCGCGAGAAGACCTTCAGGGCCCGGTCAGCGCGGCGCACCCTGTTCTGGTGCCGGACCATGGGCTCTTCGGGGTGCAACAGGGGATGGTGCGCGATCACCACCTTGACGGTATCTTGAGGCACCTGGGCAAAGCGTTCTTCAAGCCGCTCGAGCTGGTCTTTGTTGATGGCGCCATCGGACCAGTTGAGCGAATGGAAGTTGGCGCGCCGGGATGTCTTGAGCCCGGCCAGCGCGACCCCGTCATCGTACAGAAATGGCTCGAGTTCGGGACTGATATGTTTCCGGTAATGACCGTACGGATTGATGAAGCGCTTTATGAGATTGCGTTCGGGAACGTCGTGATTGCCCGGCACGGCGATGAACGGGGCCGGCAATCTATCGAGAAAGTCACGGGCCCGGGCAAATTCATCGGCGCTGCCGATCTGGGTAAAATCGCCTGAAACGACAATCAGGTCGGGGTTTTGAAAGGCAATTTCTGCGGCCAGAGAGGCGACGACACCGTCATCGTGACGGCCGAAATGAAGGTCGGAAAGGTGGACAAGTCGCATCAGGCCGGTTGCTCCTCTGCTCCTGCGGCTTCGGATTGTTCGTCGGCGATCTCCTGTTTGACCGCCTGGAGTGGAGCGAGCACCGACAGGGCACGAGGATAGATCCTGAACTGCAACGGCGCCTCCAGAGATTGGACTTCGCCATCGATCATCAATTGAAGTCGGGGCTTTTTGGATCGGATGGTGACGGAATGCGCGGTCGAGATGTCAAGGGCGTCGTAGTCGCGCCAATGGCCGGCCAGCATCCCCATCGCCAGTTTGAACACATCGCCGATCCTGAGATGACGCAGGACGTAAATGGTCAGTAACCCGGTATCGAGCTTGTCGCGATGAAAGAAGCGCCCGAGCCCCTCGTCATAGGGATTGGAGGCCACCGCGATGGCCTGTACGCGCTCGATGCGGGTACTGCCATCGCCTGTCGCGATCTCAAGCGCCAGACGGCGGGCCCGAGATATTCGCCGGAAGAAATAGCGTACAAAGCCGATCTTGGCGCCCACGCCCTGCCCTCGGATATATTCCCGGCCCGCCGCCAATTCCGGAATGACGCCAATGACGGCCTTGTGCAGGAAGATGGTGCCGTTGACTTCCGACACGTCGATGGCCAGCGGTTCCATGTCGCGCAACGCCTCGACCGCCTCGTCGAGATCGAGGGGCACTCCAAGGTCGCGCGCCAGCAGATTGGCCGTGCCGAGCGGCAGTATGGCGAGATTCTTGTCGGAATGGATGATTGCAGTCGCCAGGGCCGTTACGGTGCCGTCGCCCCCGGCGGCGATGATGGTGTCGGCATCGCTATCGATTGCCTTTTGAATGCGGTCCGGCAGCTGGGTGTCGGGGTCCGCATCGATGGTCACTTCCAAACCGTGCGCGGCAAACATCGCCCTGAGGGTGTCCGAGGTCACCCCCAGCGCCTGCACCGTGCCGGAGTTGACGTTCAGAACCAGATAAAAGCGACGTTGCGTCATGGTGTGCGCCTGATCGATGGAACCCGGTGCAACAACGCGCCGGATGGAGAAAGGTTCGCCGCGTGGAAATTATGCCGCCACCGCGTGGTCAGCGTCAGTCCGAGCGGCAATGGTGCAGGCAACAAAAAGGGCGCCTATCCAATCCGGCTCGGTGTTCCGTCCGATCCGGCTCATTCCGGGCGGTCGCCAAACGCCAAGATCTCGTGAATTTCGTGGCGTGGTTGACCATTCCGGCCCTGATTGGCCCGGCATTCTGCGTCGATGGGCCGCTCGACCCGTTCTTGAGACGGGAGAATAGCGTGTGGCCGCTTTCTGAAGTTTAGTCCTGCCGCTGGCCCTTGAAGCCGCGCGCGACGAGATAGGCTTCGGCCGATTCAGCGCGGCTCGATGGCGGCTTGGCGTGGAAGGTGGTCGCGAAATTGCGCTTGAGCACGGCGAGCAGTTCATGCTCGGTGCCGCCCTGGAACACTTTTGCGACGAAGGTTCCGCCTGGCGCGAGCACATCAAGCGCGAAATCGGCAGCGATCTCGACCAGTCCGATAATCCGCAAATGGTCGGTCGGCTTGTGCCCTGTCGTAGGCGCCGCCATGTCCGAGAGGACGATATCGGCCTTGTGGCCGCCCAGAAGATCGATCAGTGCCTCAGGAGCATCGTCTTCGGTAAAGTCCTTTTGCAGCAATGCAGCCCCCGGAACGGGGTCCATTTCCAGATAGTCAATGCCGACGACGGTGGGGCGCTCGGGATCGGATTTGACCGCCTTGACCGCTACGTGGCACCAGCCGCCGGGCGCCGCGCCAAGGTCGACCACACGCATACCCGGCTTGAGCAGCCCGTATTTCTCGTCGAGTTCGAGCAATTTGTAGGCCGAGCGCGCTCGCCAACCCTCTGCCCTTGCCCGGGCCACATAGGGGTCGTTGAGCTGGCGTTGCAGCCAGCGCGTGGACGATGTGGTGCGCTTCTTGGCGGTCTTGACGCGGGTCTTGAGGTCACGGTCGCCGCGACGCCCGGCCCCCTTGCCGGTCGGCTTATTTGGCATTGCCGGCTCCTCTGCGCCTGCGTCCGGGACGGCCGCGCATCCAGACGCGGTCCTCCGACATCATCGAAATCAGAATGCCCTCGCGCAGTCCGCGATCGGCCACCCTGATGCGCTGGCACGGCCATTCACGCCGGATGGCCTCGAAAATCGCGCAGCCGGGGATGACCAGATCGGCTCGTTCCCTGCCGATGCAGGGATTGCTGGTCCGCTTGTCATAGCTCATGGCAAGCAGGACCCGCATGGTCGCGTCGACATCGTCGGAATGCATCCACAGCCCATCGACCTTGGACCGCTCGTAGCGCTCCAGCCCCAGATAAAGTCCGGCCAGCGTGGTGACCGTCCCCGAAGTGCCCAGAAAATGTACCGGATGGCTGGCCAGCATGCCGCGCAGCTTTTCGCGTCCGCGAAAATGGCGAAGCTGCTCGGTCACATAGCCGACCATCGCCTCGAAAACTTCGGGCGTCACATCGACACCGCCGAATTTTTCGGCAATCGAGACAACACCGACCGGCAAGGACTGCCAGGAGCGGATGGAGGCTGACGTCTTGCCCTGATTGCGTGGGCGCCCGCCGCGGAAATCGAGCCAGGCCAACTCGGACGATCCGCCGCCGATATCGAACAGGATGGCACCCGGTGCGTCGTTTTCGATCAGGTCGGCGCAGCCGGTCACGGCCAGCTCCGCCTCGGTCTTGCGATCGACAACTTCAAACGTCAGCCCGACCTCGCGTTTGACGCGGGCCAGGAACGCTGCCGAATTGACGGCCGAGCGGCAGGCCTCGGTGGCGATGATGCGCGCCCTCACCCCTTCATGGTGGGCAAGCTTGCTCTTGCAGATCCTGAGAGCTTCGATTGTCCGCTCCATCGCGGCTTCCGAGAGCCGGCCGGTCTGGCTGAGGCCCTCGCCCAGCCGGACGATGCGCGAAAAACCATCGAGCACGCGGAACCCGTTTTCCGTCGGGCGGGCTATCAAGAGGCGGCAATTGTTGGTTCCCAGATCCAGGGCCGCATAAGTGGGCGCGCGCTTTTTGCGCTGGCCCGCGGATTTGGGTTGGGACGTCCACCGCGTCGCCCGCTTGCCGCCAGGTTGCGCCCCGGCGTCTTCGCGTTCATGCCGGACAGGCTCATCCGCGCGCTCGCGCAGAGACGCAGGAGCCGCCGACAGGGCGGTGGACCGACTTGAATCGGTCAACTCGATTTCTCCGTACCGCCCTGTCGCCGATGGGAGTGCAAGGCAGGCGAAAGGCCCGCGATGGCTCAAATGGAAGGCGCCCGAGGCAGATCATTTCAGTTTCGGACCAACGGTAGTCCATCATGGGCCGCAACGCAACGATTGCCGCTTTCCGCACCCTTGAGGCAGCGTGCCAAGATATCGCCATAAAACTCCAGTTTATGCCTGCGTCACAGGAGGGGGCCGCAAGTGAGCACGGCCGCGCGCGTTGCCCTGAGGCAATGTCCCTGCCCATTTGCAAAAGTAAACCTGCGTTGGTTTGTCCGCCCGATAGCGGATGATCTGCCAATGAATTGATCACGACACTGACCGGCTTCGCCAGCATGCTGGCTATATCTGCCCAGGTCCAGCCAAGGACAAAACTAAAGTGATACGTATTGTGTTGCCGCTTCTGCTTGCTGTGTGCGCCGCCGCTGCCATCGCCACGCCAGCCAACGCCCGCGACCCGCAAACGGTCATCAATGTAATGCTCAGCGAGTTGGGCAGCGCGCGCCCCTCGGGCTGTCCGGGACGCTGGTGCGCCTGCTATCTCGACACCGTCCTGGCCCGTGCCGGGTTGCTTCCGACGGGCTCGAACAAGGCGCGCGATTTCGCCAATTACGGCGAGCAGGCCGATCCGGGCGCGATCGGCGCGATCATGGTGATGTCCAACCACGTCGGCGTGGTCGTGGGCGACTGCGGCAACGGCCAGGTGCAGATTGTTTCAGGCAATTATTCCAACACGGTCGCGCTCGGCTGCTACAGCCCCAACCGGGCCATCGCCTGGCGTGCTCCAGTCACCCACTAGCGCTGCTGACCGGCGCTGGTTCGTCCAGCACGCCTGTGACAAAGAAGTGAAATTGCGGGCTTGAAATCGCCACCGTGTGCCGCTAAACAGGCGCCACTTCCTTCGGCCCCGCGCCGAAGCGAAACGCGCGGCAAGCCCGCCTCTGCTGGGGAATAGGTTAACGGTAGACCCACGGACTCTGACTCCGTTAGTCCTGGTTCGAATCCAGGTTCCCCAGCCAATCTTTCAATAAATTGTTCTAAAAAGACCGCTCGCGTGATGCGGGGATCGGCTCGAGACGATCCTTGGTGGTCTTCCGCGCCTGGTGGCGCGGAAGCTTGTTGGTATCATTGGGTGGCCGGATGGCCATGATCTTGGGGTGCCCTGGGCAGGAACCGGCCCACCCATTTGCCGAAACCTTCGACATAGGTGAGCATCACCGGAACAACGAGCAGCGTCAGCAATGTCGAACTGATCAGGCCGCCGATCACGGCATGGGCCATCGGCGCGTTCGCTTCGCTGCCCGGATGCAATGCAAGGGCGAGCGGCAACATGCCGAAGATCATGGCCAGGGTGGTCATGATGATGGGCCGGAACCGGGTGCCCCCGGCTTCGATGAGCGCCGCCTTGAGCGGCAGTCCGGCCCTGACATGCTGATTGGTGTTGTCGACGAGCAGGATGGCATTTTTCACGACCAGCCCCATGAGCATGATGAACCCGATCATCGAATACATGCTGAGCGTCGAACCGCCCACCATGAGTCCCAACAACACACCGACCAGCGACAGCGGCAATGCCGTCATGATGGCGATGGGCTGCAGGAAACTGCCGAACTGGCTGGCCAGAACAAGGTAAATGAACACCACGGCCAGCAACAGCGCGGCACCCATGCTCGCGGTGGTGTCGGCCAGCATCTCGGCATCCCCGCCCTGCTCGATCGCCACGCCCGTCGGCAGATCGAGTGCCGCGACCACCGCATCAATATCGGCAATCACATCGCCCAGCACGCGACCGTCCACGTTGGCGCTGATGGTGATCTGGCGCGCCAACGCCTGGCGTTCGATCTCGCTCGGCCCCACCGTTTCGTCCAAGCTCGCCACCTGTCCAAGCGGCACCGACATTGCCAGGCCGCCATTGGCCCGCTGGGCGACCGGCAGATTGGCGAGCCCGTCAATGTCGGAGCGCAGTTCATGGGGCAGGCGCACCATGACGTCGATGCGGTCGTTGCGCTCATTGGTCCATTCACTGGCCACTTCGCCGGCAAGCATCACCCGCATTGCCGCGCCGACCTGCTGCGCGGTGACCCCCAGGTCGCTGGCCGCCTGCCTGTCGACGACGATATCGAGCATCGGCTGGGCCTGCTGGGTGCTCATCCTGACGTCGATGGCGCCCGGCACCGCTGCCACCGCATCGGCCACCATCCGTGCGCCATCGTTCAATCCGTCGAGATCGCCGCCGCGCAGATTGAGCGTGATCGGCGCGACGCCGGTTCCCAATCCACCGCCGGCACTCGCCGTCAACTCGATTCCCGGGACAACCGCTGTGGCGCGCCTTATCTCCTCGATGATGGCGACGTCCGAGCGTTCACGCTCACCCGGATCGAGCAGATTGACGGTGATCGCCGCCATGTTCTCGCCGTCCGCGGTGCCCGAGTTGACATTGGTATAGGTGTTTTCGACACCGTCGATGCGACGCACGATAGCATCGACCTGGCGGGCCTTGATCGCCGTATAGTCCTGTGAGGAGCCGACCGGTGTTTCGACCTCGATATTGACCAGGCTGCTGTCGCTGGCAGGCATGAACTCGAACCCGACCATTGGCACCAGTGCAAAACTCGAAACGAAGATCCCCAACGCAGCAAGCAACGTCATAATCCGATGGCGCAGGCTCCAGCCGAGCACCTTCTTGTAACGCAGCCCCAGCGCCTCGAACCCGTGCTCGAATTTTGCGATAACCCGCCCCAACGGTCCGCGCTTCGCCCCCGGATGCGCGTCGGGATCGTACCAGACGCTCGACATCATCGGATCGAGGGTGAAGCTGACGAAGAGCGAGATCAGGACGGCCACCGCGACGGTAACGCCGAACTGCAGGAAGAACTGCCCCACGATGCCTTCCATGAAGGCCAGCGGCAGGAACACAGCGCAGATCGAGAGCGTCGTCGCCAGCACCGCGAGCCCAATTTCATTGGTCCCGTCGAGCGCCGCCTGGACATGGCTTTTGCCCATATGCAGGTGCCGTGTGATGTTTTCGCGCACCACGATCGCATCGTCGATCAGAATGCCGATCGAGAGCGTCAGCGCCAGCATGGTCATCATGTTGAGCGAAAACCCGAGCATGGAAATAACCGCCAGCGTCCCAAGGATCGAGATCGGCAGCGTCATGCCCGTGATGACCGTCGAACGCCACGAGTTGAGAAACAGGAAAACGACGGCCACGGCCAGCAGGGCCCCTTCAAGGAGCGTCGATTCGAGCGTGTGATAATTGGCTTCGATCTGCTCGGCGCTGTCCTGGAGCACCTCAATGCGCGCGCCCTCGAGCCGCCCGCCGGCGTTGAGTTCGGCGACCAGGTCGTGAACGTCGTGGGCAATCTCGACAGTATTGCCGCCATCGACCCGGGAGATATTGATCGCCAGCGCCTGCTCCCCGTTCTGGAGCGCCAGGCCGTCGAGTTCGGACTGCCCGAGAGCAATGTCGGCGACATCGCCCAGCATGATGGTCTGGCTGCCCTGCCGCGCCACCACGATGGAGGCGAAATCCTCGACCGCACCGAGCTCGGTGTTGAGCTGCACGGTCTGGACCAAGAGCCCGTTGTCCACCGATCCCGAAGGGATCGTCATATTGTCGCTGGCAAAGGCCGAAACGACTTCCGATACGCCAATGCCATAGGCATTGAGCCTGTCGGGATCGATCAGGATATCGACCTGTTCCTCAATCGAGCCGACAACCATTGCGCTGCCAACGCCATCGACATTGGTCATGGTGGGCGCCACCACGTCGTTGGCGATGCGGGTCAATTGCGTCATCGACAGGTTCTGCCCGCTCAGGGCCAGCGAGATCATCGGCATTGCCGTAGGGTCGAACCGCAGGACCTGCGGCGTGTCGGCCCCATCGGGCAATGTCACCGCCGCCAGCCGGTCGCGCACTTCCTGGGCTGCCTGCATGCTGTCGGTTTCGAGCGTGAACTGCACGATGACCGTCGAATGACCCGAACTCGATGTCGAAGAGACCGTCTCGATTCCGGCCAGCGTATTGACCGCTTCCTCGATCACCTCGGAAATCTCGGTTTCCACCGCCTCGGGCGCCGCACCTGTATAGGGCGTCAGCACGGCGACGACGGGGAAATCCACATCGGGAAACTGCTCGATCGGCATGGACCGGAAGGCGTTGATGCCAAAGACCAGAATCGCGACCATCACCATGGTCGCAAATACCGGATGTCGGACGCTGATGCGGGTCAGGAACATTGTCAGAGCGCTCCCACGACAACACTCTGGCCCGCTTCGAGCCCCGACAGCGGCAAGGCCACGATGACGTCACCGGCGGCCACCCCGTCGGCGATCTCGACCAGGCCCAGCCGGTCCCAGACCTTTTCGACGCTGACGACCCGGCGGATGATTTCTCCATCGACCACGGCGAGCACATAGCGTTCCCCATCGCCGTCCAATACGGCATCCCGCGGCACGGCGATGGTATCGCCGGAAACCTCGGTCACGATCCGGCCCGTAGCGAACATGCCGCCGCGCAGCCTTGCATCGACGTTATCGAGTCCGAGATGCACCACAACCGACCGCGTGCCCTCTTCGGCCACGGGATTGATCCTTTCCACTGCTGCCTCGAACACCAAACCATCCAGACCCTGCACCTCGACACTGGCCGTCTGACCTACCGCTATCGCCGCCGACTGCGCGAGCGGAACCATGGCGTCGATAGTCAGGCGGCTCAGATCGACCAGAGAGACGATCGCCGCGCCCTGGCTCACCACCTGCCCCGGCTCGACCATTCGGTTCGAGACAGTCCCGGAAAACGGGGCGCGAATAGTCGTCCGCTCGATATTGGTCTGCACCTGTTCAACCTGTGACTGCAGCGATGCCAGGCTGGCTTCGAGCCCATCGACATCGGCAATGGCGCTATCAAGCGTCGCCTGCGGCGTCGACCCGCGCTCGGCAAGCGAGCGGACCCGTTCGAGCGTTTGCCGCGCCGCGTTGAGTTGGATTTCAGTCGAACTGAGCGTGCTCTGCTGCTGGCGCAATTGCAGGTTGAGATCGGTCGCGTCGATTTCGACCAGCACGTCGCCTTCCGACACTGTGTCGCCCGCCTGAACGTGGACCTGGTTGGCGATTCCGGCCACCTGCGCTGAAATATCAGCGGTCCGGCCCGGTTGCACCGAACCCGTGAACGCGATCGCCGCCAACAGGTCTCGGGGCGCAATTTCGTACACTTCGCTGTCGTGCAACTGCATGATGGGCGGCTCGGCTGTCACCGGTTCCGATGTCATGTCCTGGGCCTGGGACGCATCGAATGCGCCACTCAGGACGAAACCGCCACCGGCAACAAGCGCCAAGACGAGTGCTGCACCGGCCCAACGGCGACGGGTGGCACTGGCGGAAATATGAGAGGCCGATTGAGTGTATTCGTTCATGATCCAACACTGGCGCGAGTAAATGTGGTGGCATCAATCGGCGAGTTGGATTGCAGCAACATTGCAACCTCGACCCCAAACACGCAATGTTGGCGCAACCCAGCCCTGCCACTACGGCATAGGTAAGGACCCTCAGCATGCGAATTCTACTGGTTGAAGACGAAGACGAGATGGCCAATCTTTTACGGTCCGCCCTGGCGCGTCACTCCATTGTCGTCGATCACGCAGCCAGCCTCGAGATCGCGCGCGAGGCGTGCCTGAGCCACACACACGACGCAGTCCTGCTCGACCGGAAGCTCCCCGATGGCGAGGGGCTCTCGCTCATTCCCGAACTGCGCCGGCAGAACCCTGCAATGCCCATCATCGTTCTTTCGGCCCTGGGTTCGCTCGACAACCGTGTCACGGGGCTCGACGAAGGTGCCGACGACTATCTCGCCAAGCCCTTTTCAGTGGACGAGCTGATGGCCCGTTTGCGTGCCATCCTGCGCCGCCCCGCCCAGATGCAGTCTGAAACCCTGACTATCGGCACGCTGGACTTCGAACCCGAACACAGTGCCGTGCGCATCAATGGTGAACCCATCGATCTCCCGCGTCGCGAACTCCTCGCCCTGGAGGCGCTCATCAAGCGGGCCGGCCGCACTGTCTCGCGCGACACGCTCGAACAGGCGGTTTACGGCTTTGACGACGACATCGCATCGAACGCGCTCGACGCTCACCTTTCGCGCCTGCGCCGCAAGCTCGCCGCCGCTCATGTCGAGATCCACGCCATCCGGGGGATCGGCTATCTCTTGCGGGAAATACAATGATCCTGGGACGCTGGAATTCTCTGCGGTCCAAGCTGACGCGCAAGCTGGTCCTGTTCCAGATTCTCGCGCTCATTGCCTTTGCGCTGATTGCCTCGGTCCCCATCTCACGGTTTGCGTCCGGTGCGGGTCTGGACGATCGCATTATTCCCGTCATCGCCGATGCGATCACGTTCGAGGACGGCAGCATGGCCATCGACCCAGATGACGAAACGCTGAGCAAGATCAGTTCGAAATTCCCCGGATTTTGGTATTATGCCCGCACCGACAGGGGCCAGGTCGTCAGCGACGGCCCGATTCCCGAGGCGTTTGCGCCCGCCCTTGAATATCTGGGCTATATCTCGTTCGGGGATTTCGGGAGCGAAGACTTTCCTGAAGTCGCCGCTCTCATCGTCCGGCAAGCCGGGTCCGAAGCGGGACGGGTACACATTGCGACGGGCGGCGGGCCGCGGTTCGACTGGCTATCGGTCGGACTTTTGTTCGCCAACAAATATTTCGTGATTTTCTCCGCCGCCTTGTCGCTCGTTTTGATCGTCGCCATTCCGTTCACCCTTCGGCGCGCCCTGCGAGGATTGGATGAAGTCGCGCGCGAAGCGGCCCATATCGACATCAACCAGCCGGGCATGCGGCTGACCGCCGACGATGTTCCGCTCGAAATGCAGCCGTTGGTCACAGCGTTCAACGATGCCCTGGGCCGGATCGACGAAGGTATCGAGAGGCGTCACCGCTTCATGGCCGACGCCGCCCATGAATTGCGCACACCCATTGCGATCCTGCAAACCCGCGTCGAACTGCTCGATCCCAGTCCCGAGCGCACCCAGTTGATGCTCGACGTGGCGCGGCTTTCCAACCTCGCCGATCAGCTCCTCGACCTGCAACGGATCGATGTCGGCTATTCGCGCTTCGAGACTCTCGATCTGGTGAGACTGGGCGCCGATGCGGCTGCGGAAATGGCTCCGCTCGTCATCGCCTCCGACGATGAAATCGCCTTCGAGAGTGATGCCGATACGGTCAATGTCAACGGCGACCGTGTCGCCCTGACCCGCGCGGTAACCAATCTGATCCAGAACGCCATCTCTCACGCCGGCCAGTCCGCAAGAATCAACGTCTCGGTTTCAAGTGATGGCAGCCTGACCGTCGGCGACAGTGGACCCGGCATCGACCCCGCCCAGCGCGCAAAGATTTTTGAACCCTTCTACCGCGTCAAGCCAAGCACGCGCGGCGCCGGCCTGGGCCTCAACCTCGTTCAGGAAATCGTCCTGCGCCATAAGGGCACGGTCCGGGTCGGCCAATCGGCACAGGGCGGTGCTGCCTTCACCATCGCCCTGCCCCTCGCATCGCCCGGGACATGAAAAAGGCCGGGTTCAAGGAACCCGGCCGACAAGGGAATCGTCATGCAAAAAGTTTAGATCAACCCGGCGCGCTGACAATCGCTGAGCTTGACCGTCTTGAGCGAGATGCCCGAAGCGACCGAGTCGGCATGGCTCGGCTTATAGTCGAACCGGTCCGATGCGCCCATCGAATCGAGATCTTGGCAATAGCTTGCAACATACGGCAGGCCCTCTGCCGACACCTGTACGCCGCCGACCGTGGTCTGGGCAAAGGCGGGGATAGCGAAAAGCGAAAGGGCAACAGCAAGAGTGGTTTTTTTGAACATTTTTGGATCTCCGTTCAATTTGAACCGCGAACAAACAAGATCGCGATAAGGAGACCCTAACCGGGCCACATTGCCCCAACATTGCGCACGCTGGCCATTTAACCGAGGATATTTTCCAATGGGCAGCGTTTCGGCCGGAGCGAAGTTCCCTGGCACAGCCACGCCGGTCTACCTGTGAATTCTTAGCGCCTTGGCGCTCGCCCATTTAGAGCCGGCGAACAAGTAAAGGAACTAACCATGATCGCAGCGTTCCCCGTCACGTTCCTGGTCTTGCCGGCGGTGATCTCCCAGCCGTGGTTGAGAGTTCTCGTACAGACCGCCGTCTGGCTTTCATGAGCGCCTTTTGGCTCCCGGCTCAGGCTTCGTCCGCCACTATCGATGATGCGGTTTTTTTGGCCCAGCGCACGCGCAGGCGAGCCCAGATTGCCCAGGCGAAGGCCACTCCGGCGAGCGATAGCATCACGGTGTTGATCGTACCTGAAAACAACGTCGGGAAGTCGCCCCGAGCGAGCAGCATGGCACGCCGGAAGTTTTCTTCAAGCAGCGGTCCAAGCACGAACCCCATAAGAAGAGGGGCCGCCTCGAAGCGAAACACCCGAAGCGCGTATCCGAGCAGCCCGAAGCCGAGCAGCAGAAGAACATCGAACATCGAATACTGGATCGAATAAACGCCGATGCAGATCAGGCAGACGACTGCCGGATAGAGCAGCACATAGGGGATTTTGAGCAGACTGACCCAAAGCCCGATGAACGGGATATTGAGCATCAGCAAGATTACGTTGCCGATCCAGAAGCTCGCAACGATCGCCCAGAACATGTCGAAGTTCTCGCGCACGAATTGCGGGCCGGGAACGATGCCGTGCATCATCAGCGCGCCGAGCATGATGGCCATGGTGGTGGTGCCGGGAATACCCAGCGCGAATGTGGGAATAAAGGCAGTCTGGGCCGCTGCGTTGTTTGCCGCTTCAGGAGCAGCGATGCCCTCCACCACGCCGGTGCCGAATTTTTCGGGGTTGGAAGAGAAGCGCTTTTCGAGCGCGTAGGCAAAAAAGGCGGCCAATGCCAGCCCTGCCCCCGGCAGCGGGCCGGCAATGCTGCCCACCGCCGTGCCCCTGAGAACGGGAACCGCGGAATCCTTGAGGTCCTGTCGTGTCGGCATGAGCGAACGCGCGCACGGGTCGGTCGCCTGTGGTCCGACCCTGGAGGTCGCCGTGTTCCGCGCCGTCTATACCGAAGTCAACGCGCGCATCCAGACCGCCGCGCATGGCCTTGCCCAGGGCGGCACGATTGCGGCCCTCTCGCCCGACGAAGGCGCCCTCGCGGACGGTCCGAACCAGACGGCAGGCATGAGGGCCTGGAACCTCTGGCGCGAGGAAACCCGCCAGAGCCTGGGCTGGTAGGCGAGAACCAGTTCATCTGAGGATGGTAACTAGAATGCGTGCCGTGAGACGGGGATGGTATTGGTTTCCGGCAGCCTAGCGGCTTCAATCCGCTCAACCGGCGCCGGTCTGGCATCAAACCCTGCCTTGCCGACAAGCGCCGCGTGCAGCGCGAAGGGCGGCAGCACGAAGACGAACAGAAACGCCCAAAGAGGGTAGCGCATGGCGCAGGTTCTCCAGCTTCACCCGACGGGATGAAGCGGGGTCACTATGGACCTTGTGAACCAACGGGCGTTTTAGGAAGTCGGTTGCATTTTATCTTGTGTTACATCGGTCGGCGGTAGCCGAAGCGGCACCTCCCGCGCCTTTGTCTCGCCGAAAGCGATCGACAATACGGATTCGAGGGTCAGGTATGATCGCACCAGCCTGAACACTAGGTATTCCGGGATCCCGATCAGGGCCCCTGCCCGTCCATTAGCCAGCGCCGCAAAGGCCGCCATCAGAGCCGGCGCGCCCATGGTTACGGCGATAACCGCCTGCAGCGTTAGAGGGCTCAGCGGGTTAAAGCCCACGAAGTAATAGAACATGCCAAAGATCACCAGCGGGACCGTCATGGCCCGGCGTCCCGAATTGAGCAGCATGAACGGCAGAATGATCTTGCCGCGCACCGATGGCGTCCAGCCGTCGAGATAGTCGCGATTGCGCGCAGAGACGTGATAGACCGAGCGGAACCAGCGCATGCGCTGTTCGCGTAGATGCTTCCAGCTTGCGGGCACCTCGGAGACATAAGTGACGGTCGGATCGCCGACGATGCGAAATCCCATCTCACCGATGCGCAGCGACATGTCGGTGTCTTCCCCGTTCATGCCGCCCGTAAAGCCCCCGGCGTCACGCACCGCCTGTGTGCGATAGACGGCGAGCATTCCGGGCACGCCGACAATGGCGTCAAGCGCACCATAGGCCACCTGGTAATAGCCGTGCTTGAGCAGGGTTTCGAGATTACGCGCCCTGTCAAATTTCCCCGTGCCCGGGGCAATCGGCAATCCGCCGACCACTCCGACGTCCCCGCGCCAGAAATGGCGCACCGCCCGGCGGATCGAGGCCGAGGAAACCTGGGTATCGGCATCGATGCGAATGACGATTTCGGTCTTGGTCAGGGCGATGCCCGCATTGAGCGCATTCGATTTGCCCGGCACCGGCACATCGACCACCTGTCCGCATAGCTGCGCCATCTCCGCGAAGGACCGCACCGCTGTCTGGGCGGTGCCGTCGGTCGAGCAATTGTCGAGCACCAGCACGTGCACGTCGCCACCATATTGCGCGGCCGCTTTCTCGAGTGCGGCCAGCGTGCGTGGCAGGATGTGGGTTTCGTTATGGGCCGGAATGATGACGGTCACCGGCGGGCAATATTCGGGCTTGCGCCGCAGAAAGGCGCGAAGCGTCCCGAGCACATAGAGCAGGAAGAACAGCACCGGCAGAAACAGAAACACTCCCGGTCCTGTCCCGCCAAGCAAGGCGACCGACCGCAGGTCATCGACCAGCGGCAGGTCTAGCCTATCGATCCACACAGACACGGCGATGGCGGCGATTACGGCCAACGCGATCAGAACGAAAGACGCCGCCTTAAGTCGCGCGCTAAACGGCGCGAATGGGGCGCGGAGAGGCATCGTTCCCTGGTCCAGCAGGCGGATCGAGAAGATATAAAAGCCAAACAGCCCGGAAAGGATTTCAACCACATGGATCGAATAAACAAATCCGGTCAGCCGGTAGGCCGCTATATTGATGAGATCGAACGCGGCGCACACGACGATGTAATAGAGCGTGACTTCGAGGAAAAAGCGCAGCCGCTGGGGCGCCCTGGCGCCCACTACTGCCGAAAAGGCGACGATGAACGAAACTATGAAAATGCGCAGCGGGATGGAATGGACGCCCAAATAGGGAGAGAACACAACATCACCATTGGGAAATATGGCGGCGAACGGCTCGGCGCTGATGACGGCGAGCAGTGCGGCGGCCACCGCCGTAAAGATCAGAAGCAAGGATGGCGCCGCCCAGATCGAAAGCGGTCGCGTCAGCTTTGCCGGCGCACTGTCCACCGACCAGTAGTCGTGGCCCCCTGAAGCGCGTTGCAGCATGGTCAGCGGTCGATCAGCATGACCGCTGCGTTGTCATCCAAATGCTCGATCAGCGCAGCAGTATGCGGGTCGGAAACCGCGATCAGTCTCGCATCCTTATCCCCATTGGGAACCACGAGCCAAATCGACTGCGCACCGTCCCCGATTTCACCCGCCAGACGCAGCGCGGATCTAAAGCCACCTGCCGTGGTCACCTCAACCCTCGTTGCCGCCGTATCTGCCTCAGCGCCGAACACCACACCGCTTTGCACAGGCAGAAAACTTCCCAGCAACGCAGCGGTCGTCCGGGCTTCAGCCGGCGACAGGGCCGTTGCAACCGTGAGCCCGATGGTCGGCTCTGCAGCCAGCGCGCGCATCATCTGCGGCCACCCGGCAGAAGGCTGGACACCCTGCGGGGTCAACCGCGAGGTCGGCAAAAGCTGCGCCTGCGCGTCGGGACCGACCCGGCAGATGGAGTCATTGGGGCTGGTATCGATCAGTTCGACAAGAATGGCGTTGGACAGCGCCTGGATTTCGGAGGGCAATGTGACATCGAGCGAAATGGCATCGCCCTGCCCATCGAAACGCTCGGTCCTGAGCAGATTTCCGTTGAGCGAAACGCGCACAACCCAGTCATTGCCGGGCGCCAGTGTCGAAGTCTTGAGATCGATGGCAAAGCGCCGTGGCATCAGACCGCCGGGGAGATCGGCCAGCGCGTAGGGAATTGTCCAGCGTCGCGATCCACGGAAGTTCTTGAGGAGAGTTTCAGCGGAAAGTTGGTCCACCGTCACCGGCCAGGCATCCGGGGTGGGCATGAAGGCGGCCGACATGCGGGCTGCCAGCAAGGCTTCGATACCCGGCTCACCCGAAACGGCAATGCGGCCTTCGGGATCAAGGGTCAGGGCAGAACCCGCGCTCTGCGCCATAACGATATCGGGAACGGCATCCTCGGCGGCAAACCGAACGTCCATGCCCTTGCGGGCAAGGCCCTGCCGCGCCCAGATCGCGAGAGCCTGCGCCTCGGCATCGCTCCCCAATGCCAGAGTCGCCGGGTCCGCCATCGTGGCAATCCTCACGGCGCGGGTATCGATGGAATCGTCGGTGAACAGGGCCAACCCGCTGTCGGCGTTCAGGGTAACCGCCGCACCTGAATTTGCGGTGTCGGCCGGGCATACATGGCCGCCGCTCGTCGTGCCCCGTCCATCCAGCGTCACGACCACGGCGTTGGACAGCAATTGATCCGGGCCCAATGCGATCTCGACTTCGTGGCGGGTCTGGCCCGGATCGAGCACAACCTCGCCCCGACGCACGCCATCAACGCTGATCGTTACGCGCCCATCCCCATCCGATCCAAGTTGTGCATCGAGCGCAAGCTTGAGGGTGCCAGCGGTGAAATTGATCCCCGACGGCAGGGGAAAGCGTATTTCGGTGGTATCGGGAAATCCGGCGAGCCCGATCCATTGATCGGTACGGGGCCGCGAAATCCAGATCTGGGTATCTCGTACGTCGTCGGCCTTCTCTGGCGCAGCAACCGGGAAGGTCAGCCCCGGCAGCGCCGACGTGTCCACCGCAGAGGTCAGCCGGGCCAGAACGTCGCTATCGCGCGTATAGGCAACCGCGACGCCGACAATCACAAAGCTCAGCACTGCAATAAACAGCAGCCGCAGAAAGTCTTTCATCGAAGGGCGAATCGTGGCGCTTGAAGCTGCGGCACTTCACGCTCCGCCTGGCCAGACCAAAGGGCGGTTGCCGGAATTGTATCGAGATTGGCCCTGTCAATGAAGCGAAGGGCGATGTCTACGGTTTCGGTCAGCAACTCATCGCGCAGCAGGATCGGTTCAAGTCCGAGGCCGGTAAGAGTCGCGTTGGAAACCGTGAGGTCGTTCTCGGCAGCCTCGCTGCGCGGATTGTCGACATATTCAATCTCGGCGCCGGTGAGTTCTGAGACCAGTTCGGCCAAATCCCGCACACGACGGGTCTCAGCGACCTGATTGATGATGCGGACCGGATCGCCGGCGGCGGGCGGATTGTCGAGCGCCAGGGCGATGCAGCGCACAGTGTCCTGAATGTTGATGAAGGCACGGGTCTGTCCGCCCGTCCCATGGACGGTCAACGGACGTCCGGCGGCCGCCTGCATCAGGAAGCGGTTGAGAACCGTGCCGTAGTCGCCATCATAGTCGAAGCGGTTGATGAGCGCGGGTTCGAGCCGGGTTTCCTCGGTTTGGGTGCCCCATACGATGCCCTGGTGCAGATCGGTGATCGGCAGCCGGTCATTGCCAGCATAGAACTGGAACATCAACTGATCCATGGACTTGGTCAGGTGATAAATGCTGCCAGGCTTGGTGGGATAGAGGATTCTGCGCGAATGGCGAGCACCATCGGGGCCGTCGACGGTAACGTCGAGATAGCCTTCGGGAATTTCCCGCCCGTCGCCCACGTAGCCATAAACGCCCATCGTCCCGAGATGGATCAGGTGGGCGTCAAGACCGAGTTCGGCTATGGCAGCCAGAACGTTGTGTGTGCCGTTTATGTTGTTGTCGACAGTATAGGCCTTGTGCGCGGCGTCGCGCATTGAATAGGGCGCCGCGCGCTGTTCAGCGAAATGCACGATTGCGTCGGGCCGAACCGATGCCAGCAGACGCCGAAGCTCGGGATAATCTTGTGCGATGTCGAGTTCGACGATGTCGATATCGTGCCCGCTGACGTCTTTCCAGGTGTTGAGCCGCTCGTCGATGCTGGCAATGGGCGTAAGGCTGGGCGCTTCGAGTTGTTCGGCAATACGGCGCCGAACAAAATTGTCGACGATGACCACTTCGTGTCCAAGGGCGGAAAGATGAAGGGAAGTCGGCCAGCCACAAAAGCCGTCGCCACCGAGGACAAGAACCGTTTTAGACATAGAAAAGGCCTTCCTTCGCAGAACCTAAGGCTCGGCGAACTGAAAATTCGTCTGACGGTTTCGGCTGTCCCCCAAGACTATTGGCATGGCGCCAATGTACGCACTATTACGAAAACCACCTCTGTAGATACCCCGTACACGATTTAACTCAAGTTGGGATTTTGTGAACGGTACGTTCTTGTAGCCATTCAAATCGGCCAAAGTCCGCCAGAAAAAAGGCGCCACCCCGGAGGGCAGCGCCTTATTTCAACCGTTTGCTTTCGTCTGGTTAGTGCCCGGGCACCGGTTCGGCGCCCATGGGCTGTGCTGGCGGCTTGCGGATGAAGAACGCCGCAACGATGGCAAACATCGAAATGATCGCCCCGCACAGGAACGCCAGCTGGATGCCCTGCGACATGGCGGGTACTGCCTCGACACCGTCGGCGACAAGATCAGCAGTGCGCAAGGTCATCAGCGAGACGAAAAGGGCTATGCCCGCGGCGCCGGCGACCTGCTGGATGGTGCCGATCACCGCGCTGCCGTGCGAATAGAGATGACGCGGCAGCGAGCCCAGGCTCGAGGTGAACAGCGGGGTAAACATCAACGCAAGTCCGAGGCTGAGCGTGATATGAAGCCCGAGGATGAAATAGATCGACGTGAACTGATTCAGCGTCGTCATTCCCCAGAGAACACCGCTCACAAGCACGGTTCCCGGAACGATCAGTACCGTGGGACCGAACCTGTCGAAGAGGCGTCCGACAAAGGGGGCCATCAGGCCCATGACCAAACCGCCCGGCAGCAGGGTCAGCCCGGTCTGGGAGGCATCGAGCCCCAGCACATTCTGCATGTAGATCGGCAGCAGAATGAGCGAACCGAACATGGCCATCATCGAAATCGCCATCATGACGACGCTGACGGTGAACACAGGCGTTCCGAAGGTTCGCAGGTCGAGCAGCGCCGCGTCGCGCTTCTGGAGCGCGAACTGGCGCGTGATGAACACGCCGAGCCCGATCACCCCGACCACCACCGGCACCCACGCAGGAAAGATCGTGGCCCCGCCGCCATGGGAGGCGTCACCGCCCAGGCTGCTCAAGCCATAAACCAGCCCACCGAACCCCAGCGCCGAGAGTATGACCGAGACGACGTCGAGCGGGGCCTTGGAGGGGGTTGTCACGTTCTGGATCTTTGCGGCCCCCAAAGCCAGGGCAGCAAGGGCGATGGGCAGCACAAGATAGAACATCCAGCGCCATTCGAGGTGTTCGAGAATGAACCCGCCTATGGTCGGTCCCAGGGCAGGCGCCACCGAAATGACGATGGAAATATTGCCCATGGTTCGCCCACGGGATTCGGGTGGCACCAAGTTCATGATGGTGGTCATGAGCAACGGCATCATGATGGCCGTGCCGCAGGCCTGGATGATCCGCCCGACGAGCAGCACTTCAAAGCCGGGCGCTATGCCCGAAAGCAGCGTTCCGGCGCTGAATGCGGACATGGCCAGGATAAAGACCGGCCGCGTGTTGAGCCTTTGCAGCAGATAGCCGGTTATCGGAATGACCACAGCCATGGTCAGCATGAAGGCCGAGGTCAGCCATTGCGCCGCGCTGGCGCTGATGTCGAGGTCCGCCATCAGGTGTGGAATGGCAACGCTCATGATGGTTTCGTTGAGAATCACCACGAAAGCCGAAACCAGCAGCAGGCCAATGACCAGCCTGTTACGGGCCGAATTGTCGGGTTCGCCCAAGGGCGTTTGGGGCGCGGAAGCGCCGTTCACATCGGTCGGTGACATTGGATATCTCTTGATCTGGCGGGCCCGCCGCTCCAGCGCGCGCGCAAAATTGGGCCGTGTTGAATCTGCCTGTTGAAATAGAAAGTCAAGTCATCGGTTTACAACCCACTCATTCCCTCTCCGCATGACAGGTGAATAACGCTTGCCCTCGCCCTCGTATCGGCTTTCACTGGACGGGCCGACCTTCGGATCGGCCATGTTGCAAAAGAAGGGCCGCGCCGCCGTATTGGGGGAGGTGAAGCGACCCAAACCAAAGGATGAGGCATATCATGCAGTTTCTACGTCACGGCGGAGCCTTGCTCACCGCCGCTCTCCTTTCATCAGTACCCGTATGGGCACAGGACGCACCCCAACCTGAAGATACGACAGCCATAGCCGATAACGAATCCGTGATCGCCCAGGATTTCATGGTCGCATCTGCGCACCCGCTGGCCACGCAGGCCGGTTACGACGTTTTGGCCGCCGGTGGTTCCGCCGCCGATGCGGCGGTTGCCGTCCAGACCATGCTGGGGCTGGTCGAACCGCAAAGCTCGGGGCTGGGTGGCGGTGCGTTTCTGTTGTACTGGGACGCGGCAACCGGTGAACTGGCGACCTATGATGCGCGCGAAAAAGCGCCGCTGGCCGCCGATGGCGATTACTGGCTGGACGAGAATGGCGAGCCAATGGCGTTCATGGACGCAGTGATCGGCGGGCGCTCGGCGGGCGTTCCGGGCACGCCGATGCTGCTCGAACGGTTGCATTCCGATCACGGCACGATGGAGTGGGCCGAACTGCTCCAGCCCGCTATCGACACCGCCGAAGCTGGCTTCACGGTGACCCAGCGCATGGCGGACTCGGTGGCCGGCGCCACCGGGCTCGATACCTTCGTGGAAACCGCCGAATACTTCCTTCCCGGTGGCGAGCCGATTACCGAAGGCTCGACCCTGACCAACCAGGACTATGCCGATACCCTCAAGCTCTATGCCGCCGAAGGTGCTGCTCCCTTCTACACCGGTGAGATCGCCGAGGATATCGTCGCGGCGCTCAACACCAACATCAATCCCGGCATCCTCACCATGGAGGAT
Source organism: Pelagibacterium sp. (assembly GCF_965249125.1). GTDB lineage: Bacteria > Pseudomonadota > Alphaproteobacteria > Rhizobiales > Devosiaceae > Pelagibacterium. The sequence continues at coordinate 1,997,424 of NZ_OZ252217.1, forward strand.
TTCGAGGCTTATGAGGTGGTGTTGCGCGATCCGGTGTGCATGGACTATCGCGGATATGACGTGTGCGGCATGGGCCCGCCGTCCTCGGGCGCGCTGACCGTTGGCCAGATCATGGGCATGCTCGAGCCCTTCGACATCCCGGCCATGGAAGACGGCGTCGAATTCCGCCACCTGTTTGCCGAAGCCTCGCGGCTGGCTTTTGCCGACCGTGGGCGCTATCTGGGCGACAGCGACTTCGTCGATATTCCCGAAGGCTATCTTGACGACGCCTATCTGGCCGAACGCAGTGCGATGATCGACCCGGAAGCCTCCATGGGCAGCGCCTCTCCCGGCGTCCCGCCGGGATGGGAGCAAGCGCTGCTGGCCTCGGATATCGAGCGCCCGCGGGCCGGCACGTCGCATTTCGTCATCGTCGATGCCGATGGCAATGCGATTTCGGCGACAACGACGATCGAGAGCGGCTTTGGCAGCCGGGTGATGACCCGCGGCTATCTGCTCAACAACGAGCTGACCGACTTCTCGTTCGCGCCGGAATCCGACGGTGCCCCGATCGCCAACCGGGTCGAACCCGGCAAGCGTCCGCGCTCATCAATGGCTCCGACCATTGTCTTTGAGAACGATGCTCCGGTGCTTTTGACCGGCAGTCCCGGCGGCGCGGCGATCATCCACTATACCGCGCTTTCGCTGGTCTCCATGCTCGACTGGGGCATGGATCCACAAGAGGCCATCGACCTGCCGCATGTGACCAATTTCAATGGCGGCACCAATATCGAAGAGGGTGAAGGCTCTGCCGAACTGGCCGCCGGGCTTGAAGCGCTCGGCCACGAAGTCAACGTCACGAACCTCAACTCCGGCCTGCACGTCATAAGGCTGACCGACGAGGGCCTGATCGGCGCGGCTGACAAGCGCCGCGAAGGCGTCGTGATGGGCGATTGATAAAAAGGGTGGCGCCTCTGGCGGGCGCCACCCCTATCTTGCCGGCAACTGGCCGCCCAGAATTGTCGTCAACTCCTTGGCGGCTTCGGCAATCAGGCGCCCGAGCACATGCAGTCGTTCGTCACTGACCCGTACCGTGAGCCCTGAAATCGAGATCGCGCACAGCGCTTCGGCCTGGGCGTTGTAAACCACGGCGGCGGCGCATCTGAGCCCGGTAACGAACTCCTCATCGTCGAGCGCATAGCCGCGCGCGCGGATGGCGGCGATGTCGGAGCGGAGCGCGCCCGCTTTGGTTATCGACTTTTCCGTCACCTTGCGCAGCCCGTGCCGGGCAATTGCCGCATCGATATCGGCGTCGGGATAGCTGGCAAGGATCGCCTTGCCCATGCCCGAGTTGGCCACCGGGGCCCTGCCCCCGACTCGGGTAATCGCGCGCATGATTTCACGGCTTTCAACCTGGGTCAGCACCACGACCTCCCCATCATCGACGATGCCGAGATTAACCGTTTCACGCGTCTGGTCGCGCAGACGGCGCAGCAGCGGCAGAGCGGGCGCTACGAAATTGCGCTGGCGCACAAAGGCCGATCCGACCGTGAACGCGCCGCGCCCGACATGCCACATCCCATCGGAGCGGTCGAACTGCACGAAGCGCCTCTGTTCGAGCGTTGTCAGCAGGCGGTGGACTGTGGAAACCGAAAGGCCGGTGCGCCGCGCAAGATCGGTCAGGCGGTAGCCTTCTTCGTCCTCGCCCAAAACTTCGAGGATGGCCATGGCGCGATCGATCGACTGCACGATGCCCGAGCGGGGCGGCGGGCTGGTCACCATTTCATTCATGGGCTCATCCTCTGCTGCAATTTTTTACCATATTCGCATCCGTAATGCCTGGTGCCCCGACAATAGGCGTATTTTGCCCGCCAACCATTCACAAGCGGCGATACCCCCCATGCCCAATCGGTCACTCGGCGAACTGCTCGAAAGCCAGCAGAACAGCTTCAATGCCGTGCGCTTGTTCGCCGCCGCCGCCGTGTTCATCTCGCACAGCTTTTTGCTGCTGCCGTTCGGCGAGCATCTCGAACCGTTCGATGGCGCGACCTACAATCTGGGCCAGATCGCCGTGAACGTGTTCTTCTGCCTGTCGGGGCTGATGTTGTCGCGGTCCTACGCGCTCAATCGCGATCCGGTGCGCTTTGCATGGGCTCGGGCCATACGCATCTTTCCGGGCCTGATCGTTGCGGCCATGGTGACTGCGTGGGTCATTGGACCGCTCAACACCACGCTGCCGCTCGGCGATTATTTTGCGGCGCCCGAAACGCTCGCGTATCCCTTCTCCGTACCGCTGCTGTTCAACACAGCGGCGCTTCCCGGCGTCTTTGCCTTCGGTGTGGAGCCGTTCAACATCAACACGCCGCTCTGGACCGTCAAATACGAATTGCTCGCCTATATCGGATTTACCGGTTTTGCCGCCACGGGACTATGGCCCCGCCGACATTGGGCCGTCATCGTCACCGGCACACTGGGTATGGTCCTGACGATCACTACATTTACCCAGGCGCTCGAGGGCAATCCGGTGGGCAGCCTGTTGCGCTTCGGCTTCTGCTTTGCGCTGGGCCATCTGGCTTTTGTCAACCGCTACGCCATCCGTCTCGATCTGCGCGGCGCGCTGGCCGGACTTGCGTTGGCCCTGCCGCTGCTCTTTACCCCGCTGGGCGCACTGGCCTCCGTCGTCTCGGTCGGTTATCTGGCACTTTGCCTGGGCGGCATTTCTTTTGGCGCCCTGACCCGCTGGTCGGTCAGGACAGACATTTCATACGGCATCTATCTCTATGCCTGGCCCATCCAGCAGATGCTGATCGGGCGCTTTGCCCATGACGCGTTCGACGCCATGGCGCTGGCTCTGGTGGCCGCGGCGATCACTATCGCCATGGGCTTGCTGTCATGGACGCTGATCGAGCGGCCCGCTCTTTCCTTAAGGAGACGAAAGAGCGCTCTGATCCCTGCAAACTAAAAAGGGCCCGCAATAGCGAGCCCTTTAGGATCATAGTGTGGCGATATCAGCGCTTGCTGGCAACCTTGCCGGCAATGGCCGCTGCGGGCGGCGTCCAGCCCTCGAACGAGAGGTCGCGTTCGCCATTCTCGTCGCGGATCGAGGTCTGGAGCCCCATTGTGTTGAGCAGGCCCAGGAAGGGCTGCGGGGGCAGTTCCTCGACATTGACCATCTTGTGGCAATCCCATGTGCCCTTGGCGACAAGGATCGCCGCGGCGACAGGCGGGACGCCGGCGGTATAGGAAATGCCCTGGCTGCCCACTTCGTTGAAGGCTTCCTTGTGGTCGGCGACATTGTAGATGAAGACCTCACGGTCCTCGCCGTCTTTCTTGCCTTTCACCAGATCGCCGATGCAGGTCTTGCCCTCATATTCGGGCGCCAGCGAAGAGGGATCGGGCAGCACGGCCTTGACGACCTTGAGCGGTACCACTTCGAGCCCTTCGGCCGTCGTCACCGGCTGCTCGGAGAGCAGGCCCAGGCTTTTGAGGACCGTGAAGACATTGATGTAGTGCTCGCCGAAACCCATCCAGAAGCGGATATCGGGAACGTCGAGATTGCGCGATAGCGAATGCAGTTCGTCGTGCCCCGACAGATAGGACGTACGCTCTCCCACCACGGGAAGATCGTCGGTGCGCGAGACCTCGAACATCTTGTTGGTCTGCCACTGGCTGTCCTGCCAGGAATAGACCACGCCGGTAAATTCGCGGAAGTTGATTTCCGGGTCGAAATTGGTGGCGAAATATTTGCCGTGCGACCCGGCATTGATATCGATGATGTCAATGGACTCGACAGTGTCGAAATACTCGTCCACCGCCAGCGCCGCATAGGCGTTGACGACACCGGGATCGAACCCCGCGCCAAGGATGGCGGTGGCGCCGGCCTTTTCGCACCGTTCACGCCGCTTCCATTCGTAATTGGAATACCAGGGCGGCGTCTCACAAATCTTTTCGGGCTCTTCATGGATGGCCGTGTCGATATAGGCCGCACCCGTCTGGATGCACGCTTCGAGCACGCTCATATTGATGAAGGCGGAGCCGACATTGATGACGATCTGCGACCGGGTTTTGGCGATCAGCGCCTTGGTCGCTTCGATATCGAGGGCATCGAGCCGATGGGCCTCGATAACACCGGGCTTTTTGAGGGACTTCTTTTCGAGCACGCTCGAAACGATGGCCTGGCATTTGTCCAGCGTGCGCGATGCGATATGGATATCGCCCAGCACGTCGTTTGCCATTGCAGCCTTATGGGCGACGACCTTCGCCACACCTCCAGCACCGATAATCAGCACGTTCTTTTTCAATTTTCACGAAACACCTTTTCAGAGGTTGAACCAAGCTACGCACGCTGTTCGAAATCGGGATCTCACCCCAGGTTACGACAGGCTCTGCGCGTAGTCCTCAAACGTGAACTCTTTGACGAGTTCCACTTGCCCGTCCAGGTGACGTACCGCGATAGACGGCATCTGGACCCCGTTGAACCAGTTCTTCTTGACCATGGTGTAGCCGCCGGCATCGAGAAACGAGATACGGTCCCCGGCCTTGAGTTCGGTCTCGAACTGGAACTCTCCAAAAATGTCTCCGGCAAGGCAAGTTTTGCCGCAGACAATATACGCGTAAGGCCCAGCGTTGGGCGCTACATTCGTGTATTCGCTATAGGTCAGCAGATCGAGCATATGCGCTTCGGTCGATGAGTCAACGATAGCGACGTGCTTGCCGTTATAGACGACGTCCAGCACGGAAACTTCCAGGGTGGTCGATCCGGTGACCGAGGCCTCGCCCGGCTCGAGATAGAGCTGAATCCCATAGCGTTCGCTCATTTCCCGCAGCCGCGCGGCCAGCGCGTCGATCGGATAATCGGGGTTTGTGAAACGGATTCCGCCGCCAAGGCTAACCCATTCCAGACCATGCAGAATTTCCCCGTAGCGTTCCTCGATGGTCTTGAGCAGCATATCGAGGCTGTCGTACTCGTCGTTCTCGCAGTTGAAGTGGAACATCACACCCGAGATGGTGTCGAGCACGGGCTTGACCCGCTCCATGTCCCACTCGCCCAGCCGCGAAAACGGCCGCGCCGGATCGGCGAGAATGAAGTGGGAATGGGACACGCCCGGATTGAGCCGCAGCCCGATCGCCTTGCCCTGCGCCTTTGCCTTATCGGCATAGCGCTCGAGCTGGTTGACCGAGTTGAAGATGATCTTGTCGCAGTTTGCGATGGCCTCATCGATCTCATGATCGGCCCAGGCCACCGAATAGGCATGGGTCTCGCCGCCGAATTTTTCGGCCCCGAGCTTGACTTCATTGAGAGATGAGGAGGTCGTGCCATCCATGTGCTCGGCCATGATGTCGAACACCGACCATGTCGCGAAAGCCTTGAGCGCAAGCACGCATTTGACGCCGGAAGCCTGACGCAAATACGATATTTTTTCCAGATTTCGGAGAAGTACCGATTTGTCGAGCAGATAATAAGGTGTCTGTAGCGTCAATTCTTGCGTTCGAACCTCCTTGGTCCCCAAATGCGGGGATGGGCGACGGGCCGTTTTCTGTTTGTCGCGCTCCCGAACCGAAAAAGTGGAACCACTTTTTCTGGGAACGCTCCATAAAAAAATCCGCGCCGGATGAAACGCGGAAGAGACCCCCATCTAACGATTGGTGGTTCGGGACACAAGACCCCGCCTGGAAAATTTTCGGCATCTTTGCGGCGACGCAATCCCATGCTCTAAGGCAGCAATGAAAAACCTCCTCGTCATCGGCATCGGCACCGGCAATCCCGAGCATCTGAGCATGCAGGCCATCGCAGCGCTCAACCGGGCCGATGTCATCTTCATTCCCACCAAGGGCGAGGATAAATCGACGCTGGCCGCCATCCGCATGACAATCTGCGAGCGCTACATCTCGCGACCATACCAGCTTGTCGAATACCCCATTTCGGCGCGCAACGAGGCCATCGGCGATTACACCCAACGCGTGCTCGACTGGCACGATCTGATCGCCCAAAGCTATATCGAGATGTTTGCCCAAGCTCCGCAGGACGCCACTGGAGCCCTTCTGGTCTGGGGCGACCCCGGCCTGTACGACAGCACGCTGCGCATCCTTGAATCGGTCAAGGCAAAATCCGATCTCGCCTTCACCATCGACGTCATCCCCGGCATCACCGCGATTGCCGCGCTGACCGCCGCCTTCGCCATCCCGCTCAACACCATCGGCAACCCGGTGACCATCACGACGGGCCGCAAGCTCGCGGCAGGCTGGCCCGAGGGCGCCGATACGGTCGTTGTCATGCTCGACGGCAGGAAAACCTATGCCGGCATCGACCCCACTGGCCTCCACATCTATTGGGCGGCCTATGCCGGGATGGACGATCAGATTCTGATCGAAGGCCCCCTTGCCAATGTCCGCGACCAGATTTCTGTGGCACGGGACGCCGCCCGCGCCCGGCATGGCTGGATCATGGACATCTACCTGCTGCGCCGGACATAAAGCCTCGTCAGATGAAACCCTGGGCTGCCCCCCCGACGCCCTCTTCGCTGCTCCGGACCCGGCTTTCGCCGGGATAAACTCCAGCCGGAGTCCATGGGCGCCTCAAAGCCACCGGTGGCTAGGCAAGGCTGCTGGGTCCCGGATCCGGTCCGGGACAGCGATGGTGAGGTGCTTCGCCTCCCCCAATGTCATTGCCGGCTTCCATCTCAATCACGCCCCCACAATCACCGCAGCAAAGTCAGCACTCTCCCCTATCTCGCCCCGCCTCCGCTTGCTAAGAGACGCATATGACAGCAGCTCCAACCCCACGCGGCGCCTGCCCGACCCTCGAAAACCCCATGGCCGTGGCCGATGGCCTGCTCGCCCGCTTTCGTCCTGAAAGGGGGCTTTCCCCCGACCAACTCGCGGCACTGGCCGACGCGGCGGACGCCCATGGCAACGGGCTGATCGAGGTTACGGCGCGGGGCAATCTGCAAGTGCGCGGGCTTTCCGATTCGTCGGCGGCTCCCTTTCGCGACGCGCTTGCCAATGCCGGTATTGCCGCCCAGCCGACGCCTGCCATCGAAATCTCCCCGCTGGCGAGCGACGACCCCAAGGCCATGGCCGATCCACGCCCGCTGGCCCTCGCCCTGCGCGCCGTCTGTAACGATGCGCTCGCCCACGGCCCGCTTTCGCCAAAACTTTCCATCGTCCTTGTCACCGGCGGCCAGGTCCTGCTCGACGGCCTTAAGGCCGATATCCGGCTGATCGCCCGCCCCGATGGCTGGGTGCTCGAATTGGGCAGCGACACGCTTGGCGAGCTCGATGAGGCCGATATCCCCGCCGCTGTGGCGATCATCCTCGAAGCGCTTCAGGCCGAAGGCCAGCGCGTCCGCGCCAGCGATCTTGCCGCCCCCGCGATTGCCGCGAAAATCAAAAACCTCCGCCCGCGCGCGTATTCCAGCGTCCGCCCCGCCAGCTACATGGTCGGCCCCTTGAGCCTTTCGGACCATGCCCCCGCCCTGCGCATCGGCCTGCCCTTCGGTCAGGTGCGCGCGCGACAGGTTCGCGATCTGGCCCAGATCATGGCCGAACAGGGCGTGGGGGAAGCCCGCACGGCGCCGGACCGCTCTCTTGTCCTTGTCGGGTTCGACGCCTCGACCCTGCGCGACCTCGCCCCGGCCCTGGCACGGGTCGGCTATTGGACCCGCCCTGATGCTACCGGCGTAAAACTGTCGATTTGCTCGGGGGCTGAAGACACCGACGCGGGCGTCATCCAGGCGGCCGAGCTGGCGCAGGCGTTCTATTCCGCCTCGCCCGAACTGATCGACGGCTCGTTCCACATTCACGTCTCAACTTGCGCCAAGGGATGCCCCCATGCGGGGCGTCCCGGCATCGTGCTCGATGGCAGCGAATTGACGCTTTACCGCGCACCCGACGCCAAACCGCTTGCAACGCTCGATCCTGACGCTATTGAAACCGGCATCGTTTCTTTGGCCAATCGAATCCGCGATATTCGCCAGCCCGGCGAGACGACGCTTTCGGTTCTTGGCCGGCTGGGGCAGCAATGACGCAATATGACTATGTCCGCGACGGGCAAGAGATTTACCGCCAGTCCTTCGCCACCATCCGCGCCGAGGCCGACCTTTCGCGCTTCTCACCCGCCGAGGCCGACCTCGCCGTGCGGATGATCCACGCCTGCGGCATGGTCGAGGCGGCCCGGCATTTCCATTTCTCTCCCGGCTTCGTCGAAGCGGCGCGCGGTGCGCTCGAACGTGGCAAGCCGATTTTCACCGATGCCGAAATGGTGGCGCGCGGTGTCACGCGTTCGCGCCTGCCGGCGGACAATGAAGTGATCTGCGAGATCAACAATATCGAAACCCCCTTTTTGGCGCAGGACCATGGCAATACGCGTTCGGCCGCCGCCATCCACATCTGGCTGCCGCGTCTCGAGGGCGCCGTGGTCGCCATCGGCAATGCACCGACCGCGCTGTTCCACCTTCTCGAACTGCTCCGCGACGGCGCGCCAAAACCCGCCGCCATCATCGGCATGCCGGTGGGCTTCGTGGGCGCAACGGAGTCAAAACAGGCACTTAGGGAAAATTCCTACGGCGTTCCTTTCGCCATCGTCGAAGGCCGTCTTGGTGGCAGCGCCATGACCGCCGCCGCGCTCAACGCGCTTGCGAGGCCCGGCATATGAGCCAGACACGGGGCAGGCTGATCGGGGTGGGCACCGGGCCGGGCGATCCCGAGCTTTTGACGCTCAAGGCCGTGCGCGCCATTCTCGATGCCGATGTCGTCGCCCATTTCCTCAAGCGCGGTCGCCCCGGCAATGCCCGCGCCATCGTTGCGCCCCACTGGCCGGAAAACGCCATCGAATTGCCGCTGGAATATCCGGTCACCACCGAAGTCCATCGGCACGATGAAAGTTACAAGAGCCAGATCGCTGCGTTCTTTGACGATGCGGCGCTGCACATCGCCCACCATCTCGATAAGGGCAAGACAGTCGCCGTGCTGTCGGAAGGCGATCCGTTCTTTTACGGCTCCTACATGCACATTCATGTGCGCCTGGCCCCCGCCTATTCCACCGAGGTGATCGCGGGCGTTACCTCTCTTTCGGGTTGCTGGTCGCAAGCGGGCGTGCCGCTCATGCAGGGCGACGACATATTCACCGTCCTGCCGGGAACGCTCGATCTTGCCGATCTTCAGACCCGTCTAGGCTCCACAGATAGCGCCGTCATCATGAAGGTGGGCCGTAACCTGCCGAAAATCCGCGACGCGCTCAAAGCCGCCGGGAAATTCGACAGCGCCATCTATGTCGAGCGCGGCACCATGGACACTGCAATCGTCCTGCCGCTCAAGGACCGCGACGACAGTCCTGCCCCCTATTTCAGCCAGATCCTGGTTCCCGGCTGGAAGACACGTCCATGAGCGGCACGCTGTACGTCATCGGGACCGGTCCGGGCAGCCCCGAGCAGATTACACTCGAAGCGCAGGCCGCCATTGCCGCTTCGAGCCACTTCTTCGGCTACAAGCCCTATATCGAGCGGCTGAACCTTTCGCCTGAGCAGGTCGCCGTCCCTTCGGACAATCGCGAGGAACTCGACCGCGCCCGCTCAGCGCTTGCGCTGGCCGCAGAGGGCAACACCGTCGCCATGGTTTCGGGCGGCGATCCGGGGGTGTTTGCCATGGCCGCCGCGGTCTGCGAAGCGATCGACACCGGCGAGCCCGAGTGGCGCGACATCGACCTTATCATCGTCCCCGGCGTCACCGCTATGCTGGCAACAGCGGCCCGGATCGGCGCCCCGTTGGGCAATGATTTTTGTGCCATTTCGCTTTCGGACAATCTCAAGCCGTGGGCGATCATCGAAAAGCGCATCCGCGCCGCCGCCGGCGCCGGCTTTGCCATTGCATTTTATAACCCCATCTCGAAATCGCGGCCCTGGCAACTGGGCAAGGCGCTTGAAATCCTGCGCGAAATTCTGCCCCCTGAAACCGTGGTGTCCATTGGGCGTGGCGTGGGAGTGCACCGAGGGTCTATTGGGCGTCAGGCGCTCTCCGAGGTAAAGCCCGAGACCATCGACATGTCCACCTGCCTCATCATCGGCAATGCCCTCACACGGGTGATCGAACGCCCCGAAAAGCCCGATCTCGTTTACACACCGCGCTGGGTGCCCGAACATGGCTGACCGCTGGCTCACCATCGTCGGCATCGGTGAGGACGGGCTGGATGGTCTTACCGATCTCACCAAGTCGTTGATTGCCAACGCGGAAGTGGTGTTCGGTGGCGAGCGGCATCTGCGCCTCGTGCGCGGCATGAACCTTGCCGAACAGCGCCGCTGGCAAAGCCCGATCGAAACCTCGATTGAAGAAGTCGCCCGGTTGCGCGGGCGCAAGCGCGTCTGCGTCCTCGCCAGTGGAGACCCCTTCCATTACGGGATCGGCGCCACTCTGGCCCGCCGCATTCCGGCAGTGGAAATGCTTGTGATTACAAGCCCTTCCTCGTTCTCTCTCGCCGCCGCCCGCATGGGATGGCCGCTGCAGGACGTGACAACATTGTCGTTGCACGGGCGGCCCATCGAACTGGTCTTGCCGCACATGCATCCGGGCCGAAAAATCCTTGCCCTGACGTCCGATGAGACCGAACCGGCCCGGATCTCGGGACTTTTGACCGAAGCCGGGTTTGGTCGCAGCGCGGTAACGGTTCTCGACGCACTGGGCGGTCCGCACGAGAAAGTGCGCACCACGCCAGCGCAGTCTTTCGATATCGGAAACATCAGTCCGCTCAACGTTCTGGCGATAGATATCCTGGCCGACGAAAACGCGCGCATCGTACCGCTCACGCCGGGCTTGCCCGATGACTGGTTCGACCATGACGGGCAGATCACCAAGCACGAAATCCGCGCGCTGACCCTTTCCGCCCTCGCCCCCCGGCGCGGCGAATTGCTGTGGGACATCGGGGCGGGTTCGGGTTCGGTCGGCATCGAATGGATGCTGTCGGACCCTTCGCTCTCGGCCATCGCCATTGAGGCCGATCCCGTACGCAGTGCCCGCATTGCGGACAATGCGGCTTTGATGGGCGTTCCGGGGCTGACAATCAGAGTCGGGCGTGCGCCGCAAGTCCTTGAGAAACTTGAGCAACCTGACGCCATCTTTATCGGTGGTGGCGGCACCGAGGATGGCGTCATCGATGCCGCGATCGCCGCGCTCAAGCCCGGCGGGCGACTGGTCGCCAACGCGGTAACCCTTGAAATGGAAGCGCTTTTGGCGCTGCTCCATCAGCAAATGGGCGGCAGCCTCACGCGCATTCAGATCGCCCGCGCCGAACCGCTGGGCACCATGAGCGGCTGGCGTCCCGCCATGCCGGTCACCCAATGGGTGTGGGCCAAATGAGCGTCCATTTCATCGGCGCCGGACCCGGCGCGGCGGACCTCATAACCGTACGCGGGCGCGACATCCTAAGCCGTTGTCCCGTCTGCCTTTATGCCGGATCGATTGTCCCGAAAGACCTGCTCGACTGGTGCCCCAAAGATGCCCGTCTGGTCGATACCGCCCCATTGTCGCTCGATGAAATTGAGGCTGAGTATCTCGCGGCCCACGCAGCAGGTCTGGACGTTGCACGCCTGCATTCGGGCGATCTTTCCATGTGGAGCGCGGTCGCCGAACAGATTCGCCGCCTTGATGCCCATTCCATCCCCTACACCCTGACGCCGGGCGTCCCCGCATTCGCCGCCGCGGCTGCGGCACTTGGGCAGGAGCTGACCAAGCCAACCCTGGCGCAAAGCCTTATTCTGACACGCGTTTCCGGACGTGCTTCGGCGATGCCGGACCGCGAAACCCTCGCCAATTTCGGGGCCAGCGGCGCAACACTCGCCATCCATCTGGCCATCCACGCGCTCGATGAAATCGTCGCCGAACTCACCCCGCTCTACGGCCCCGATTGCCCAGTCGCCATCGTTGCGTGGGCCAGTTGGGACAGGGAAAAAATCGTCCGCGGCACACTGGGCGATATCGCCGGGAAAATCGCGACGGACCCCATTGAGCGCACGGCAATCATCTTCGTGGGTCAAACCCTTGCCGCCGAAGGGTTTTCCGACAGCTCGCTCTACGATGCCGCCTATCAGCGCCGGTTCAGGGGGCGCGATTAGCCGATAGCGCCGCCACCGCGTCGTGATGGCTCAGGAACACCTCGCCGTTGAGATGATCGAGGAAATCGGTTCGCTTGAGCCGATCCATCACCGGACCTTTCACCTCGGACAGGTTCAGGCCAATGCCTTGTTCGGTAAGGCGAATATTGATCGCTTCGAGGCTTTCGAGGGCCGACATGTCGATGGCGTTTATAGCCGGGCACATCAGAATGACCTGTGTTATCTCCGGCCTTGAGGAAATCTCGCCGGCGATCCGCTCTTCGAGATAGCGCGCATTGGCAAAATAGAGACTTTCATCGACCCGCAGTGCGAGAATGTGAGGGTCGGTCCGAACATCGTGACGGTTGATATTGCGGAAGTGTTCGGTCCCCGGGACCCGGCCAACGATTGCCATATGGGGTCGCGAACTGCGGTAGAAAAACACCAACAACGATGCCGCCACACCAAGGGAAATGCCGGCTTCGACCCCGAAGATCAGCGTTCCCGCGAGAGTTGTCGCCACGGCAAGAAAATCGGCTCTCGAATAGGTCCAGGATTTTTTCAGGATGGAGAAATCGACCAGTGCCAGCACCGCCACGACGATCGTTGCAGCCAGCGTCGCCTTGGGCAAAAGCGCGAGAAAAGGGGTCAGCACAAGCGTGGCGATGGCAATGCCGACCGCCGTGAACATGCCCGCCGCAGGTGTCGCCGCGCCGGCGTCATGATTGACCACCGAACGCGCAAATCCGCCCGTAACCGGAAAACCCGAGCCGATGGCTGAGGCGACGTTGGCCGCGCCGAGCCCCACCAGTTCCCTATCGGGATCTATGCGCTCACGCTTTTTGGCGGCAAGGGTCTGGGCAACGGAAATCGACTCAACGAAACCGACGATCGAAATGATGAGCGCCGGGCCGATAAGGGCGCTGACAAGATCAAGGTCGAGATTGGGCAGTGAAAACAGGGGGAGCCCCTGCGGTACTGCCCCCACCAGCGCCACGCCTTTCGTGCCAAGGTCAAACACCGCCGAGGCAACGATTGCCAGCAGCACCACGACAACGGGGGCGGCGCGAACGGCGAACATGGCCACCCCAGCAGACAGCCCCGCTGCAACCAGGGTCCGCCTCATACCGAGCCGGACCCAGATGAGTGCCGCAAGCGAGGCTGCGCCGACCACGAACGTATAAGGGTTGAACTGCCCCCAATTTTCGACGATCGAGACCATCAGTTCGGGCATTGCATGGCCCGTGCCGGAGATGCCAAGCAGTCCACCGACCTGGCTCGTCGCAATGATGAGGCCGGACGCCGTAATGAAGCCGGAGATCACCGGATGAGAGAGGAAATTGGCGATGAAGCCCAGCCGGAACAGACCCATAAGCGCGAGGATACCCCCTGAGAGCAGAGCCAGCACGACCGCCGCGCTAGCATAGTCCGCGGTGCCCTCCTGCGCGATCCGCCCTATGGCGGCCGCCGTCATCAGCGACACGACTGCAACCGGACCAACGGCCAGAGAGGTGGACGAGCCGAAAATCCCATAGGCGACCAGCGGCAGGATAGAGGCATAAAGCCCGACTTCGGGCGGCAATCCGGCCAACAGCGCATAGGCCAGAGATTGCGGGATCAGCATGATCGTAACGATCACCGCAGCCAGAAAATCGCGGCCAAACTTGTGCCGCGAGTACCGGCTACCCCAATTGAGGATGGGGACGTATTTTTCGAGCATGGCCAAGAGCCCTATCGATCGAGTGTGGCGTAAAGGCTCCCGGCACGCGCACCCGAGCGGCAGTAGCCGAGCACCGGGCCATCGAGAGATGCCATCGCTTCGTGGAAGCGAATGATCTGTCCCTCGGTCGGCGGACCGGATACCGGCACATGGTGGGCGGAAAGACCCGCTGCCCGCGCCGCGGCTTCAATCTGCGCAAAATTTGGTTGATCTGACTCCTCATCATCGGGACGGGCGCAAACGATACCCACGAACCCCATATCCTTGAGCGCTTCGATATCGCCGGGATTGATCTGTCCGGTGGTTGAAAAGCGCTCGTCGATCTTATTGATGTTCATGGCAATCACCTTGGAGTCTGGAGTTCACGGCTGGTCAGGATTTGGCGTGCACTGCGCGCCAGCATGATGCCGCCAATCATCGCGGCAACGAAGACGAAAGCGTCGGGCTCACCAAGGCCGAGGGCGGGAATCGAACCGCCAGGACAAAACCCCGTAATGCCCCAGCCGATGCCGAAGATCGCCGAGCCGGCCACCAGCGGCACGTCGATCGCCTTGGATACGGGCACATGGAATGCCTTGTCAAAAACGGGCGCTGGCCGTTTGAGGACGAAGAAATAGCCTGCGGCAGTCACGGCCAGTGCGCTGGCCATAACGAGAGCCAAAGACGGATCCCAAGAGCCGGCAAAGTCGAAAAAATTGAGCACTTTGGCCGGATTGGCCATGCCTGAAACAGCAATCCCGGCGCCGAAGATCAGGCCGATGACGCCCGCAAATACAATCTTCTGCATCATAGACCTCCGAGAACGTGGCGAATGACGAATACGGTCGCGGCGGTTGAGGCCATAAAGACGATGGTGGCAACGATAGAGCGCGGAGAGAGACGGGCAATGCCGCAAACCCCGTGTCCAGACGTACAGCCGGAGCCGAAATACACACCGATGCCAACGCAGAGCCCGCCACCAATCAGCCAGGGCACGGGAACCCGGCTTTGGAAGCTGACGACATCGCCAAAAATGGCAACGATGAGGATCGGGGCAACGATGGCGCCGCCAAGAAACGCCGCCCGCCAGGCCCAATCGCCATGAACAGGGGGAATAACGGCGGTAAGAATGCCGGTCATACCCGCAATGCGTCCATGAAACGCCATGAGCAGGACGGAGGCCAGCCCGATCAGCGCCCCGCCAAACAGCGAGGGCAAGAGAGTGAATTCAGTCATTGAGAATACCTCGATCGCTTAAAGCGGAAGATGAGAGATCACTGTGCGTCCGGTCCGCAGAACAGGTCGTACATGGTGGAAACGATGGCCTTCACCTTGGGATCGGACAGGCGGTAAAAGACCGCCTTGCCCTCCTTGCGGGCCTCGATCATGCCAGCGCTGCGCAGTTCGGCGAGTTGCTGGGACAGGCCGGGCTGGCGGATATTGAGCAGGTCTTCGAGCCCGCGCACGCTGCGCTCGCCCTCGACCAGCGCGCATACAACGAGCAGGCGGTCCCGGTTGGCCAACTTCTTGAGAAAAGCCGTCGCCTCGTCGACCCTGTCCTTGATGACTGTTGTCCGGTGAGGGAGTTCTTGTGTTTCGGTTCCGATCACCATGGTGCACCTCCCAACGCGTCGAGCGGAATCTTGAGATAGCGCTTGCCGTTGGATTCGGGCTCGGGCAGCCGCCCGCCATTGGTATTGATCTGCAGGGCGTGCAGGATCAGCTTTGGCATGGGAAGCGTCTTGTCGCGCGCATCCCGGGCCGCCCTGAAAGCATCCATGGTCGTGTATTTTGACATGTGGATGTTGGTGACCCTCTGTTCGGCCACCGTCGATTCCCATCGTGGTTCACGGCCGCCAGGCTGGTAGTCATGCCCGGTAAAAATGCGAGTTTCGTCGGGCAGCGCCAGAATGGCCTGTATCGAATTCCAGAGCACTCCAGAACTTCCGCCGGGGAAATCGGCACGCGCCGTGCCGCTATCGGGCATGAAAAGCGTGTCGTGGACGAAAGCCGCATCGCCGATCAAATACGTTATCGAAGCCAGCGTGTGCCCGGGCGAGAACATGACCCTGGCGGGCATGTTGCCGACCTTGAACTCATCTCCATCGGCGAACAGCTTGTCCCACTGACTGCCATCGGTCCTGAAATCGGGCCAGTTGTAAATGCTCTTCCAGAGCTTCTGGACCTCGACGACTTTTTCGCCGATTGCGGTTCGTACGCCGGTTTTTTCCTTGAGGTACTGGGCCGCAGAAAAATGATCGGCGTGAGGATGGGTGTCCAGTATCCACTCGAGTTCGTATCCCTTCGCCGCGATGAAGGTGAGCAGTTTGTCGGCCTGAATGGTGGCTGTGCAGGCGGATTTTTCGTCGTAGTCCAGAACCGGATCCACAATGGCGCATTTCCCGGTTTCGGGGTCAGCGACTACATATTGGATGGAAAACGTACGGGGCTCGAAAAATCCGGTGACTTCGGGTCTTACAGGCATGAGTAGGCTTTCGTGAGCGGTCAGTTGAGACTAAGACTGCCAGATAATAACGATTGCATTTTTTTGCAATAACAATTTTGAAAGTTTATGTGTGCGGCGCCAATCCGGTGCGAGCGCTACTCTGCCGCAGCCGCCATAACGCGATTTCGTCCGGCCGCCTTGGCGGAATAAAGGGCGCCATCGGCCCGGCGCACGAGGCTCTCGGGTGTCGTAGGCGCTCTGGCCAGATCATATTCGGCTACGCCGAGGCTGGCGGTAACCTCGTTCCCCAGATCGCGAATGCTCGCGTCGGCGATGGCACCGCGAATGCGCTCGGCAACGGCTTCAGCGCCGGCCTGATTGGTGTCCGGCAAAATGACTGCAAACTCTTCCCCGCCATATCGCGCGGCAAGATCGGATGGCCGGAGCAGGCTGGTCTTCATGGCGTTAGCCACCATGATCAGGCACCGATCGCCGGCCTGATGGCCATTTACGTCGTTGTAATGCTTGAACCGATCCACATCGAGCAGGATCAGGCTCAGCGGTGTTCCTGCACGTCCGCAACGTGCCATATCCCGCTCCAGAGTTTCATCGAATACCCGACGATTGGCGAGCCCTGTCAGGGCATCGGTGGACGCCTGCCGGGAAAGATCGGCATTGGCCTCGATCAGAGCGCGTTCGGCAAGTTTGAGGTCGGTGACATCGGTGACAATGACCACGGCGGAGTCATTGCTGGCCGTCTGATTGCGCAATTGGAGGTAACTGCCGTTAAACAGTTCGACGGTGACCACATTGGGCACCCGCAACAGGCTGCCGACGCGTTGCACCCATCCTTCGATGTCGTCGTCGGGGATGCCGAGCTGTTCGCCAGTGCGTGCGCATTCGAGCAATATCTCATTGATGTGTTTTCCCGGCACCCGCGCATGCGCGGACCGAGGAAACGCGTCCCGATACTGGTCATTGCAAAAGACCAGATAGCCGTCGCGATCAAACAGCGCGAGGCCATCGCTCATTTCGGACATGGCAAGAGAGAGGCGGTCACGGCTCTCGATGAGCTCGCGCTCGAGTTGCTTGACGACCGTGGTATCGACGGTCATCCCGGCCAGCCCGACGATCCGACCATCCTTGCCGCTAAGCGGAACTTTCGAGGTTCGATACCAGCGGGGTCGTCCCGATTTGTCGGCCACTTCCTCCTCAAAATCCAGCAGGGCGGATCTGCTCTCCATGATGGTTCGTTCCTGCTCATAGAGTTCCTGCGCTCGTTCCGGGCCGGTGATATCGAAGTCGGTCAATCCGATCATTCCGCCGGGATCGGGATATCCATGATGCCGGGCCACGGCCTCGTTCACAGTCAGGAACCGGCCCTGTGTGTCCTTGACGTAGAGAAATTCGGGCGCCTGCGCGAGAGCCGCCCGCGGGATGGATCGGTCGCGCCCCGCCTGACGGGCGCCAAGTATGGTCAACCCCATCATCAGCGTCGCCAAAAGGGTCAAGACCATCCCGGGCACGACAAAATCACGGGCTTCCTCAAGACTGACGACACGGGTGAGAAGAAACACCATCACCAGCAACAGCAGAGCCATCGCAACGGCGAGAAAGAGTATCCAGAATGGATTTGGCAATGGAGATCGGGCTGTTGTCCGAACGCCCAACCCGACAAGGGCGGCCGCTGCCAGATGGAAAACGCCCAGCGCGGCGCCGGCTCCACCTTCGAGCAGCCGATATGTCCCCGCCATGACGATCGCAACGGCGGCGACCAGCGGACCGCTGAAGAATGCCCCTACGGCCACGACACTGGTTCTGAGATCATAGACCACGCCGGGCACGATTTCGACGGCCAACAGCATCGTGGAAACGGCCGCGCTGCCGACCAGGGCGCCTATGCAAAGCTTGCGGACAATCCAACGCTGCTTGTCCAGCCAATCGGACGCCAAAGACCAGATGGAAGAGAACAGGGCCACAACGGCCAGGTTGGCAATTAGGGGTTGCCAGATTTCGGACACGGTACGCACAAACCTTTTTTGGTCGTTGTCTGAGCCCCCGCAGCGATTATGCCCTACCCCGCTTGTCGTGCAACCGGCGTTATGCAAATCGCTAAAATGCCGATCTTTGCTGGGCTAGAACATCAAAATTGGATAGGTCTGGAGCCGTATCGCTTGTTCGCCCCCTCACCTGATCGCCAGTCGGAGGCCGCATATTGCTCAAATTTTTCAAGCACCATCTTTCCCGCAACCGGCTCCGGCAGGTGCGCGAGATCGTATTCGCAGAGCAGGCGGTGCTGTTTGGCGTCGGACTGGCAGCGGCGCTGATCTTTGCGTTTATCGAAATCGCCGACGAGGTCAACGAGAGCGAAACCCACGAAATCGATATAGCGATACTCGAAATGTTCAGGGCCCCGGGCGACCCCAGCCAGATGATCGGACCATTCTGGCTTCAGGAAGCGGTGCGGGACGTGACGGCCCTTGGAAGCTTTTCCGTTCTAACGCTGATGGTCTCAAGCGTCGTAATCTACCTGTTGCTTACACGTCGCGCCGGCGCTGCAATATTGGTGTCAGGCGCCGTCATTAGCGGGTCTCTGCTTACCGACCTCCTCAAGACGTTTTTTGACCGCCCACGGCCGGAATTTTCCGCGCTGGCTCAAGACCTGTCGGCCAGCTTTCCGAGCGGGCATTCGATGATCGCGGCTGTAACCTATCTCACGCTCGGCGCCTTGCTTGCCCAATTGTCAGGTCGATGGCGGGAAAGGGTTTTCTTTTTTGGAGTCGCCATCGTCCTGACGACGCTGGTGGGCATCTCGCGCGTATTGCTCGGCGTCCATTATCCCAGTGACGTGCTGGCCGGCTGGGCGCTGGGAGCGGCCTGGGCGCTCGCAGCCGCCACGCTCACTTCGATCCTCCATCGGCGCGGAGCAATCTAGGGCCGAGATTTCGGCCTTGCCCCGCTACCCAGTATTACGGGCAAAAGTTCGGTTTTGACGAATCCTGTTCGCTGATTGCTTGCAGTTTTCCCGCGCGCCAACTAGCGGTACTATCGATAAAAACAAAACCCTTCCAAGGGAGGAGGAGCGAATGCGCGCGCTCGCCTTAGCGGTTCAGGCCATAGGTGGCCTGAACAGACTAGTCGGCAATATCGTTTCGTGGCTGGCGGCTGGCGTCGTTGCCGTCTGTTTCGCGGTGGTTGTCCAGCGATACGTCTTCAATACGACCTTTCTGTGGATGCAGGACCTTTATGTCTGGCTGAGCGGCGCCATGTTCACCGCGATCGCCGGGTTCGCACTGTTCCGCGACGATCACGTGCGCGTGGATATCTTCTACCGCCCCGCCTCGACAAAGCGGAAAGCCGTCTTCGACATCATCGGCGTGGTCATTTTCCTGTTTCCGTTCATGTACGTGGTGTGGAACTGGGGGCTGGTTTATGTGCGCCGTTCCTGGAGCTTTTTCGAAGCATCCCAGAATATCGGGGGCATGCCGGGCCTGTTTGTCCTCAAGACATTCATCCTTGTGTTTGCGGCTCTGGTCGCCCTTCAGGGCGTGGCGATGATCGCCCGGGCCATTCTGGTTCTGGCGGACAGGGAAGACCTCCTTCCTCCACTGTATCGCTACAAGGTCGAGACCGACGAGGAGACGCCTGTTGTCTAGTGTTCTGATTGGCGAGATTCTCTCGGGGCTCCTGTTTTTCGGCGTGATCGGCTTCCTGCTGCTGGGTTTTCCGGTGGCGTTCACCCTGGCCGGTACGTCGCTGATCTTCGGCGCGATCGGGTATTTCTTTGGCGTGTTCGATTTTTCGAACATGGGAAACCTCATGGGCCGCTATATCGGCTACATGACCAATGAGGTGCTGGTGGCAGTGCCCCTGTTCATCTTCATGGGCGTGATGCTCGAAAAGTCCAAGATCGCCGAGCAATTGCTTCTGACCATGGGCAAGCTGTTCGGGCGACTTCGCGGCGGACTCGGAATTTCCGTCATCGTCGTGGGGGCGCTGCTGGCGGCGTCGACCGGCGTGGTTGGGGCAACCGTCGTCACCATGGGGCTAATCTCTCTGCCGGCCATGCTGAGGGCCAAATACGATCCCAAGCTCGCTTCGGGCGTGATCTGCGCATCGGGAACGCTGGGGCAGATCATCCCGCCGTCGACCGTACTGATCTTCATGGGCGACATGCTCTCCTCGATCAACGCGCAGGTGCAGATGGCACAGGGCAATTTCGCGCCCGTGCCGGTGACCGTGGGCGATCTGTTCGCCGGCGCCTTCATTCCCGGCCTTCTACTGGTCGGGCTCTATGTCGGCTGGATGATCTTCAAGGCGATCACAGATCCGGAAAGTTGCCCGGCAACGCCGATGACCGAGGAGGATCGCAAGGGGATCGTCAAGGACGTTGTCGTTGCGCTCATCCCACCACTGGTTCTCATCTTCCTGGTTCTGGGATCGATCCTCACCGGTATCGCCACGCCGACCGAAGCCGGCTCGGTGGGCGCAGTCGGCGCCACGATCCTGGCGGCACTGCGCTGGCGGTTGTCGTTCAGGGTATTCCGCGAAGCGGCAATGGCCACCGCAACGATCACCTCGATGATTTTCATCATCCTGTTCGGGGCATCGGTGTTTTCTATCGTCTTCCGCGTGATGGGCGGCGACAATCTGGTTCATGAATTCCTGGCCAACCTACCGGGCGGCGCCGTCGGGGCGATGATTGTCGTGATGCTCATCATGTTCGTGCTCGGGTTCATTCTCGACACGTTCGAGATCATCTTCATCATCATCCCGATAACAGCGCCGATCCTGCTGGCACTGGGCATCGACCCGATCTGGCTCGGCGTGATGGTAGGGGTCAACCTGCAGACAAGCTTCATGACGCCGCCCTTCGGCTTCTCGCTCTTCTATCTGCGGGGGGTAGCGCCAGGCAGGGTCACGACCGGCATGATCTACCGAGGAGCGCTGCCTTTCGTGGGGCTGCAAATTCTGGCGATAACCCTGTTGTTCCTCTTCCCGCAGCTCATCACCTGGCTGCCATCGGTCAACTGATCGAACACGCCAGCCAAATCACAGGGGCCCGCCGGCATACCCGGCGGGCCTCTTTTCTTTTTTCCCACACTCTGCCTAGAGCATTTCAGCGCTTCTTCGAATCGCTCCAATTGCTCTAAGTCCTTGTTTTGTCGAGCTTCCGAACCGGATAAGTGGTGCCCACTTATCCTGGAAGCGCTCTAGCAGGCTGTTGAAGCGATTCCGGGAAGCGCTGAAATGCTCCATCTACCGCCGCCAAGGCCCCCTCACCCGCCGCTTCGCGTCGACCTCTCCCCCAAGGGAGAGGTGAGCGGACTTCCGATTCAGTGAAACTCCGAACCGCTCTAGGGTCGGGACGAAAGCACAAAAAAGGGCCCGAACCGAAGCCCGGACCCTTATGGCTAAAATTGTCGCCGGAATCAGTCGAGCGTAAAGTACTGCTCGCGAGCCCGAAGGAATAGCGAGTCGGTGCCATCGGTCTTCTGACGGACGATGTTGAAGGCTTCGACATAGCTTTCGGCAACGCGCTTGGTGAGTTCGTCGCCATTGTCACGAATGTCGGTCAGGATTTCCTTGGCGGCGACCGCACCGGCTTCCATGATCTCGTCAGGGAACTGGCGAACGGTTACACCATGATCGTTGACCAGAGTCTGGAGTGCGCGCGGGTCATTTGCCGCGAAGTCGGATGCGACTTCGTCATACTCGGCCTGACAGACGAACTTCACCAGTTCCTGCAGATCCTGCGGCAGTTCCTGGAACTTGGCCTTGTCGACCACAAGCTCAGTTGCCAGCCCTGGTTCGATGAAGCTTGGGAAATAGTAGTTCTTGGCGATCTGGTAGAAGCCAAGGGCAAGATCGTTGTAGGGGCCGACGAATTCGGCGGCGTCGAGCGTGCCGTTCTGTAGTGCGGCGAAGATGTCGCCGGCAGCCAGATTGGTAACCGAGGCGCCGAGCTTTTCCCAAACCTGGCCACCGAGGCCGGGAGTGCGGAAACGCAGCCCCTGAACGTCGGCGACGCCGGTCAATTCATTGCGGAACCAACCACCGGCCTGCGTGCCGGTATCACCGGACAGGAAGCCCTGAACGCCGAACTGGTCGTAGATGTCATCCCAGATTTCCTGGCCGCCCATGTGGCGCACCCAAGCAGCGAGTTCGCGGTTGGTCATGCCGTAGGGGACGCCGGTGAAAAACGAAAGGCCCTGGCTCTTGTTCTGCCAGTAGTAGGCTGCGCCGTGGCTCATTTCGGCCGAGCCGTCGATGACGGCGTCGAGGGCCTGAAGACCCGGCACCATCTCGCCGGCAGCATAGACCTGGATCGACAAACGGCCACCTGAAGCGGCGGTGATACGATCGGCGAGGCGCTGAGCGCCAACACCGAGACCGGGGAAGTTCTGCGGCCAAGTGGTGACCATGCGCCAGGTGATGTTGCCTTGGGCAATGGCCGGGGTGGCGAGCGTAGTGGCTGCAGCTGCAACGCCCGCGGTCGCGGCGCCGGCCTTCCTGAAGAAGTCGCGTCTTTTCATAATGTCCTCCCTATGGTGCTTTTGCACCGGCTAGAAACGGTTTAAGGCCGCGCTTCGAGAGCCGCCACCGTCTTTCAAGCGCATCTTCGAAGCGCAGGGCAAAAAAGACTGTATTTGCCTGCCTCCGTCGAGGGCCCGGTTCCATAGGTTACCTGCTTTATTTCCAAAGGCTACCCAGTTTTACGCAGTAAGTGATAATGGTGGCGCGCGCTATCGGCTACAATCGCCGTGACCGGCCAACGATCCGGGCGGAGGAGATGTTTACATTATGCAGTTCCGGCACCAGATCCTGGCACTCGCGATCGTTCCGTTGATCCTTGCCATCGTTGCCATCACCTGGTTGGTGACATGGCAATCGGCCAGCCTCGCGCGCGCAAGCATCGATACGTTCGAACGCAATATGGTTCAGGCCAAGCAGGACGAGTTGCTTAACCTCACCAACATGGCGCTGTCGGCCATCGATGGAATTTACCGTGACGCCGGACAGAACGATGAAGTGGCCCAGGAACAGGTTAAGGCCATCCTCAACGCGCTCGATTACGGCGAGGACGGATACTTTTTCGTCTATGACTATGATGGCGTCAACATCGTTCACCCAAGACAAACCTATCGCCCCGGCCAGAACTGGCTGGACCTGACCGATCCCAATGGTGATCGGGTGATCTACAATCTGATCGAAAAGGCCAAGGAAGGCGGGGGCCTTCATTCTTACCTGTGGGAAAAGCCATCGGCCGGAACGATCGCCGAAAAAGTCTCGTTTGCGGTCGGTTTGGATAAATGGGAATGGATGCTGGGCACCGGCGTCTATCTCGACGATGTCTTCGCGCAGACCGCCGCAGCCCACGAGGATCTCCGAAACACCATCAACTCAACATTCTTTACAATCGTTCTCATCGCCGTGCCGGCGGTGTTGCTGGTGTTCGGGAGTTGGATGGTGCTCAATCTCCATGAACGCCGGCTCGCGGACAGCAAACTCAAGGAGTTGACCCAGCGCATCATCGACACGCAGGAAGAGGAACGCACACGCATCGCACGCGAGCTCCATGACGGCATCTCGCAAATCCTTATCGGCGTGCGCTACGCCATCGACCTGGCAAGGCGAAAGGTTGAGAATGGCGCCGAGGGCGCTTCGGAAGCCATCGGCAAGGGGGCGGACGCACTGAATGGCGCCATCAAGGAAGTGCGGCGCCTCAGTCACGATCTGCGCCCTGGCGCTCTCGACGATCTGGGCCTTTCAGCCGCACTTGAGGCCCTGACACACAATTTTGCCGAGCGGACCGGAATCAAGGTCACGCTGGAGGCTGTTGCCTTCAAGAACATGCTTTTGCCCGAAGCCCGGACCGCGCTCTACCGCGTGGCCCAGGAGGCGCTCAACAATATAGACCGACACGCCAATGCCAGCGAAGTTACCCTTGCGCTTTCCAGCCCCCACGGCCGCGTGCAGATGGTGATTGCCGATAACGGGAAGGGCTTTTCGCGCGATACCGGTGCCCAGCGCGGGCTCGGCCTGCGCAACATGGCCGAGCGCATGGCGCATTTTGGTGGCACGATGCTGGTAGAGCCTTCCCCGAACGGCACGACGCTCAGGGCCACCCTTCCAAAATCGGTGTTCATTCGCCAGTCCAAGCTCGCCGAGGTCGCATGAGCGTTCCCAGTCCCATCAAGGTCCTCCTGGTCGACAACCATCCTCTCGTGCTCGATGGGCTAAGGGCCATCCTGGAAACCTACGAACATATCGATGTGGTTGGTGCCGCCCCAAGCGCGCTAGCGGCTCTCGATATCGCGCGGGATGCCGAGCCCGATGTGGTTCTCATGGATATCAACATGCCCGAGCTCAACGGCCTGGATGCGATAGAGCTGTTCAAGGAACAGTGTCCGGCCACCAAATTGCTGATGCTTTCGATGCATGACAGCCGCGAGTACATCTCGACATCGGTAATGTATGGGGCGTCGGGCTACATCCTGAAGGATGTGTCGACCGAGGAGATAATCGAGGCCATAGAGACGGTAGCGGCGGGCGGAACATTCTTTTCGACCGGCGTTTCCGATGTCTTGCTCGAGCGCGGTGACAAAGCCCAAAAGAGCAAGGCGCTGACCACGCGTGAGCAAGCGATCCTGCTTCTGATCGCAGCTGGCAAATCCAACAAGGACGTAGCTGCGACCCTCGATATCTCCGCGCGGACGGTCGAGACCCACCGCAAAAACATAAAGAAAAAGCTCGGCATTGCCACCACCGCGGGCCTGACCCGCTATGCCATCGAGAACGGGCTTGTCGGAGGATGACCGCGAAGTCGTGACCGTATCGCGATCACAAAGCACTTGGCCATCGGTGACAAAACCGACATGGTTGTCCTTGTGACTCGCTGACCTGGACCGCCTATGGCCGCCTATATTCTGCGCCGCCTGCTTTTGATGATTCCAACGGTATTTGGGATCATGGTGGTGTCGTTTCTCGTCATTCAGTTTGCACCGGGCGGGCCGGTGGAACAGGCGATTGCCCAATATTCGGGTACCGACGTTTCCGCACTGTCGCGCATAACGGGAACAGCCCAGGGCGATTTTTCCGGCCAGAGCGGCCTCGACAACAGCGCAGCAAGCAGTTCAGGCAGTGAACCCCAAGGCGTCTATCGGGGTGCGCGCGGACTTCCGCCTGCCTTCATAGCACAACTGGAAGCCCAATACGGCTTCGATAAGCCACCGCTCGAACGCTTCTTTTCGATGATCTGGGATTTTCTGCGCTTCGACTTTGGAGAGTCCTACTACCGGGACATTTCGGTCATTGATCTCGTTGTCGAAAAGATGCCCGTGTCGATTTCGCTCGGGTTATGGATGATGCTGATTTCCTACGGCATTTCGATACCGTTGGGGATTGCCAAGGCGGTGCGGGATGGGTCGCGTTTCGACATCTGGACCTCCGGGGTGGTCATCATCGGTTACGCCATCCCAGGCTTTCTGTTTGCCATCCTGCTGATCGTGCTGTTTGCGGGCGGGAGCTTCTGGTCGATCTTCCCGCTGCGCGGACTGACATCCTCCGGCTTTGCGTCCATGCCGTGGTATCAGCAGGTCCTCGATTACGCCTGGCATCTGGCCCTGCCGATCGCGGCCATGGCCGTTGGTGCGTTTGCGACATCAACGCTGCTGGTCAAGAACTCGTTTCTCGATGAGATCCGCAAGCAGTATGTCGTAACGGCGCGCGCCAAGGGACTGACCGAGCGTCGGGTTCTCTACGGCCACGTTTTCCGCAACGCCATGCTGATCGTGATCGCAGGTTTTCCCGGCGCGTTCGTTGGCGCGTTCTTTGGCGGATCGTTGCTGATCGAGACAATCTTCTCACTCGACGGGCTCGGGCTGCTCGGATTTCAGTCTGTCGTAACCCGCGACTACCCCGTGATCTTCGCCACGCTCTACATCTTCTCGCTCGTGGGCCTGGTTCTCGGGCTCATCTCCGACCTCACCTATATGTGGATCGATCCGCGCATCGATTTCGAATCACGCGAGGTTTGAGCTTGGCTGTTTCGTCCATAAACCAGCGCAGGCTCGCCAATTTTCGTCGCAACAGGCGGGGGCATATCTCGTTCTGGATTTTCGCGATCCTGGTGGTCGCCACTCTCGTTGCCGAAGCCATCAGCAACGATAAGCCGCTGGTTGTCTCGTATCAGGGCGAACTGCTGTTTCCGGTGGTCATCGATTATCCCGAGAGCAAATTCGGCGGATTTCTCGCGGTGACGCAATACAGGTCTTCGGTGATCCAGAACGAAATCGAAGAGAATGGCTGGGCCCTCTGGCCATTGTTCCGGTTTTCCCACCGTACCGTCGACACCGCCCTGCCGAGACCGGCACCGACCCCACCGAGCTGGCTGATGAGCGAAGAGGAAAACTGCGCGCGCTATCGTCAGGGCGTTGATGATCCGGGGTGTATTTTTGGCAACATGCATGTGCTGGGCACCGACGATCAGGGGCGTGATGTGCTGGCGCGGCTGATTTACGGGTTCCGGATTTCGGTGCTGTTCGGGCTGACGCTTACAATTCTGTCGTCGGTGGTTGGCATCGTGGCGGGAGC
Source organism: Pelagibacterium sp. (assembly GCF_965249125.1). GTDB lineage: Bacteria > Pseudomonadota > Alphaproteobacteria > Rhizobiales > Devosiaceae > Pelagibacterium. Next base: position 2,024,224 of record NZ_OZ252217.1, read on the forward strand.
TGTGCAGGGCTATTTCGGGGGTTGGACGGATCTCCTGTTTCAGCGCTTTATCGAAATCTGGACCTCGATCCCCTCGCTCTATCTGCTGCTCATCATTTCCAGTGTGATCGCGCCGAGCTTCTGGGTACTGCTCGTCATCCTGCTGTTGTTTTCCTGGGTTGCCCTGGTGGGTGTGGTGCGCGCGGAATTCCTGCGCGGGCGGAACTTTGAATATGTCAACGCGGCCCGGGCGCTGGGCGTGGGCAACGGGATGATCATGTTCCGGCACCTGCTGCCCAATGCGATGGTGGCGACGGTCACCTTCGTGCCCTTCATTCTCGGCGGTTCGATTACAACGCTGACGGCGCTCGACTTTCTGGGCTTCGGTCTGCCGCCGGGGTCGCCGTCGTTGGGAGAGCTTCTGGCGCAGGGCAAGAACAACCTTCAGGCGCCCTGGCTCGGGCTGACCGGGTTCGCCGTGATTTCGGTAATGCTGAGCCTTCTGGTCTTCGCCGGTGAGGCGGTGCGAGACGCCTTCGATCCACGCAAGACGTTCGGGTGATGGCATGACCGATCCGTTGCTTTCCATCCGCAATCTCGACGTTTCCTTTCAGCTCGGCGAAAGGCGGATCGATGCCGTCCGGGACGTCAGCCTTGACATCTCATCGGGAGAAACGCTGGCACTCGTCGGGGAGTCCGGGTCGGGAAAATCGGTGACCGCATTGTCGGTGCTAAGGCTCCTGCCCTACCCATCCGCCACTCATCCCAAGGGGCAAATCCTGTTCAAGGGCACCGACCTGCTTACCACGGATGACAAGGCCCTTCGTCGGGTGCGCGGCAATGACATCGCGATGATCTATCAGGAGCCGATGAGTTCGCTCAATCCGCTCCACACCATCGAACGACAGGTCAGCGAAGTGCTGGCGGTCCATCAGGGGCTGGGCCGGAGCGCGGCGCGCAGACGCGTTCTGGAATTGCTCGATGCCGTGGGCATTCCCGATCCCCAAACACGCCTCGCTTCATTTCCCCATCAGCTTTCGGGCGGCCAACGCCAGAGAGTGATGATTGCCATGGCGCTGGCTTGCGAGCCGGATCTGCTCATTGCAGATGAGCCGACAACGGCGCTCGATGTAACGGTGCAGGCGCAAATTCTCGACTTGCTGAAGTCGGTACAACGACGGATGAGCATGGCCATGTTGTTCATCACCCATGACCTGGGCATCGTGCGCCGGATGGCCGACAAGGTCTGCGTGATGCAGGATGGCGAGATCGTCGAACGAGCCGACACCGAAACGCTGTTTGCCAACCCGCAGCACGCCTATACCAAACAGCTACTTTCGTCAGAGCTTTCGGACATCAAGCAGATGACTGCAATGACTGGAGGACCGGTCATGGCAGTGAACGACCTCAGGGTCTGGTTTCCCATTAAGCGCGGATTGCTCAAACGGACGGTGGGTCATGTCAAGGCCGTCGACGGCGTCGATCTTGTTGTCAGGCATGGCGAAACGCTTGGCGTGGTGGGAGAGTCCGGATCGGGAAAAACGACGCTGGGGCTCGCCATGCTGCGCCTGATTTCGTCGGAGGGACGGATCGTCTTTCTGGGCGATAACATCGCCGGCAAGAAGTCGCGCGCCATGCGGGCCTATCGCGCCGACATGCAGGTGGTCTTTCAGGACCCCTACGGCTCACTTTCGCCGCGCATGAGCGTCGGCGACATCATCGCGGAAGGTCTGGCCGTCCATTTCCCACATATCAAGGCGCGAGAGCGAGACGATAAGGTCAGGGCGGTTCTGGCCGAAGTCGGGCTGGACCCGGAAATGCGGCATCGATATCCGCACGAATTTTCCGGAGGACAGCGCCAGCGGATCGCCATTGCCAGGGCACTGATCCTTGAACCGAAATTCATCGTTCTGGATGAGCCGACGTCGGCGCTCGATATGAGCGTTCAGGCGCAGATCGTCAACCTGCTGCGCGATCTGCAGATGCGCCACGGGCTGACGTATGTTTTTATTTCCCACAATCTGAAGGTTGTGCGAGCCATCGCCAACGAGATCATCGTGATGCAGAGTGGCAAAATCGTCGAACGGGCAGAAGCGGAGGCGCTGTTTTCCGCGCCTCGGCACCCTTACACCCGCACTCTCTTGGCGGCAGCCCTCGATGTGGCCATCGAATGAGATATTATCGCGCCTGCCAGCGCATCAACGCATGAAACTTGCGCCAAGCACGGCCCGCTCCCGCAAAAGTGGTATCCACTTTTGGACAAAGCACACTAAGATCGACAACAATCACCTCTGCCGCGAAAGGGGACCAACGCCATGAAGACCTTTGCTTTTGCCGCCACCATGCTGACCGCCTTGTCGCTTTCCGGCGCGGCGGCTGCACAGGAAGATGCGGGCTGGGTACATGCCATTGCCCTGGATGGAACCCCCAAATACGAAGTCGGCTTCGAGATGTTCGACTACGTCAATCCCGATGCGCCCAAGGGCGGCACGGTGCGGCTTCCGGCGCTGGGCGGGTTCGATACCTTCAATCCGATCCTGCCTCAGGGCGAGTCGGCCACCGGACTGGGGCTAGTCTATGAAACGCTCATGACCGCCAGCGCAGACGAAAACTCGGTTTCGTATGGATTGCTGGCAGAAGCGTTGCGTTATCCCGACGATTTTTCGTCCGTAACCTTCCGGCTCAATCCGCGCGCGCATTGGCAGGACGGAGAACCCATCACGGCCGATGATGTGCTCTGGAGCTTTGAGCAGGTGACGGAGATTTCCCCCATCTATTCGGAATACTACGCCTCGGTCGACGATGCGGAAATCACCGGTGACGGTGAAATCACGTTTTACTTCAGCGAAACCGGCAACCGCGAACTGCCCTACATCATGGGCCAACTCCTGGTCTTGCCCCAACATTGGTGGGAGGGGGAGAACGCGGAGGGTGAACCCCGCGACATCGCGGCCTCCACTCTTGAACTGCCGATGGGATCAGGGTCCTACGCCCTGTCCAGTTTCGACGCTGGCCGGACGGTGACCTACACGCGCGATCCCGACTATTGGGGTGCCGGCGAGCCGGTCAATGTGGGCACGTCCAATTTCGACGAGTACCGTATCGAATATTTCCGCGACACAACCGTCATGTTCGAAGCGTTCAAGGCCGACGAGTTCGACTGGTGGACCGAAAATATCGCGCGGCGGTGGGCCACCGCTTATGATTTCCCCGCGGTCAACGACGAGCGCGTCGTGCTCGAGACGTTCGAGAATGGCTACAACGCTTCTGGCGTCATGTGGGGCTTTGTTCCCAACCAGCGCAAAGAGAAATTTCAGGATCCGCGCGTCCGCGAAGCCCTCAATTACGCTTTTGACTTCCAGGAGCTGAACCGGACACTGTTTTACGAACAGTACCGGCGCATCGATTCCTACTTCTTCGGCACGGACCTCGCCGCGCCTGACGGCCCTCCGGCAGGTCTTGAGCTTGAAATTCTGGAAGAAGTTCGGGATCTGGTTCCCGCCTCGGTGTTCGATACGCGTTTTGCCAATCCTGTGGGAGGAAGCGAGGAAGCGCTTCGCGACAACCTCCGAGAAGCCCTGCGGTTGTTCAACGAAGCAGGATACACGCTCGACAGCACACGGCTGGTCGACGCCAATGGCCAGCAGTTCAGCTTCGAAATCCTTTCCTATGACAACACAATCGAGCCAGTGGCTTTGCATTGGGCCGAAAATCTCAACGCAATCGGCGCCAACGTGACATTGCGGGTGGTCGATACGCCGCAATATACAAATCTTGTCCGCTCGTTCGACTATGACGTGATCTATACCCGTTGGGCCCAGTCGCTCTCACCGGGCAATGAGCAGCGCTATTTCTGGGGCTCTTCATCCGTCGATGAGCAGGGATCGCAAAATTATGCCGGTATTTCAGACCCGGGTGTGGACGCGCTCATCGACAGGATCGTTCTGGCGCCCGACCGGGAAACACTTGTCGCAGCAACCCACGCGCTCGATCGGGTATTGCTGGCGATGAGCAATGTGGTGCCCAGCTATACGATCACCTATGCCCGCACGGCACGCTGGGACCGGTTCAGCCATCCCGAAACCCTGCCCGAGTTCTCAATCGGCTTTCCCGATGTCTGGTGGTGGGATGAAGAAAAGGCCGCGGCGACTGGCGGAAATTCACAATAAATGAAAGACCTGCGCGCGGCGCGGGTCATCAAACGCAAGCTCTGGAAAGTTTGACCATGGCTCAGGACGTCATCGTTATCGGTGCCGGCATCGTCGGTGTATCGACTGCAATTCACCTGCTTCGGCGCGGCCGGAGCGTATTGCTGATCGACAAAAACGATCCTGGCCGGGAAACCTCATTTGGCAACGCGGGCATCATTCAGCGCGAGGGGGTGCGCCCGCATGCGTTTCCGCGTGATCTTTCGACGTTGATGCAGGTGGGCCTGCATCTCTCCACAGCGGCGCGCTACGATCCCTTTGCCCTGCCCCGGGTCACCCCAGCCCTGCTTCGCTATTGGTGGAAATCTTCGCCCAATCATTACAGCCATGTGGTCAAAAGCTACGCGCCGCTGATCGCCCGGTCCATCGATGAGCATTCCGATCTGATCTCGGCATCGGGTGCCCAAGATCTGGTTATCAAGAAAGGCTGGTATCTGGCGTTCAGGACCGACGAAAAGCTCAAGGCCGAAGCGACCAAGGCGAAAAAGGATCTCGAACTCTATGGAATCAATCACACGGTGGTCGACGGCTCGGAAATAAGGGAGATAGAGCCCGATTTCACCGAGCGGCTGGCCGGAGCGATCCATTGGACCGACCCCTGGACGATCCGCGATCCGGGTGCCTTGGTTGCCAGATATTTTGAGCTTTACAAATCGCTGGGTGGCCAGTTTCTCGACGGAGAGGCAACGGGTCTCGAGCAGAATGGCGACGAATGGGCGGCTAGGGTGGCCGATACGCGGTACACGGCCCGCGAAATCGTGGTGACCCTGGGTCCATGGGCTCCCGAAGTCCTGGAGCCACTGGGGTATCGCCTGCCGCTGTTCGTCAAGCGCGGCTACCATATGCATTACGGGGTAGAGGGAAACGCCAAGCTCAACAACTGGCTAATCGATGCAGAAGTCGGGTATTGTCTCGCGCCCATGGCGCGAGGCGTTCGCCTGACAACCGGCGCCGAGTTCGCATTGCGCGACGCAGCACCCACCCCGATCCAGCTTGGCCGCGCCGAAGCCAGGGCACGGACGCTTTTCCCCCTCGGGGAACGGCTCGATCCGCAACCCTGGAAAGGCGCCCGCCCCTGCACGCCGGACATGATGCCGATCATCGGGCCAGCGCCCAAACATCGGGGCCTTTGGGTGGGTATAGGCCACGCCCATCACGGTTTTACACTTGGCCCGGCCACCGGACATCTGCTGGCGCAAGCCATGACCGGCGAAAAGCCCGCAATCGATATCGCCCCGTTCAGGATGGACCGATTTGCGGGAACTGTTCCCCGGTAGGCTAGAGCATTTCAGCGCTTCTTCGAATCGCTTCAATTGCTCTAAGTCTTTGTTTTGTCGCGCTTCCGAACCGGATAAGTGGTGCCCACTTATCCTGGAAGCGCTCTAGCCGTTGATGGTCAGTCTCGGCTCGACCTCCATTGGCGGAGCGAGCCGCGTAATCAGTTCGAGTGCGTCTTTTGCCGGAAGCGGGCGAGAGAACAGGAAGCCCTGAATTTCGTCGCACCCATGGGCACGGACGGCATCGAGCTGGGCTTCGGTTTCAACCCCTTCGGCTGTCGTGGCCATCCCCAGGCTGCGGCCAAGGGCAATGACCGCCTTGATAATTTCGAAATTGGCGTCCTTGGATCCCACGTCCTCAATGAACGAGCGGTCGATCTTGATCTTGTCGAATGGAAAGGCCCGAAGGTAGGAGAGCGAGGAATATCCGGTTCCGAAATCGTCCATGGAAATTCGGATGCCCATGGCGCGCAGGGCGTGCAGGGTCTCCAGCATCTGATCGGAATCACTAAGCAGGACGGATTCGGTGATCTCCAGTTCGAGCCGACTTGCTGGCAGGCCAGCTTCTTCCAGTGCTTGCTGGACACTTTCCATCAGTCGGCGGCTCTTGAACTGCACCGGTGACAGATTGACCGCCACGCGGATATTGGTGGGCCAAGTCGCTGCCGTCAGGCAAGCCTGTTTGAGCACCCATTCTCCCAGTTGCACTATAAAGCCAATTTCCTCGGCCACGGGTATGAACTCGACCGGTGAGACAAAGCCCATCTCCGAATGCTCCCAGCGCAACAGGGCTTCCATGCACGAGATGCGATTGCTTTCCAGGTCCATGAGCGGCTGGAAAACCAGCCTGAATTCATCACGGGTCAGTCCCAGCTTCAGACCGCTTTCGATAGCGCGGCGGTGCTGCATGGCCGCGTCCATGCCCTTCTCGAAAAAGCGGTAATTGCCACGGCCGTCGCTCTTGGCGCGATAGAGGGCGAGGTCGGCATTTTTCATCAGAGCCTCGCCGTTTGCGCCATCGGTGGGGGCCACCGCAATTCCGATGGATGTGCCAATAATTACGCGATGCCCTTCTATTTCCATGGGCTGGCTGATCGCTGCGATCAGCCGTTCGGCGAGCGCTGCCGCGTCGTTAGGGCTCTTGAGCGGGCCGGCAAGCATGGAGAATTCGTCGCCGCCCAGCCGAGCCGCGCATTCATGCTCCCGCTTGGTATGGTTGATGCGTATGGCAACTTCCTTGAGAACAGCGTCGCCTACGCCGTGCCCCAGCGTGTCGTTGATCACCTTGAAGTGGTCGAGATCGAAGCACAGGATGGCCATCATCTCGCCGCGGCGGATGCGGGATTCGGCCATAGCCATTTCTTCGCCGAACAAGGTGCGATTGGGCAGATCTGTCAACGCATCGTGGCGCGCGAGGTGATGAATGCGGGCTTCCGAACGCCGCTGCTCGGTGATGTCCTGATGGGTTTCGACCCAGCCGCCATCGTCCATTGGCTGGTGAACCAGAGAAATGATCTGGCCATTCTCAAACTCGCAAATGTCCACGCTGCGCCCGCGATCGGTGATGGTTTGCACCCGGCGCTGGAGGAACGCCATGGGGCCCTCCTTGGGGCGCATACCATTTTCGAACCGATAGTCGAGAATGTCGGTCAGAAGTGTGCCGGGCCGCTGAAGGTTCTGCGGAAGATCGTAGAGCGTCGCGTAATTGGCGTTGCAGATCACCAGCTTGTGGTCGGCATCTATCATGCACAGGCCATGCGCCATGTTGTCGACCGCCGTTTCGAAACGAACGGCTTGCTGAGCAAGATCGGCCTCCCGTTTGGATAGCGCCGTCAGGTGATCGCGGGCGTCGGTGATATCTTCATGGGTGACCAGCCAGCCAGTGCCGGGACGACCCGTGTAAGTGGTGCGTATGGTGCGATCGCGAAGATGCTGCTCGTACTGGGTTGGGCTCTCGCTGCGCTGCTGCCGCGCAAAACGACCAAGCATCGCATCGTAAAGTTCGTCGACGCTGTAGCCGAAATAATTGCCTGCATCGATTACGGCACGACAGCAGTTGCGCAGGCTCATACCGGCTTCAAGCGTGTCGGGCGCAAGGCCGAAGGTCCATGCATAGCGGGCGTTGAACAATTCCAGCGTCAGGTCCTCGCTCCAAACGCACAGGCCATAAGGCATGGCTTCGAGCGCCGCATCGACCGCACGCGTATTGTTCTTTCCCCTGCCGCCCGACATCTGCGTTCCCCCAACGAGCCATCCTCGAATTGATGGCGCATCATGGGGCGCACCCCTGAAACAACAATGAATCCGATTGGTGGATTTGCGGATTTCGTAGCGAACACTCGCGGGCGGTTAACGCGCCTTGAGGAACCGAGTCGCCTGTTCGGCGTTTCATGTCTGCATTGGATGCACCGCTTTATAGTTAAGATGTTTTTGGAGAATTTAATGAGCCGCAACACCCTTTATCTGCTGCTTGGTGCTCTGATCGTCGTGGTTATCGGCTTTGCCATTTATGCCTATCAGCAGGAATCCCAGCCCGACGGCGTTCAGATCGAACTCAACGAACAGGGCATTTCCGTAGAAGGAAACTGATACCGGTGCCCCTGCCGGGATAATGGTACTTTCCCCACGCCCCGCTCCCCGCTATTGAGTGCATGGTTATCCATGACAGTGGGAGGCGGGACGAATGGGTTTTCCGGCACAGACGATTGGGGATCTCAAGGACCGCGCGAGACGCCGCGTACCGCGGATGTTTTTCGATTATGCCGATTCAGGCTCATGGACGGAAAGCACCTACAACGCCAACGAGGACGATTTCTCCAAGGTGAAGTTTCGCCAGCGCGTTGCCGTCGACATGACCAATCGCTCGCTGGCCTCCACAATGATCGGGCAGGACGTCGCCATGCCCGTCGCTATAGCTCCGACCGGTTTCGGAGGGATGCAGCATCCCGACGGGGAAATGCTGGGGGCCAAGGCGGCACGCGCTTTTGGCATTCCCTTCACGCTATCGACAATGAGCATCTGTTCGATCGAAGACATATCCGAGGCAACCGGAGGCGCGCCGTTCTGGTTCCAGCTCTATGTGATGCGGGACCGCCAGTTCATGTACAACCTTATCGACAGAGCCAAGGCGGCCAATTGTTCGGCGTTGGTGCTTACGCTCGATCTGCAAATTCTGGGGCAACGGCACAAGGACGCCCGAAACGGGCTCTCGGCTCCCCCCAAGATCAATATGAACACCATCTGGCAACTGGCCTCGCGGCCTCGGTGGTGCTTGTCGATGCTCGGAACACGGCGTCACACCTTCCGCAATATCGTTGGCCATGCTGAAAATGTCGGTGACATCTCGTCCTTGTCCTCATGGACGGCTGAGCAATTTGATCCCAAGCTCAACTGGTCCGATATCGAATGGATCAAGGAGCGTTGGGGCGGAAAGCTGATCCTGAAGGGCATCATGGACGCGGAAGACGCCCGCATGGCGGCAGCTTCGGGGGCCGATGCGATCATTGTCTCCAATCATGGTGGGCGCCAGCTCGACGGAGCGCCATCCTCGATCGCGGCACTACCGGCCATCGTAGAGGCGGTGGGTGACAAAATCGAAGTACACATGGACGGCGGCATCCGCTCCGGTCAGGACGTGTTGCGGGCAGTGTGCCTTGGCGCCAAAGGCGTCTATATCGGGCGCCCATGGCTCTACGGACTTGGAGCCGGCGGTGAGGCCGGGGTCAGACAGGCACTCGAAATCATCCGCAAGGAGCTCGACGTCACCATGGCGCTTTGCGGCGAGCGCGATATTGCCAATGTGGGCCGGCACAACCTGGTCAATCCCGGCGTCTTTTCGTCATGACGAGAGCTCATCCTCCCATGCTCGCCCGCCACGTCATGGAACGCTCCATCAACGCAGCGCTTGCCGAGGACCTGGGAGAGGCCGGGGACATCACGTCTCAGGCAACGATCGGGCCGAACGCAACCGCAGTCGCGCGCATCAACGCGCGCAGCGCAGGCGTGATTTGCGGGCTCGAGTGTGCAGTTGCCGCCTTTTCGTTGGTAGGGCCGGGCCTGGAAACAAAACAGTTTGTTTCAGATGGGGCGATTATCGGCTCAGGAGATGCCATTCTCGAAGTGCACGGCAATGCACGAAACCTGCTGGCCGCTGAACGCACAGCGCTCAATTTCCTGACCCATCTGAGCGGCATTGCAACCTTGACGCGGAGCTTCGTACTGCAGACAGAAGGCACCAATGCCCGTATTTGCTGCACGCGAAAGACGACTCCGGGACTGCGGGCCCTGGAAAAATATGCTGTCAGGTGCGGCGGTGGACATAACCATCGCTTCGGGCTGAACGACGCAATCCTCATCAAGGACAATCATATCGCGGTCGCCGGTGGCCTACCCGCGGCCATAGACGCGGCACGGTCCTTTGCCGGCCACCTTGTCGCGATCGAAGTCGAAGTCGATACGCTCAGCCAACTCGAAGAGGCGCTTGGCGCCGGCGTCAACGCCATTCTGCTCGACAATATGGATGAAGATACGCTAGCCCAGGCCGTTGCCATTGCCGCAGGGCGGGCCAAGCTGGAAGCGTCGGGCAATGTCACTCTTGAGCGCGTCGCAGCAATTGCCCGGACGGGCGTCGATTATATTTCGACCAGCCGGATCACAAGCGCATCGGTGCCGCTGGACCTTGGGCTCGACATAAGTATCGATTAACGCAGTTTTCTCACTCGAACGTAAGACTTCTCATCGTACGCGGACTGAACAAGATGCGACTCTGGGTCGTATATCTTGGCAAGCGGCGCTCCTTCATATATAGGGCCATCATATTCTCGTTCAGCATATGATCGACGGAACATGAACGTTCGTACCCTATGCCTCTCCTTCCTCTACACCCAGGACGCGAGCGGCTATGAAATTCGCAAGCTCTGCACAGAAGGCGGCGGCGCCTATTTCGTCGAAGCGAGCTTCGGCTCGATCTATCCAGCGCTTGCCAAGCTTGAAGATGATGGGCTCGTAACCTCGCGGATCGAGCACCAGGACGGCAAGCCATCCAAAAAGATCTATTCCATTACCGAGGCTGGGCGGGCCGCATTCTGCGACGCGTTGCATGAGCCTCTGGGCGATGACATATTTCGCAGCCCTTTCCTGCTTTTTGCCCGTTTTGCGCACTTGCTCGATGCCGATCTTGTCAAGTCGCGCATCGATGACAGACTGGCCGATCTCGACGCGCAAATCGCCGAACTCAAAGAGCTACAGCAGCAGATTGAAACCGGAGACGAGCCAAGCCATGCCAACGACGCATGGGTGGTCAGCTATGGCATCAACTGTCTTGAAGTTGCACATCGGCATCTCCATACCCACATGAACTCCCTAATTGCCTCCGCGCGGCGACGCGAAACGCGCATCGGGCAGCAAGCAGCAGAATAGAGGGCGCTGTTTATGCAATTTCTAAAGTCTTTTGGTTTGTCGCTTTTCATTCTTGCCGGAGCCGCAGTTTGGCTGGGTACCGGGACTTTCGTAATGGGCGGCCAGGGCCCCGGTAACGGCGAGCGCTCCATTGTCAGCCTCATTGAAGGCGACGATCATGGCCCAATTTCGACAACGTTGGCCGAAGCCGGCGTGCTCCCCGAACACTCCCAGGAGGAGGCCGAGCTGGCTCGCTTGACAATAGCCGAGCGCGTGGCCCAGACCAACGGTGCTTCGGGGGCTGCTGTATCGGTGCGCACGCAAACGTTCGAGCGCCAGCAAATGCCGATCGAAGTCACGCTGCGCGGCCGGACGACGGCCGCCGCCAACGTTTCAGCGGTAGCAGAAACAGCGGCCGTGGTGGAAACGGTCCACGTCCAAAAGGGTGACCAGGTGGAAGCCGGCGATCTCCTATGCTCCCTGGCCCCGGGCACACGTGCCGCTGCGGTTGCACAGGCCGAGGCAGGGCTTGCTCAGGCGGAGGCCGGACTTGCGCAGGCCCAGCTCGATCTTGAGACCAACACCTCGTTGCGTGAACGCGGCCTGGCTCCGGCCAATACTGCAAACTCGGTCCAGGTGGCTCTGGCCGGGGCCGAAGCGCAGGTTTCCTCGGCTCAGGCCGCGCTTGACAATGCCCGGGCCGAGTTGGATCGCACGGAAATCATTGCCGAAGTTTCGGGACTGGTTCAGGCCCCTATCGCTACCCGCGGCTCAATGCTTTCCCAAGGCGGCGTGTGCGCGACAATCGTTCAACTCGATCCTATCGTATTCTCGGGTTCGGTAGCCGAAGCCAACATTACCCTGGCCAGAACCGGCCTTGCTGCCAGGCTGCATACTGTGACCAATCAGAACGCGACTGGTGAAGTGACCTATGTGGCAGCCAGTGCAGACGATGCGACTCGTTCTTTCCCGGTCGAAATCGAATTCGACAATCCCGATTTTTCGATCCGCGAAGGCGTTACGGCCACCGCAACGGTCAATATGGGAACAATGCCGGGACACCTGCTGCCCCAATCGGTTCTGACCTTGAATGATGATGGCGTTCTGGGCGTAAAATCCGTTCAGGACGGTACGGCTAGTTTTACTCCCATTACGATCGTTTCAGACACCAGGGACGGCGTCTGGGTAACGGGCCTTCCTCAATCCATCGACATCATTACCATCGGCCAGGAATTCGTGATCGATGGGCAGGCCGTGCAGACCGGGCAGGAAGCTGTCTCGGGTGATGCCACGGAGAGCACTGAAGAAGGCGCACCTGCATGACCAGCTTCATCGAGCGCGTTCTGCGCATGCCCCGCGTCGTGATGACAGTCATGGCGCTGCTTTTGCTCGCCGGCGGGCTCTCCTATTCGATCCTACCCAAGGAGAGCTTCCCGGCCATCGACGTCCCATATCTATATGTTTCGATCAGCCAGACCGGCGTTTCGCCGCGCGACGCCGAGAACCTGCTGGCCAAGCCTGCCGAAGAAGAGCTCAACGGGCTCGATGGCCTGGTGAACATGACATCGACCTCGACCACCGGGCACGCCTCGGTGATCCTTGAGTTCGGTGCGAATGTCGAGACGGACCAAGCCCTTATCGACACCCGTGCGCGCATGGATGCCATCAAGTCTAACTTGCCCGAGGATGCGAACGATCCGACGGTGAACGAAATCGATATGGTTGGGTTCCCAATCATCTCGGTGGCCGTTTATGGCGATGTGCCCGAACGCGAGCTGGTGCGCCGCGCCGAAGAACTTCAGACCGTTCTAGAAGGCATTGGCTCGGTCCGCGAAGTAACGCTGTCAGGAGCGCGCGAGGAAGTGGTCGAGGTCACAATCGATCTGATGCGCCTCGAAGCCTATAATCTTACCGCCAATCAGCTGTTCGATGCACTGGCTCGCAACAACCTTGTTGTCGCCGGCGGTACGATCAATACCGGCCAGGGTTCTTTCAGCGTTGAGGTGCCCGGACTCATCAGCAGCGCGCAGGATGTTTTCGAGCTTCCGATCAAGTCCGACGGGAACAATGTCGTCACATTCGGCGACATCGCAAACGTCACCCGTACGCTGGAAGATGCGACCGAATATACCAACGTCAACGGCTCCCCTGCCCTGATCCTTGGTGTGAGCAAGAAGGCCGGCACCAACATCATCGAAGTCTCCGACACCGTCCGGGCTGTGACCGAAGAGACCGCCGCGCAGTGGCCACAGGGTGTGGGGCACAGCTTCTTTCTCGACCAGGCCGAAACCACACTCAGCCTGTTCCGCTCGCTGGAAGCGGCGGTCCTGACGGCTGTGGCGCTGGTCCTGATAACCTGTATCGCCGTTCTGGGTGTCCGCGCCGCGTTCATGATCGGAATGTCGATCCCGCTGTCTTTCATGATCGCGTTTCTCTACATGCAGATGACCGGCATGACGATCAACATGATGGTCATGTTCGGGCTGGTGATCGCCGTGGGCGTTCTGGTCGACGACCCCGTCGTGGTCGTCGAGTATGCAGAGCGAAAGCTGCAGGAAGGTGTCTCCAAGAAAGAGGCCTTCATTCAGGCGATGCATAAGATGTTCATACCGGTCATCGGAGCGACGGCAACGACGCTTGCCGCGTTCGTGCCGTTGCTGTTCTGGCCGGGCATTATCGGCAAGTTCATGACCGATCTTCCCACGATCGTGATTGTGGTCATGTCCGCGTCGTTTGTTTCCGCGCTGATCTTCATGCCGGTTATCGGTGCGGTCATTGCCTCGACGCATGTCGATCCCGAGCGCAAGGAACAAGCCGATATCGTCATGTATCCCGAGAAGTTCCACCCCAAGAAGGTAAAGGGGCTGACCGGGATCTATGTGCGTATCATGTCTATCCTTCTGCGGTGGCCGATCCCGACGCTTATGGTTGGTTTCGGTATCGTGTTTGGCGTGTTTTTCGCCTACGCCGCCAACCCGACCGGAACCGAAGCGTTTCCGGCTTCCGAGCCTGAATATGCAACTGTCGCTGTGGTTGCCCGGGGCAATTATTCGCCGGAAGAAGTCCGCGACATGCTGGTTGAAGTCGAAGACGAACTGATGCAGGTCCACGGCGTTCGTGACATCATCATGCAGTTCGGCACGACCGGCGCCATGGGCACGATGCCGCCCGACACCATCGGCAACTTCCAGCTTCAGCTCATCGATTACAATAACCGGGTAAAGGCTGACGAGATCTTTGCCGATATCCGTCAACGCGTTGCCGACATTTCCGGTCTGCAGGTTCAGGTTCTCGCCACCGAGAGCGGTCCTCCGGCGGGCAAGGACATCAACATGCGCGTGGAAAGCACCAACTACGACACACTGGCGCCGACAGTTGAGCGCATCCGCGAGTATCTTGAAAACGAGATGCCCAACACTGCCGATATCGAGGATGGTCGTCCCTCGCCTGGGATCGACTGGCAGGTAACCGTCGACCGCCTGGAAGCGGCCCGGTATGGCATCGGTGTCCGCGAACTGGCTCCGTACGTGCAACTGGTGACGTCCGGCGTCAATCTTGGCACCTATCGCGATCAGGAAACGGGCGACGAGCTCGATATCAAGGTTCGCCTTCCCCAGGATGAACGAACGTTGGATGCGCTCGATTCCATGCGTATTGCCACATCCGAAGGGATGGTGCCGGTTTCGAACTTCATCCAGCGTCAGGCTGTTCCCAAGGTCGCAAACATCGAACGGCGCAATCAGGTCTATGTGATGCCGATTGCCGCCAATCTGGTCAATTTGCCCGAAGGCGTTTATCCCGCCACTCGGGTTGCCGAGTTGCAGACCTGGCTGGATGGGCAGGAATGGCCCGACGGCGTATCCTTTGCTTTCGGCGGTGCGGAAGAGCAGATGGGCGATGCCAACGCATTTATCGGGCAGGCTTTCGGCGCTGCCGTGTTCCTGATCTTCCTGATCCTGCTGCTTGAGTACAACAGCTTCTACCAGGTGTTCGTAACGCTCTCGACGGTATTCATGTCGGTGGCCGGTGTTCTGCTGGGTATGCTGGCCACGGGCATGAGCTTCTCGGCCATCATGACAGGGCTGGGCGTGGTCGCGCTCGCCGGCATCGTGGTCAAGAACGGCATCGTGCTGATCGATACCTATAATGAGTATAACCGGCATCAACAGGTCGAACCGGTCACTGCAATGCTGCTGACGACGGCGCAACGCGTCCGTCCGGTCCTGCTTACCGCATTCCTGACCGCGCTAGGGGTTATTCCCATGTGGGCCAACGTCGAGTTCGACTTCCTGCGGCGCGAGATCGTCGTTGGCGGTATCGCAGGGTCCTGGTTCATCCACCTCTCTGCTGCTCTGGTGAGCGGACTGTTCTTCTCGACGGCCCTTACCCTCATCATGGTTCCGGTGATGATCACGGCTCCCAAGGTCATCAAGAGCCAGGTTGGAAGCGTGTTCAACTGGGTTCGCGGGCGCAGGGCGGAGGCCGCCACGCCCTCCGGCTTCGACGGTATGGCCGTCGAGGTTGCGGGTGACGATGCAACGCAGCGTCACGTGGTGACCAAGGATACCGAACTGATCGAGCGCAACGAAAATGGCGTTACGGTTCTTTCCCGAAGACCCGCCGCCGAATAGCAAAAGGCCCCACACACCGCGGGGCCTTTTTTATTGCGCCGGTTGTTCAGCGGGCTTGCGCGTCACAAACCCTTCGGGATCCTCTTGCGCCACTCTCAAGCGCTCGCTGGCCTCGGCAGCCTCCCGCTGGCGGTTCCACATCTGCGCGTAGAGCCCGTTGCCGGCCAGCAGATCGTTGTGCCGGCCACGCTCGGCAATTACGCCCTCGCGAAGCACTATAATCTCGTCTGCGTCAACAACAGTCGATAGTCGGTGGGCGATGACCAGCGTCGTACGGTCTCTGGCAACTGTATCGAGCGCGGACTGAATCTCCCGTTCTGTATGGGTATCGAGCGCCGATGTCGCCTCATCGAGGATCAGGATGGGCGGCGCCTTGAGAATGGTGCGGGCAATCGCAACGCGCTGCTTTTCACCACCCGAGAGCTTGAGGCCACGCTCTCCGACCTGGGTTTCATAGCCGTGCGGCAAACTTTCGATGAAGTCGCCAATCTGGGCCATTCGGGCCGCGTCGCGCACCTCCTCGTCGGTGGCATCGGGACGTCCGTACCGAATATTGTAAGCGATGGTATCGTTAAACAGCACAGTATCCTGCGGCACCATGCCGATGGCGGCTCGCAGCGACGCCTGCGTCACCTCCCGAACGTCCTGGCCATCGATTGTCACTCTGCCTGAAATCACATCGTAGAAGCGGTATATGAGCCGTGAGATCGTCGATTTGCCGGCGCCCGACGGCCCCACGACCGCGATGGTCTTTCCTGCCGGCACCTCAAAGCTCACGCCCTTGAGAATGGGGCGATCGGGATCATAGTGGAAATGGACGTTCTCGAAAGCAAGGACCGGCCCGTCGATTTCAAGCTGCCCGGCGCCTGGCTTATCCTCAATCTCCGGATTCTGATCGAGGAGCCGGAACATCGCCTCGATGTCGGCCAGTCCCTGACGTATTTCGCGATAGACGAATCCGATCTGGTTGAGCGGCCTATATATCTGCATCATGAAGGTGTTGAGCAGCACAAAATCACCGACCGTCAACTCACCGCGCATAACGGCGAGCGCCGACATGACCGAGAGGGCAATCATCCCGATCCAGAAGATGACCCCCTGCCCGAAATTGAGCCAGCCCAGCGATGTCCAGATGCGAATGGCGGCGCGCTCGTAGCCCGACATGGCCCTGTCGAAACGGTTGGCCTCGAGCGCCTCATTGCCGAAATACTTGACCGTCTCGAAATTGAGCAAGCTGTCGATGGCTTTGGCGTTCGCGTCCGTGTCGCTCTCGTTCATGTCCCGGCGAATGGCAATGCGCCAATTGGATGCCCGCACTGTGAAAACCATATAGAGAACAACGACAGCGGCGAGAACCAGCACATAGGCGATACCGAACAGCCAGCCGAAGATCACCCCCACAATTACGAACTCGACAAGTGTGGGCGCCGTGTTGAGCATTGTGAACCGGACGATGGTCTCGATGCCCTTCGTGCCGCGTTCAATGACGCGGCTCAGCCCGCCCGTCTTGCGCTGCAGATGAAACCGGAGCGATAGCCGATGCACATGCGTGAACGTGCGATAGGCGAGTTGGCGCACAGCGTTCTGGCCCACCGAGGCAAACAGGATATCGCGCAATTGCTGGAACCCGGTATCGACGATCTGGCCCACGCCATAGGCGATAACGAGGATGATGGGCACGGAGAGCCCGAGCAACAGCGCAGCGTCCGGGCCGGAAACGCCGAGCGAGTCGATGATGCCTTTGTAGGCAAAGGGCACCAGCGTGCTGGCCACTTTTGCCAGCAGCAAGGCGCCGATTGCGAGAACGGCCCGCATACGCAGGTCGGGCCGATCAGCTGGCCACATATAACCCCAAAGATTGCGCACTGTGGAAAACAAGGCGCCTTCGTCGGCGCTGACGGTTGATCTTGGCGCCCTGGCCATCAAAAAGCTCCAGTATAGAGGAGGGACGGCGATGGAATGCCGAAAAGAAGCGTCAGGACGCTTCGACTGTCTGACGTTCGCAGTGCGGACTCGACACATCCAGGCCGGAAACATAGTCACTAACGGCGCGGTTGAAGGCGGCAAGCCGGTCGGTACGCACGCAGTAGTTGTTACGTGTCCCCTTTGCACGACGTTCGATTACCCCAGCGTCAAGCAGCACCTTGAGATGCTGGGAAACGGTGCTCTGGGCAAGTGAAAGACAATCGGTGACATCGTTGCAGCAGCAGTTTTCCGCGCGCTGCGCCAAGATGCGCAAAATCTGCAGCCGAACAGGATGCCCCAGGGCCCGCATCAATCCGGCAATATCGTCTTCATGCATAGCTGCGGCTTCCATCGTCGTTTAACGATAGAGGAAAAGCGCGATTGACACAAGGCTGCACTGGCTGCGGTCGGGCGAAGCAGCCCGCCCTCGACAAAAGCTGTTATTGACTGGCCCCTTCATCGACTTCGCCGATTACTTCATCGGTGCCGGGCAGATCGAAAACCTGCCCGGGGTAGATGAGGTCGGGATTACGAATCTGGTCGGTGTTGGCCTCGAATATCTGCGTATAGCGAATGCCCTCCCCATAGACCCGGCGAGCGATTGTCCAAAGGTTGTCGCCCTGCCGGATAATGACCAGGCCCGTAGCCGCCCGTTCACCATCGCCGACCCCAACCAATGTCGGAACGGCGGTTTCGGGCTGGACAGATTGCGCTGGCGCGGCCGGTTCGGGGCTTATTGCAGGCTCGACCACTTCCGGAGTTGCAGGCGTCTGCGCAACCGGCGTATCGGCGGGCGCTTCCACCGGTGCCTGAGCGCTCTGGTCTTCGCCAGAGCCAGGGGTTTCAACAGAGCCAGGGGTTTCCACAGAGCCAGGGGTTTCCACCTCTATATCGCCTTGGTCGGCAACCACGATTTCCTCGTCCGCCGCCGCAGGCAGATCGAGGACGAAATCGACCTCGGCCCGGGCGACGACTGATCCGTCGTCGGCGAGCATATCGATCCGAATGCGCTGGCTTCCCCGATCAAGCACGTCGATCGCTTCAATGAGCCATCTGCCCTCGCTGACTTCGGTAGAGCCCACAACCTCGTTGTCGACATAAAGCCGGACATTGAAACCATCCTCGCCCGCACCTGCAAAGAAGTTGCGATCGCCATCGATCTCGACGGCGTCGATTGTCGGAGCGGCAATCGGGTCCTGAGGACCGGACTCCACCGTCGGCTGGGCCGAAGCGAGGGAACTCTCGGCGTTGTTTTCCCCAGGTTCCACCGCAGCGCTGGAGGACACTGAAGGTGCCGCCACGGTTTCGTTTGCGGATTCTGCGTCATCAGCAGGCGCTGCCGGGAATACTGTATCGTCTTCGGACTCGAGTGCGGCGGCAGCGCTAGCTGAACCGGAAGCGGCGACCGCAGCATCAGCGGGCGGAGCGGCAGAGATGGGCGCCTCATCCTGTGTAGCTGGCGCATTGTTTGAGACGATTTCGGCATCGCCGTCATCGTCAACAGAAGCAATAGCAGGAGCTGCGCTCGCCACGGCGTCTTCTTCCTCGTCCAGAACGCTATTGGCAGGCGCTGAAGCTGGTTGCTCTGCAATGGGAGCGGAGCTCTCTTGCTGGGCTGCCGGCGGCTGGACGGCGCTAGCCGCCGGCTCGTCGGATTCAGCCTCGCTCGTTACGATAACAGAAGACGCGCTCGCTACTTCGTCATCGCCGGCCACCTGGCTCTCGACCTCTTCATCGATGGCCGCAATCGTTTGCTCCGCATCGTCGCCCACCGCCGAAGGTTGCACGGCCTCTGCTTCCCGCTCGACGGGGGCCGCGATTTCCGGTTCCGCGGTGCTTTCACCGGGGGCCTCGGCGACCGGGCTTGCCATCTCGGCTTCGGCGACCGCCATAGTTTGCGGTCCTGGCTCCGCCGCCGGTTCGTCCGGGGTGTTCTCAGCAATGACCGCCTCAGGAGCCGGGCTATCGAGTCCCTGCAATATTTCGCTTGCCTCGCCAGGTGCCGATGCAATGACCAGCGGTTCGCTGGTCCGATCATCCTGAACCACCACGACCACCGAGGTGTCGGAAAACCGGTCCGTCTCAACATCGAGAATGCGAAGCTCCACGCCGCCGGTCGGCAGCGGAGCATCGGTCACGAATGCGAAATCGCCTGAAGGCATCACCGTCTCAGCGCCGATCTGGTCGTCATTGGCGAAAATGCGGACTTCACCCGAAGGCGTTGCGCTTCCGGCAATCACCGCCGAGCCGTCAGGCTCGACGCGCACGAGGCCAAAGGCCGGCATTACTGCCTCCGATACGCTCGTCGCCGTTTCCTGGCTTCCCACCGTCTCGGTGAAGTCAACGCCCGGGGCGCTGCCAGAAACCGCTTCTTGTGCTCCCGAGGCGCCGGCCACTTGCTGCACGGTATCGTCGTCACCTGCCGCCGCCGATCCACCGAAGAAGGTCTCGTTCATGCAAATCGGAAAATCGCCGCGCTGAACGCAGGCAATCGTACCCGGACCGGCGATCACGCCTATTGTAACGACTACGGTCGCTGCGGCCGCGCCGACTGCGAGAACGATAGGAGAAAGGGGACCGGCCAGTGGAGCCTCCGTAAATGTTTCCCGGCCGCCGCATCGGCCATGTCTGCGATTCGTGCGCTAAAAGCAGTCTTTTGAACTATAACGGCTATGCCGTCTTCATCAACTTATAGGTAAACGACTCATACAGGGCCTCAAAGGAGGCATCAATGATGTTGGGGGACACGCCGACGGTGAACCACCGCTCACCTGAATCGTCCCGGCTCTCTATCAGCACACGGGTGACCGCGCCCGTGCCGCCGTCCAGGATACGCACTTTGAAATCAACCAGTTCGAGATCGTCGATCCGGTTCGAATACTTCCCGAGATCTTTGCGCATTGCCAGATCGAGCGCGTTGATCGGGCCGTTTCCTTCGGCAACCGACATGAGAATTTCGCCATCCACATCGATCTTGCACACCGCCTCGCAGACCGTGACCATTTCGCCCTTGGCATTGTGGCGGCGCTCGATGGCGGTGCGATAACTGGTAACGTCGAAAAACTTCGGCAGCGTCCCCAGCATTTTATGGGCAAGCATGAAGAACGACGCCTCCGCCCCGTCGTAGGAATATCCCCGGGCCTCGCGTTCCTTGACCTGGCGCAGCAGCTTGTCGAGCCGCGGATCATCCTTGGCCATTTCGATGCCGAAACGCCTCAGGGTCGTCAGCAGGTTCGATTTTCCGGCCTGCTGGGAGACCATGATGAGCCGCTCGTTGCCAACACTTGCCGGCGTAACGTGCTCATAGGTCGATGGGTCCTTGGCAATAGCGGACGCGTGAATACCGGCCTTGGTGGCGAAGGCCGAAGCGCCGACATAGGGTGCCTGCCTGTTGGGACCGCGATTGAGAATTTCATCGAAGGCGCGGGAGACATGAGTCAGCGTTTCCAGCTTCTCGGTCGTGACGCCCGTCTCGAACCGGTCGGAAAACACCGATTTGAGCACCAGCGTGGGGATCAGCGTGACCAGATTTGCGTTGCCGCACCGCTCGCCGAGACCGTTCAGTGTGCCCTGGATCTGGCGCACACCTGCCCTGACCGCGGCAAGCGTATTGGCGACAGCCTGCCCGGTATCGTCATGGGCATGAATGCCAAGCTTGCCGCCCGGAGCAATGGTCAAGACATCGGCTACGATCTCTTCGACCTCGGAAGGCATCGTGCCGCCATTGGTGTCGCATAGAACGATCCAGCGCGCGCCGGCCTCGAGCGCGGTTTTCACGCAATCGAGCGCATAGGCACGGTTGGCCTTGTAGCCATCGAAAAAGTGCTCGCAATCGACAAAGGCTTGCTTGCCGGCGTCGATGGCCGCCCGCACACTCTGGGCAAGGCTCTTGAGATTTTCCTTGGTCGATATTCCAAGCGCCAGCTTGACCTGGTGATCCCACGCCTTGGAAACGTAGCAGACCGCATCGGCGCTGGAATTTATCAGATCGGCGACGCCAGGATCGTTCTCCACAGATCGTCCCGCCCGCTTGGTCATGCCAAAGGCGACGAACTGCGCCGCCATTGTGCGCTTTTGTGCGAAGAACGCCGTATCGACCACATTGGCGCCCGGATACCCTCCCTCGACATAGTCAACGCCCAGCCCGTCGAGAAGCCGGGCAATTGCGATCTTGTCCTCAAGCGAGAACTCGATGCCTGTCGTCTGGGCTCCATCGCGCAGCGTGGTGTCGAAAAGGTAAAGGCGTTCTTTGATCATGGCTGAGGCTTGATGCTTTTCCAAAAAATGTCAGGCGGACGCGTGGCTGACCGCTTCGATATTGTGGCCGTCGGGGTCGAAGACGAAGGCGCCGTAGTAGTTGGGGTGGTAGATTTCGCGGATGCCCGGCGGACCATTGTCACGCGCACCGGCGTCAAGTGCGGCCCGATAAAACGCATCAACGTCCGCCCGCGATTTCGCGGCGAAAGCGATATGCAGCTTTCCGGTACAACGGCCGCCCGACTGCACCCAGAAATCGGGTTTCCCATCCCCATAGCCGGCGATCATGCCGCCTGGAATCTCAAACTCCTGCATGCGCCCATAGCCGAGCGTTGCAAGCACCGTATCGTAGAAATCGCGCGACATCTGATAGTCAGCAACCGTCAATCCGAAATGGTCGATCATGTTCATATGGCTCCTCCCTTAAGGCCGTGGATCAATGTCGAGGTCGGTACAGGTGCTGGCCGCATGTTCCTCCCAACGGCCATCACCTCACTCATTGCTGCCTCGGCCTGGCCTGCCAATCGGGCGTGTCGTGGTCGGGGTGCTGATGGTTGGTCGCCCTGATCGCTGAGGCCCAGGCCTCGCGGCCGGTCTCGGTTGCGCCACCATCTTCGATGGATGTAATTGTCGAAAACCAGGACACCGCCCCTTCCGTACCGGTGTTGGCTCCCGGAGGGAATGCGCTCGGGTTGTCGAGCGAGCCGATCAAGAGATTGGTGCGGCCGTTATTGACGTCGTGGTAGAACAGCGGCGTTCCGCAATTGGCGCAAAAACCGCGCTCGACATTTTCCGAACTGCGCCAGATTGCGGGCTTGCCCCGCGTCCATACCAGCGTGTCATCGGGTGCCGCGACCAGTCCGGCAAAAATGCTGCCCGAGGCCTTCTGGCACATGCGGCAATGGCATAGATGCGAATTGTCGAGCATCTGAGTGGAATGATAGCGCACGGCGCCGCATTGGCAGCCACCGCTGACCTCCATGTCCATGCGGTTCATAGTGTTTCCTCCTTTGGCGGCCAGGATTCCGTATCGTGATCGGGATGCTGGTTGGAATGAATACCCGACATAAAATCGCGCCATTCATCGGTCGTCTCGCGGACCGGCAGGGTGGACAGACCTTCAAAAAAGGACACCCTGTCGTTCAGATTAACCTGAATTTCCGGCGGCACCTTCTCGGGTTCGTCGAACGTGCCTATGGCCAGTTCCAGCCCGAACTTGGTTTCATAGGCGAGCGGGGTTCCACAATCGCCGCAAAACGCCCGACGGGCGGCATCGGATGACTGAAACCATTTCGGCTCACCCCGCGTCCAGTGCCCGTCATGGGACGTGACAAGGGGACCGAAAAAGCTCCCGAACGCCTTCTGGCACATACGGCAATGGCAGATGGAACCGCGCCCGACCAGTTTGGTGGCAAAGCGCACAGCTCCGCACTGGCACCCGCCGGTCAATGTTTCGCTGGCTTCGATCGCACTCATCGCTTGACCTCCCATTTGGTGCGGCGTTCGCCGGTTTCCGGGTCCTTGTAGTCCATCAACTGGATGCCCTGGCCCAGCAAATCGTTGCGGATGGTGTCGGCGGTGGCGAAATCCTTGGCGTTCAAAGCGCTCAACCGAGCCTCAATCCGTCCCAGGATGTCGGATGCCTCCCCCTCGTCGGACTTAAGCAAGCTGTCGGTCGAAAACCCGAAGAATTTCAAGGTCTCAGCGAGGCAATGGGCAGCAGATTCCGTTCCACGGTTTGCCTTGCGCGCCATGGTGTCAAGGACCGTCGAAGCGCGGGAAAAATTGAGATCGTCGGCCAATTCGGCAATTGTGGCCGCGTCCGGTGCAGTTTCTTTCCCGGCCCGCGCGGCACGTTGCCAGCCTGCCAGCTTGTTCTCTGCTTCCTCCAGCCGCGCCACCGAGAAATCGATCGGCTCGCGATAATGGGTCATCAGCATTGCCAGCCGCAGAACTTCGCCCGGCCATTTGCGGCCGCCGAATTTTTCGGTTTCCAGCAGGTCGTGGATGGTGACGAAATTGCCTTCGGACTTGCTCATCTTGCGGCCCTCGAGCTGAAGATAGCCGTTATGCATCCAGTAATTGGCCATCACGTCCTTACCGTGAGCGCAGCGGGACTGGGCGATTTCGTTTTCATGGTGGGGGAAGATCAGGTCCAGCCCGCCACCGTGAATGTCGAAGGTCTCACCCAGAAAGGCCTCGCTCATGGCCGAGCATTCGATGTGCCACCCTGGACGGCCGCGACCCCACGGGCTGTCCCAGCCCGGCTCATCGTCATTAGAGGCTTTCCAGAGAACGAAATCGGCGGGGTTTTCCTTGTGGCTTTCGACGGCCACCCGCGCGCCGGCGATATTGTCTTCGAGATTGCGTCCCGAAAGCTTGCCGTAGTCGGCCATGGAGGCAACGCGAAACAGCACTTCGCCGCCAGCCTCATAGGCATGCCCTTTGGCAATCAGTCGCTCGATGATAGCGATCATGCCCGCAATGTGCTCGGTGGCGCGCGGTTCGACGGAAGGCTGCAGGCACCCCAACGCCGCAACGTCCTTTTCGAACTGGGTTGCCGTCTTCTCGGTCACCTTGCGGATCGCCTCGTTGAGCGGCAGATCGGGATAGTCGCGCAGCGCTCGCGCGTTGATCTTGTCGTCGACGTCGGTGATGTTGCGCACATAGGTGACGTGATCGCCGCCGTAGAGATGGCGCAGCAGGCGGAACAGCACGTCGAAGACGATGACCGGGCGGGCATTGCCGATATGAGCGAAGTCATAGACCGTCGGCCCGCACACATACATGCGCACATTGGCCCGATCGATGGGGACAAAGTCCTGTTTGGCGCGGGTCAGCGTGTTGTGAAGTTTCAGGGTCGGCTGTTGCGACGGCATAAAATGAGATCCCCAAGCGCAGGAATTGACGCTGCTGGCAGCGGGTCCACTCCTTTGTGCCGGGAACATGAAAACCGCGCCGCCAACCTTACGTCAGCGGATAATGGTGCAGCCAATAATGCAGGTCAGGCCATTGGTTTTCATGGCGCGCACAATGGACGGGAACAATAGCCAAATCAAGCATGAAAATAGGGGCGGCGCCGACACGCCACCCCCAGAACGGAGACCTTGGAGTTAGTCAGAAAGTGTCTTCCATCCGGGGCCGGATGGATCGGAACCACTGCCCGTGTTCCGATAGGCAAGACTGGCACGACTGACGCGCTGCGACCATCCCGATCACGGAAAGTTTTAGAGGGTCGCCAAAATCGGCGGCCCCGCGTCTAATACAGTACGCCGCACAAGGTTTGTCATCCCATTGTGCGCGTAAAGAGCTGTTTTTGGAGCACGAATGGGTCAGGACATCGCCGGTCGGGGGGCGACCCGGTAAAACTGCTTGAGCTGTTATGGGGACGTGGCAGGGCCCCGCGCCGGGCCCCCAAACCTAAAATCGCGCTCGAACAGATCGTGCAGGCAGCCGTCGAAATTGCTGACGCCGAGGGCATAGAGGCGGTGAGGACGCGGCGGGTCGCCGACGCCGAGGGCATCTCGCCGATGTCGTTTTATACCCACGTCCCCTCAAAGGCCGAGTTGCACGATTTGATGCTCAACCATATCGCGGCGCCCGCTACTGTGGCCCTTCCGATTGGTAGCAGATGTATTGGCGCACAACGCGGCCCGAGAAAAGACCGTCCGCAACGCCACGGGCATGAGCGATGATGAGTGGTGGCTATGCCGCCTATCTCGTCTCATCGCGTGTCGGCCCTGTTGCCGGAGCGGAATATGGCGTCGGCGACCCGCACTGCACGTTCAAATTCGCGCTGGAGCGGTTTCTTGATGGAGTGGAACTGATGCTCGAACGCAAGACGCGGTAATCACCCAAGCGGTTCCAGCAGCCTTACTGTTTGCTCGATCGAACCGAAGACCGAGCGGCTATCCCCGTCCACGGCATTGATCCGCACAACGTCGCCAAGCGCCAGGAACGGCGTGCGGGCCTTGCCGATCTTGGCTTTTTCGGCCGTTCTGGCTTCAGCGATGCAGCCGAAGCCTATGCCGTCATGCTTGATAGGCAATATCTCGTCGTGAGCATTGGCAACCGTTCCGGACCCAATGATGGTGCCCACACCGAGTTCGCGCGTTTGCGCGGCGGTAACAATCAGATCGGCGAAATCGAACCGCATATCCTTGCCCGCATTGGGCTGACCATAAAGACTGTTGTTGACGTGAATGCGCACGCGCAGGTGAAGGCGGTTATCCTTCCAGCTCTCCCCCAGTTCGTCTGGCGTCACAAAGATCGGAGCGAAGCTGGTCGCGGGCTTGGCATGGAAAAACCCGAACCCGTTCTGGAGGTCATTGAGAACCAGGCGGCGCAGGGAAACATCATTGCATATCCCGACCAGTCGAATGGCAGAACTGGCATCCTCTCTGCTCGGGCGCATTGGCACATGCCCGGTGACCACGACCACCTCCGCCTCGAAATCAACAGCGAGACCGTCTTCGGGCACAACAATCGGTGCTGAGGGCGACGCGAAACTGTCCGAGCCGCCCTGATACATCAAGGGGCGTTCGTCCTGCAGTTCCTCGTCGCGGCTGCCCTTGAGGGTGCGGACCCGGTCGAGATGCACCATATAGCCTGAACCGTCGATCCACTGGTAAGCGCGCGGCAAGGGCGCCAGTGCCTCGCGCGGATCGAACGGCATCCCCGCAATCTCGCCATTGTTGAGTTGGTCGCTGACGGCGCGCAAAATCGGCGCACAGCGCTCCCATTCGTCGAGTGCTCCCTGCAGATTGGAGGCTATACGCCCCGCAGATGCGAAACGGGCAAGATCTTTCGAGACGATAACCAGATGTCCGTCGGGACGACCGTTGCGCAGCGTGACGAGTTTCATGAGTGGATAAGACCGGAAGTGATTGGCATTGGCGGCTAAGATGGCTCATACCTTGGCACAGTTAAAGCCTTGCGTTGATACAAAAGCCTGATAAGCGGATCGCAATGATCGCAGCGGGCATCACATGGACGGTATGATTTCAGTTCGTTGTTCCTTTGCCGGGTCAGTGCGCCTGCTGATCGCGGTTCTGGCATCTCTTGCCTTCATTTTTGCCGGCATGTCCGCCGCGATGGCGCAGAATCAGAATTGCGGCCAGATCACCGCGATTCTGCGCGGCATCGAGCGCAACCAGATGTTTCAGAGCTTTAACGGCATTGTGCGCGAACTCCAGAACCGACAGGTCGAGGTGCGGCAGGCAGAGAACCAGTGGAGCGCATCGGGCTGCCAGCAGCTGCTCAATGCCGGACAGGCATTATCGGGTCAGTGCCAGTCGATCGCGCAGGCTATTACACTGGGCCGCAGCCAGGTCGAACAACTGACCTCGATGGCACGCGAGGGCCAGACAATGGCCCAGAACTATCAACAGGTCATGGCCGATTATCAGCGTTACGACTGTGCCGCGGGCCAGTCTGGCGTCACCTTCGGCAATGAGGGAACGCGGGGCGGCCTTCTCGATAACATTTTCGGTGGCGGATACGACTATATCGACGGTTCCTACAATCCGTGGAGCACACAGCAAACCCGCCGCACCGTATGCGTGCGTACCTGCGATGGATTTTATTGGCCGATCAGCTTCTCGACCACCGACGATTATGTCGCCCAGGACGCCATACGGTGCCATGAGATGTGCCCGGGAACCGAGGTCGCCCTGTTTTCATATCGAAATCCGGGGGAAGAGCCCGAAGACATGATTTCGCTTTCGGGCACGCCGTACCGGTCAATGTCCTATGCGTTTCGCTTCCGCGAGGAGATCGATACCAGCTGTTCGTGTCAAACCCGTGAGACGGTCGGGACGATCGCCCTTAACGATCAGGGGGCGCAGTCGCGGGCTGTAATTGCGTTCGGCGACCTCGAATTCCCCCTGCCCCAGCCCGACCCGCGCGGCGGGACGCAGCAGATCGAAACGGTCGTCGCGGATCTGGTCTATGTACCGTTGCCGCGCCCACGCCCAAGGGAGGATGGCACCGCCGAGCCGGCCTTTGAGCAGCCCGATCTTGAGGGGCCGGATATGCGGGTCGTTGATTTCGGCGACAGGGCCGTCAGGATAGTCGGGCCAGAGACGCCTTACGTCCCAGAACCGGCAGAAGAGCCTTAAGCTCGGGGCCTTCGTGCCTGCCGGTCAGTGCCAGACGCAGCGGCAGGAAAAGTGTCTTACCCTTGCGGCCCGACTTTTCCTTGAGAAGGCCCGTCCACTGCCCCCACGTGGTTTCGTCCCAGGGCTCGTCGGGCAAGGTTTCCCGAGCCAGAGCGATGAAGTCCCTGTCTTCGTCCGCCACGATTGGCGTGGCATTGACAACCACCTCTTGGTAGAGCGGGACAACCTGCGACAGCCTTGAGACGTTTTCGCGTAGCGCGAGCCACGCCGCTTCGGTCAGGCCCTCGACAGGACCCAACCGGTCGTGCACCGCCGCAAAATCCATTGCATGAACGAGGCGCGCATTGAGGGTTTCAAGCTCTGCGGGATCAAAGCGCGCCGAGCCGTGCGAGATCATCGAGAACTCAAGCCTTTCAGCAATGGAATCAAGGTCGGGATAGGGCTCAACCGGCAGAGAGGTGCCGGTGATCGACGCCATTATGGCAACCGCCAGCGGCTCGTAGCCGTCTTCACGCAACTGGCCGAGCGAGAGCGAACCGAGCCGCTTGGAAAACCCCTGACCTTCAGAATCGGTCAGAAGGTTATGATGCCCGAAAACAGGCGCTGGCGCCCCGAGCGCCTCAAAAAGCTCGATCTGCGTCCCGGTGTTGGAGACGTGGTCCTCGCCGCGGATGATATGGGTGACGCCCATATCGATATCATCGACGACCGAGGTGAAGGTATAGAGATAGCTGCCGTCCTCGCGGATCACCACGGGGTCCGACATCGAACTGGTATTGACCGTCTGATTGCCCTTGATGAGGTCGTCAAAGTTCACGGCGCGCCCGTCGAGCCTGAACCGCCAATGAGGCTTACGACCTTCGGCCTCGAACTTCGCCTTGTCCTCGTCCGTCAGGCCGAGCGCGGCGCGATCGTAGATCGGCGGGCGGCCCAGGGCGCGGGCGCGCTTGCGCTTTCGATCAAGTTCATCGGCAGTTTCATAGGCCGGATAGAGCCGCCCGTCGGCGATCAGTCTGTCGCGTGCGACATCATAGAGATCGAGCCGATCTGACTGGCGCACCTTGATGTCGGGCAAGATGCCCAGCCAATCGAGGTCGGCTTCGATGCCCTTTGCAAACGCTTCGGTTGAGCGAGCCGTGTCGGTGTCGTCAAAACGCAGGATGAACTTGCCCGAATTCTTGCGCGCGAACAGCCAGTTGAGGATCAACGGGCGGGCATTGCCCAAATGCAGGCGGCCCGTCGGCGAGGGCGCATAGCGAACGACAACATTCATTTTGCGATGCTCCCGTCACGATACCCCGAAGTGATCGGGTATTTCCGCCCAATACCGAATGCCTTGGCCGTGAGCTTGGGTCCGGGGGCCGACTGGCGCCTCTTGAACTCGGCGACATAGATCAGCCGCTCGATGCGTTTGACCAGGTCTGCATCGAACCCCTTTGCAACGATTTCGGCCAGCGACAATTCCTCTTCGATCAGAGCCTCGATGATCGCATCGAGCACCGGATAGGGCGGCAGGGAATCCTGATCGGTCTGGTCGGGCCGCAATTCGGCGCTTGGCGCCTTGGAAATAATCTCGGGGGGGATGACCACGCCCGCTGGCCCGCGCACGTCGGTCGGATAGTAGGAATTGCGCCATTCGGCCAGCCCATAGACCTGCATCTTGAGCATGTCCTTGATCGGGTTGTAGGCGCCGTTCATGTCGCCATAGATCGTGGCGTAGCCAACCGCCATCTCGGACTTGTTGCCCGTGGTAATCAGCAGCGAGCCCAACTTGTTGGAGACCGCCATCAAAATGGTGCCGCGCATGCGCGATTGAAGGTTTTCCTCGGTGATATCGGGAGCGCGGCCCTCGAATACTTTGGCAAGATTTTCATTGACCGCGTCGACCGGGGCGCCGATCGGCACGATATCGTAGCGGACCCCGAGCGTTTCGGCGCACGCTTTTGCGTCGCGCAGGCTGGCCTCCGATGTGTAGCGATAAGGCAGCATCAGGCAGTGGACGTTTTCGGCACCCAGTGCATCGACGGCCAGTGCCGCGACCACCGCGGAATCTATGCCTCCCGACAGCCCCATGACGACCGATTTGAAACCGTTCTTGTGCACATAGTCCCGAAGCCCGAGCATCGCCGCGTGCCACGGCGCTTCATTGACGGGCACCAGTTCGGTCACATGCCCCTCGACACAATGCCAGCCGCTCTCCCCTTTCTGCCAGTCCGAAAGCACCATGTCTGGCACGAAGCTCTTGCCTTGGAAGGCCATGGAGCCGTCGGGATTGATTCCGAAGCTCGCACCATCGAAGACCAGTTCGTCCTGTCCGCCAATCTGGTTGGAATAGAGTATGGGTAATCCGGTTTCCTCGACGCGCTGGCGGACCAGTTCGAGCCGTAGGCGTTGCTTGTTGCGCCAATAGGGTGAGCCGTTGGGGCAAAGAAGAATTTCGGCACCGCTCTGGGCGAGCGCGCTGCAAACCAGCGGATGCCAAACGTCCTCGCAGATCGGAACGCCCACCGACAGTCCCTTGATGGTTATCGGTTCGGGCAAATCACCGGCGGTGAAATAGCGCTTTTCGTAAAATACATCGTCATTGGGCAACTCGACCTTGTTCCGCCGGTCGATGATCGCCCCGTCCTCGGCAAGGACAACGCTGTTGTAGAGCTTTCCGTCCGTGCTCCAGACAGTGGGTAGCAGGACCGAGACGTTTAGCCCTTTCGTCTCGCGCGCAAGCGCGCGCGCGGCCTCCATCGCCTCGGTTACGAACTGGTGCTTGAACAACAGATCCTCAGGGAAATATCCGGTGAGGTAGAGTTCGGTGAACATCAAAATGTCGGCGCCCGCCGCCTCGGCCTCTGCTAGCGCCTGGCGCGCTGTTGCGAGATTTTCGGCGATCGCGCCGACCCTGGGGTTCAGTTGGGCGAGAGCAATGCGGAGCGTATCGGTCACGAAATTCTATGTCCGGCAGTCATGAGAAGCGCGCCAGACTTATAGTGCACGGCGGCCGAGGGCAAGGCGGCGCACAACAAAGACGGGCTGCGAAAACCGCCCGGCTCGGCCGTGATCAGATGGCTGAGATTCTAGAAGGTGCCGGTCAGTTCGATGAACGGACCCCAGCGCATCAGTTCGATGTCGCCTTCGACGACGTAGCCCTGACCATTGCTACCATCCGCGTTTCTGGTTTCGTAGTAGGTTTCGGTGGGGCCAGTCAGATAGTAGCCTCTTGCTCCTGCGCGGATTTTAATATTGTCGGTCGCCTTGAACCCGACCATCGCCTCTGCGGCGCCACCGTACAAATGACCCGAAATACGGGCGGCAGAACCAAGTCCTGGATTTATGCCGTCGACACTAGCGCCGAACGGGCCATAAATGCCGGACAGCGAGGCGTAGGGAATGGCGGCAGCGTCGATCCGCACATCGAACTGGTCATTGACATCGGCCTGCGCCGTGACGCCGAGCCGCAAACCATGCACCTCGAGGAGGTTCTGCTCGCTGTCCAGACCACCGGAAGGCGTGTAAAACTCGGAGCGGCCCATGTCGATGGATTCATTGAGATATTGATAGCCGATGAAAGCACCGAGCCCTATGGACTCGGCCTTGAACGGCAGATAGCCGAAGTCCGCTCCGCCATAAGCGATGCGTCCAGAATCTGTAGATAACTCGCCACTTAGCGGGGTTTCGTATGTGCCATCGATAACCGCGGCATAGCCGATATTGCCAACTACATATGTGTTGGTTGAATGGTCGTTGATACGCCCATGAAATTCAATGAAATGGCTCGCATCGTCGGCGGTATAGTCTGCGCCCCCACCAAAGGTCGCACGTTGCCCACCCATGCCGTAGAAGTACCGAATTCCAGCCTCGAAATCGAGGCTGTCTTCATAAGGCATCATATCGACGGGATAGGCGGGCTTGAAAACCGGTTCCTGCGGAACGCCCCAATCGGCGGCCGCGACCTGCCCGCTGGCAGCGGCAGACAAAAGGCCCACGGCAAGACCTGTGAGAAGACGCGACATTGAGCCCTCCGAACGACGCGATACAGTTTCATTCGTCTTGGTTATGGGCCCGTTAGGGTTAATGTTGGCTAAATGGATAAACAAAAGGCGCTGTTCATCAACAGCGCCTTTTCCCGTTCAACAGTATTGGGCGATCTCAATAACCGACAGCCTTAGCCGGTCCATTGGTCCGCTGGCCATGCATTTCCTCGGCGATGAGGAAGGCAAGCTCAAGTGCCTGGCTGGCGTTGAGGCGCGGGTCGCAATGGGTGTGGTAGCGGTCCGACAGAGACGCTTCGGTCACCGCCGATACGCCGCCGGTGCATTCGGTAACGTCGCGGCCGGTCATCTCCACATGGACGCCACCGGCGACCGTGCCCAGCTCGCGGTGAATGTCAAAGAACGACTTCACCTCGGAAAGGATACGATCGAACGGGCGCGTCTTGTAGCCCGACGAGGCCTTTATGACGTTGCCGTGCATAGGGTCGCAGCACCAGACGACAGTGCGACCCTCGGACTTGACCGTTTCAATAAGGCGCGGCAGGTGCTCCTGGACCTTGTCGGAGCCAAATCGCGCAATCAACGTCAGGCGACCCGCCTCGTCCTTGGGGTTGAGGACGTCCATGAGCCGTTTCAAATCATCGGACGACATGGATGGGCCGCATTTCACGCCGATCGGATTGTGGATACCACGGAAATACTCGGCATGGGCATGGTCGGGGTTGCGGGTGCGATCCCCGATCCAGATCATGTGGCCCGACGTGGCGTACCAATCATTGGTGATCGAATCCCGACGCGTCATGGCCTGCTCGTAGCCAAGCAGCAGCGCCTCGTGGGAGGTGAAGAACTTGGTTTCCCGCAGCACGGGCGTATTTTCGGGGCTCAGCCCAAGAGCGCCAAGGAACTCAATGGCATCGTCGATCTTCTGGGCGACTTCCTCGTAACGGGGAAACCAATTGGAGTCCTTGACGAAGCCCATTGTCCATTCGTGAACGCGCGAGAGATTGGCAAAGCCGCCGGCAGAAAACGCACGCAGCAGATTGAGCGTCGCCGCCGACTGCCGGTAGGCCTCGAGCTGGCGATTGGGATCGGGGATGCGCGCCTCGGGCGTGAAATCAATCCCGTTGATGATATCGCCCCTGTAGGAGGGCAGTTCCACGCCATCGATGGTTTCGGTATCGGCCGAACGGGGCTTGGCAAACTGGCCGGCAATCCGACCAACCTTGACCACCGGCTTGGACGCACCATGAGTCAGAACCACGGCCATCTGCAGGAAAACACGGAAGAAATCGCGGATATGGTCGGCATGGTGCTCGGCAAAGCTCTCGGCGCAATCGCCGCCCTGCAACAGGAAGGCGCGACCGGCCGCAACCTCGGCCAGATTGGCCTTGAGGTCGCGCGCCTCGCCTGCAAAAACCAAGGGGGGAAACGAAGCGAGCCGGGCCTCGACCGATTCAAGCTCTGTCTGGCTCGGATAGGTCGGGACCTGCAGGATCGGTTTCGTCCTCCAACTGTCAGGTGTCCACGTGCTCATCGTTTCACTCGCTTAATAAATGGTTCGCCTTCCCGAGTAGCCGGGAAGGTCCGGCGGTTTACCAATTACCGCCCCCTATGCCAAGTATTCTATGGTCGAACAACGCGACCTGCCCGCGCGTGGATTACGGATTGCACTTTTCGCCATCGACCACACGATAGCTGGGTGACTTGAAGGTCACCAGCTCTTCCGCTGCCGTCGGGTGTACGGCAATGGCGTGATTGAAATCGGCCATTGTCCCACCCATGCCCAGAGGAATGGCAACGAGCTGGATCATCTCACCGGCTCCCGGTCCGAGGATATGACAGCCCAAAATCCGGCCGGTATCGGTTTCGGTGATGAGCTTGAGCAGCATTTTTTCCTGCCGATCAGACAGCGTATTCATCATCGGGCGGAAGCGGGCGATATAGATATCGATGGAACGGCAATGCTCGGCGGCGGCTTCCTCGCTCATTCCCACCGTTCCGATTTCGGGTTCGGAAAACACCGCAGTGGGGATCAACTGATAGGGCACGGTGGTCGGGGTGTTGTTATAAACGGTCTGTGCGAACGCCGCCCCTTCCCTGATCGCCACCGGTGTCAGGGCCGCTCGGCCCGTCACATCCCCCACCGCATAGATTGAGGGCACTGAGGACCGGGAATATTCGTCGACAACGACCGCGCCGGCCTGGTCAAGCTGGACCCCAGCTGCCTCGAGGCCAAGGTCTGCGGTATTGGGGTGGCGGCCCGTGGCGAACATGACCTTATCAAAGGTTGCTTCCTCGTCGTGGGAAAACGAGACGCAGATACCCTCCCCGTCCTTGCGCAGCTTCGAGATGTGGTAGCCGTAACGGAGCCGCACGCCGCGCTCCCGCAACGCGTCTTCGAGGCCATCGCGCACGTCGTGATCGAAACCCCGCAGAATCTTGTCCCGGCGATAGACCAGCGTCGTATCAACGCCAAGACCGGCAAAGATCGTCGCGAACTCCACAGCGATATATCCGCCGCCCTCAATCAAAATCGTCCTTGGCAAACTTTCGAGGTGGAAGGCTTCGTTCGATGTGATGCCGAGATCGCTGCCTTCGATATCGGGCTTGAAAGGGGCGCCGCCGGTGGCGAGCAGAATTCGCTCGGCTTCCAGTTCCTCACCAGTCGACAGCCTGACCGCATTCGGGCCGGTTATGGTGGCGCGGGCCTTGAACGTCGTCACGCCAGAACCATCGAGCATCGTTTCATATATTTTTTCGAGCCGGCCGATTTCCCTGTCCTTGTTGGCCAGCAGTGTTGGCCAGTCGAACGATGCGTCGACCGTCCAGCCAAAGCTCGGAGCCACGTCGAAGAGGTCGCCAAAGCGCGACGCATAAACGAAAAGTTTCTTGGGAACACAGCCACGAATGACACAGGTGCCTCCGTAGCGATATTCTTCCACGATTGCGACCTTGGCCCCCAATTGGGCGGAAACCCGCGCCGCACGTACGCCCCCCGACCCGCCACCGATCACGACCAAATCAAACTTCTCGCCCATGGGACCCCGCACGGCTGCTGTGTTTTGACGAAACGATATAGGCGCCCAGCGCACACAAAAAAACCCCCGTCCTGGCGGACGGGGGTAAAACCAAACGTCAAGAGCCAAACCTTATTGCGGCGTGGCTTCCTCTTCCTCAGGTGCCGGCGCCTCGACCTCGGGGGCATTGTATCCCTGGTTGCGCAGCTCGGCGCGCACCCTGGAGAGGAACTCATTGCCGGTGTTGCGGCTCCACACGCCAAGTGCCAACTGGAGATCCTCGTTGATGCCCGCATTCTGGCTCAGCAGCTTCTGGCCGACCGGCGTGCCGTAGAAATCCAGAATCTGTTCAAGTTCTTCGAGCGAAAAGCGGATGGCATAGATGCGCGCGAACTGATTGTAGAGCGGATCGCGATCGAGCAGGTAGCCGTCATACACGGTCTGCAGCGCGTTGATCAGCGGATCGCGCAGCGAAGGGTCTTCCTGGATCATCAGCCGCATGACGCGCAAGCCCATCTCGACGAGGGTGCGTTCATAGAGCTGGGCGGAATCAGTCATGTCCACATATTCGCGCGCCTTTGCCAGATGCTCGGGCGAAATTTCCTGTTGCGCATTGGCGGGAGCTGCCGCCACTAGAGCGGTGCCGGACAAGATGAGCGCCGCAGCGAGCCGGCGCAGAGTGGGCAGGAAGGTCATTTTGCGTACGGTCCCTTGATATGAGCGGGTTATGATTTCACATGCTCGGAGAGCTTAATCGTCCCCCCGGAGGTAGCAAGATAGGCGTCGGAACACAAATCGATGAACAGCCCGTGCTGGACGACACCAGGAATTTCGAGCAGCGCTGAAGAGAGAGCTTCTGCGTCGGAAATACGGCCAAAAGATGCGTCCACGATATAGTGACCGCCATCGGTCACAAAGGTCTCGCCATCCGCTCTTTTCCGCAATGTTTTCCCGCCCAGAGCGTCGAACCTGGCCATGACGCCGGCAATCGCCCTTTCGGTTGCGGTGAGGCCAAAAAGATTGACCTCGATGGGCAGCGCAAACCTGCCGAGCGTATCGACGAGCTTGGTTTCGTCTGCGATCACGATCATTCGCGCCGATGCCGCCGCCACGATCTTTTCGCGCAGCAGCGCCCCGCCGCCGCCTTTAATGAGCTGGAAGTTCCGATCGATCTCGTCGGCGCCATCGACGGTAACGTCGAGACTATCGATATCATCGAGCGTGGTCAGAGGAATGCCGAGCCCCTTCGCTTGCGCCGCAGTCACCTCCGATGTCGGCACGCAAAGACATTCAAAGCCCTTTGCCACCTCGGCGCCAAGCAAATCGACAAAATGGCGGGCTGTCGAGCCGGTGCCGAGCCCGATCCGCATTCCCGAGCGAATTTCCGACATGGCCGCTTGAGCCGCCTGGCGCTTAAGGTCTTCACTCACGTTCAAAATCTCCCGGTTTTGCCTCTAGAACGGCAGTTCGGAGCATCTGTCAACGCTACCAATGTCGATGCTCACATCCCAGCGACACGCGCGGCTTTCCGCGAAGGGCAATAGCGCCTATATTCGTGCCATGACAAATCAAGCGATCCAGCGCCCCCTCGTCGACAATTTCGGCCGACATGTCACCTACCTGCGGGTTTCGGTCACCGACCGCTGCGATTTCCGCTGCACCTATTGCATGGGCGAAGACATGGTTTTCCTGCCCAAGAGCGAGGTGCTCAGCTTCGAGGAAATCCAGGAGGTTATCGGCGCCTTCGTCAGGCGCGGGGTCCGCAAGGTTCGACTGACGGGCGGAGAGCCGTTGGTGCGCCGTGACATTATCAAACTCATCGAATCGCTTTCAGAAAACCATCTGGCGCAAGGCGAACTCGACGAGTTGACGCTCACCACCAATGGCAGCCAGCTCGCCAAGCATGCCGAGCGCCTGGTCGAGCTGGGCATGCGCCGGGTCAACGTCTCGCTCGATACGCTCGATGGCGAAAAGTTTACAGCGATTACGCGGCGCGGACGCCTGCCCCAGGTGCTTGATGGCATCTATGCGGCGCGTGATGCGGGACTTTCGGTCAAGCTCAACATGGTGGCGATAAAAGGCGTCAACGAAGACGAAATCCTGCCCATGCTCGAATGGGCCCACTCGGAGGGGTTCGAACTGACCCTGATCGAGGAAATGCCGCTCGGTGAGGTGAGTTTCGATCGCGCGGACACCCACCTTTCGCTGCGTACCGTCCGCGATCGGCTTGCCGAGCGATTTACACTCACCCCGATCGCCAAGCGCACAGGAGGCCCGGCCCGATACATGCGGGTCGAACAGACCGGCGGCACCATCGGTTTCATCACGCCGCTGAGCCACAATTTCTGCGAAAGCTGCAATCGCGTGCGGCTGACCTGCACGGGCCAGCTCTATATGTGCCTGGGCCAGGAGGACCGCGTCGATCTACGCGCCGCCTTGCGCGAGGGCGGACCAGAGGGGCTCGATGCCGCGCTTGATCGCGCGATGGTTCTCAAGCCCAAAGGCCATGATTTCGTGATCGAGCGCCGCTCGGCCCCGGCTGTCGGCCGGCACATGTCGGTGACCGGCGGCTAGATCAAATCCGCTTTTCTTCGAATCGCGGACTTGATCTAAGTCCTTGTTTCGTCGCGCGTCCGAACCGCAAAACCGTTTCCACTTTTGCTGGACGCGCTCTAATCCCCGACCACTGCAAATTCGAGCGGCAGGGCCGTCGTATATTTGATCTGCTCCATGGCGAAGGACGAGCTGACATCGGAAAGCGCGATCTTGGAGATCAGCTTCTTGTAAAAAATGTCATAGGCCTGAATGGACGGCACGACCACGCGCAGAAGGTAATCGACGTCTCCGCTCATGCGGTAGAACTCGACGACCTCGGTAAAATCCTCGACAACGGCTGCGAATTTGCGCAGCCAGGCATCGTTGTGTTCGTTGGTCTTGACCGCGACGAAAACGGTGACGCCCGCATTGACCTTTTCTGGATCGAGCACGGCGACACGCCGCTTGATGATCCCTTCTTCCTCCATTTTCTGGATGCGACGCCAGCAAGGCGTGGTCGAAAGACCGACCTTGCGGCCGATTTCAGCCACGGGCGTCGTGGCATCCTTTTGCAAAAGCTGGAGAATTTTGCGGTCGAGTTTGTCGAGCGCCATGGAAGCCCCTGAAATAGTATTCTTAAAATCAACGAAAATTTCCAGTATTCTGGAAAATCGTCCGCCTCGAACCGGCATTTGACGTGCCGGCATTGCCCGTGTCAAGGCAAAGCACTCAAGGCTTGTTGATGGTTATTTCCTTCCTTCTTTGCACCCGCAATCGGCCGGCCAATGGGCTTCCAGCCAGGTATGGTGAAGATTGCGTCTAACTGTTCGGTTCCGTTCAACGTCCTGTTAACCACGCGTGGCTTAGCGTTGTGGTTCGTGTACGGGCGGGCTCGTTTTTTTGCCGACCCGATGAGCAGTTAAGTAGCGTAACGAGAGTTAGATGGCGTCCAGCCAGCCAAACCGTGCAACGGAAGTGCCGCGCCGGGGAGAGTCGCGTCGAACGGTTCAGCGTGCGGTTCTCGATGCGCGCCAGAAACTAACCTCAAGCTCGGGTACACGAGCCACTTTCGACTACGAATTGCTCGCCGAATACGCCAACGCCCGGTTAACGAGCCTTGTGCCCACCTTGGTGCTGTTGAGCATTCTCTCGCTCGCCGCGGTTCTTTGGATCGATCCTGTAATTGCTGCGCTTTGGGCCAGCGTCGTTGGCATTGCAAATCTCGGCGTCGCCATGATCTGCCGACGGTTCCGCAGGCAGAGTTCTGCCAAGTTCAATCCTCGCCGCTGGACCCAGACCTTCATCATCGCTGAAACGATCACGGGGCTGTCCTGGGCAACTCTGCCGGTTCTCACCATCGGGGGTGGTGGTCAGGACATACAGATCATTATCTTTGCGATGCTGCTGGTCGGCGTTGCCGCGAACGCTGTGGCCACGCGCACCCTGCCCAGCGCCACTCTCGTCACCACATTCCCCGGAACAGTTTCGGTTGCGGCAATGCTGATCTGGAGCGGCGGCACGCTCAATTACGCCATGTCCGTCGTGACCATCGGGGCGTTCTTCTTTTTTCTGTTTCTCACCAGACAACTCTACAGGTCCGAAATCGGTAATCTCGAGC
The DNA here is from genome assembly GCF_965249125.1 of Pelagibacterium sp. Classification (GTDB taxonomy): domain Bacteria; phylum Pseudomonadota; class Alphaproteobacteria; order Rhizobiales; family Devosiaceae; genus Pelagibacterium. The sequence continues at coordinate 2,063,213 of NZ_OZ252217.1, forward strand.
ATCAATGGGAGAAAGACGCTCTGATCCTTGAGCTTGAAGAAGCGCGCACGATGTCGGACGAAGCGCGCCGTCATGCCGAGCAGGCCAATATCGCCAAGTCGCGTTTTCTCGCCACCATGAGCCACGAGCTGCGCACGCCGCTCAACGCCATTATCGGCTTTTCCGAAGTGCTCAAATCCGAGCTGTTGGGCGCCCACGCCGTTCCCCAATACAAGGAATATGCCGGAGACATCCATGCGAGCGGGCAGCACCTGCTGACCCTTATCAACGAGTTGCTCGATCTCTCGCGCATCGAGGCGGGGAAATACGACCTCAACGAAGAAGCGATTTCGCTTGTCGATATCTCAGACGATTGCCGGCGTATGCTCGAAATCCGGGCGCGCTCGAAAAATGTCGATCTTCAGTTCGACGCCGGCGAGGCACTCCCCAAAATCTGGGGCGACGAGCGGGCCGCGCGTCAGGTTGTCCTAAACCTCCTCTCAAATGCCATCAAATTCACTCCGCAATCGGGCAAGATCATGCTGAGTGTGGGGCGCTCGGCCGATGGCGGGCAATTCATCTCGGTGGTCGACAACGGCCCCGGCATCCCCGAAGAAGAAATCGAGACAGTGCTGTCGTCTTTCGGCCAGGGTTCGCTGGCGCAAAAGACCGCCGAGCAGGGTGCCGGACTGGGCCTGCCCATCGTCCAGAAGATCATGGACCTTCATCAGGGCCGGTTCGACCTGTTCTCCAAGCTGCGCTTCGGTACCGAAGTGATCGCCACCTTCCCGCGCGCGCGCGTCATGGAAGGCATCGCGCCCGTTGTCGAGAAGCGCAACAGGCTCGAGATTTACTCCGAAGCCTCCTAGACGGCCCGCAAGTCCTCGACCAGCGTTCCAGCCAGACCAATCTCGGCGTCGTGTGGCTCGTCGCGGATGGTTTCGGCCAGTCCGGCCTCATACCATTCTTTCATGGCGGGCAATTCCAGCAAACGCTCGACATAGGCCAGCGAGGTATCGCTGAGCTTAAGCCCGTAGGTCTGGATACGGAACGCAACCGGACAAAAGAACGCGTCGACCGCAGTAAACGTGGTGCCGGCAAGAAACGGCCCGCCGAAGCGCGACAGCCCCTCGTTCCAGAGTTCATCTATGCGGTCCAGATTGGCTTGCAGTCCCGCGCTGATCTCATGCATGCGCACTCTGACCCCAACGTTCATCCCGCATATGTTGCGCAGCGACGAAAATCCCGAATGCATCTCCGCTGTCGCCGAGCGCGCCCAGGCGCGCGCCGCCCGGTCGGCGGGCCAGACTCGAGAATGATCCTCGGCGACATACTCGGTTATCGCCAGCGAGTCCCAGACCGTCAGATCGCCATCCACGAGGCAAGGCACGAGGCCAGTGGGAGAGAACTTGCGGAACTCCTCGTAGCTGGAGCCCTGGAGAAAGGGAACGAAGCGCTCATCAAAGGCAATGCCGAGCGTTTTGAGAAGCACCCAGGGCCGCAACGACCAGGAGGAATAGTTCTTATTGGCGATATAAAGCGCATACATGGCATTTCTCCGCAAGAACGGTGTTTACTTAACGGGCTCCCGACAGGTGAGAAAAGCACCAGTCCGCAGCGATTTCGCAGGCCCGATCAGCCCAGTTTCTCGTCGACGGCAGCTTCGGCGAAAGTCGCCATGTTCTTGTGTACGTGAAGGGCCGTCTTGCACATGACAGCCGCGAGAGCGGCACCACTGCCCTCTCCCAGCCGCATGCCAAGATTGAGCAATGGCCTTGCATCAATTTTTGCGAGTACGCTCGCGTGCCCGCCTTCAGCCGAAACGTGGCCGAACAGGCAGTGATCGATCGCAGCCGGATTGACCGCATGCGCAATAGCCGCCGCCGCCGTTGCCACGAATCCGTCGACGATGACGGGCACCTTCTGATGGCGCGTGGCAATTATGGCGCCGACCATGGCGGCGATTTCACGCCCGCCAAGATTGGCGAGAATTTCGAACGGCGTATCGAGGCGACCGGCGTGACGGGTCAGCGCGCGATCCACCGCATCGGCCTTGCGCTTAAGGCCCGCATCGTCAACGCCGGTCCCGCGTCCCACCCAATCGGCGCCGGTACCGCCATAGAGCGCTGCATAGATCGCTGCAGCGACCGTGGTGTTGCCGATCCCCATTTCACCGATGCACAACAGATCCACGTCGCCGGCAATAGCTTCCATGCCGTAGGCTATAGTTGCCGCGCAGGTGCGATCGTCCATCGCGGGAACGACAGTTATGTCTCCGGTCGGCACATCGAGCGCCAATTCGAAGACGCGCAAATTGATCTCATGAAGCGCGCAGATCTGGGAAATCGCTGCTCCGCCCTTGGTGAAATTGTTCACCATCTGCTTGGTCACATCGCGTGGAAAAGCCGAAACGCCCTGATCGGTCACCCCGTGATTGGCGGCAAAAATCGCGACCATGGGGTCTTCGAAAGTCGGTTCGGCCTTGCCCTGCCAGCGAGCCATGTGCTCGACCAGAAATTCCATCTCGCCGAGCGATCCGGCGGGCTTGGTCAATTGCGCATCTCGCGCCTTTACCGCCGCAACCGCCGCCTCATCGCCATCCGGGCCGAGCATCAGGAGATCGTGGAAATCGGTGAAAGCTTGGGCAGACATGGTCGCTCCCGGATTCGAGTGATATGAGGGGTGCTCCTTTTGGGACGAAACGGGGAAAAACGCAATTGAGCGATGCCAACGAGCGAGGTGGGTCGACGGGCGAGCACAGGTCGGCCGTCGAAAGGGCAAATCCGATGACCGACCTGGTCATGGCATTGCGCTTTTTCTCGCGCCTGCCGACGGGGGGGCTCCCCCATGCATTGCCCAATCTCGATCGCATTGCGCGGGCGTTGCCGCTAGCCAGCCTGTTGATCGGCATCGTGCCGGCCGGTGTCCTGATGGCATGTACCGCAGCGGGTTTCCCGCCCCTGTTTTCGGCAATTGCCGCCGTTGCCTGCTCGGCCATGGTGACCGGCGCAATGAGCGAGGACGCCATGGCGGATGCCGCCGATGGGCTGTTTGGCGGCAATAGCGTTGAGCGCCGGCTGGACATCCTCAAGGACAGCCGCCACGGCACCTATGGCGTTCTGGCCATCGTTTTGGTCGTAGGTTTCAAGGTTGCGACCCTATCGGCTCTGACGGCCCATGACGGGGTGACGGCAGCCATGGCCTGGCTGGCGGCCGGGGTATTGGCACGGTCCGGCGGTCTTTATATCGCGATGGCCCTGCCCCCTGCCCGCGCCAATGGCGCTTCGGCCACGGCGGGTCGTCTGTCAGGGAACGCTTTTACCGTTGGTCTCGTTCTGGCTCTGGTTATCGCTGGAGGACTCGCCGTTGTGTTCGCGGGCCTTCTCGGTGCTGTTGTGGGAGTGGTTCTCGCCTCAGGCATCGCGTTTGGATGGACACGGCTTTGTGACCGGCTGGTGGGTGGTCAAACGGGCGATCTCATCGGCGCTTTGCAGGCGCTGCTTGAAATTGCCCTATTGGCAACCTTTATGCGTATCATCGCCGGTTGAACCCTTTTGGATCGTTCATGCTCTTTGTCGCTTTTGCCATCCTGATCGTGGTCGGCCTTGCCGTCGCCATCAGCGCCGACGCCGGTGCTGTCTTCGGACTAACGCAAGCGCAGACAGCGAGCGCCATTCCGCTCGTGGTCATCGGAACCCTTGTTGCCAGCGCACTGATCGGACGGCGGCACAGGTTGGGCGAAATCATATCGGGCTTTGTGATCTGGATCGCCATCGGCGGAATCCTGGTGCTTGGTTACACCTATCGCAGCGATATTGAACGGATGGGCCAGAGGGTGGTCGGTGCCTTGCAACCTGGTGCGGCAATCGTCGATCCACAGACAGGGAACGTCCATATTTCGCGCTCCTTCGGTGGCAGCTTTAGCGTAGATACCCGTATCAACGGCACCAATATCCCCATGATATTCGATACTGGCGCGAGCGCAGTGGTCCTTTCCCACGTCGATGCGGACGCAGCCGGCATAGATACCGACAGCCTACGCTATACCATTCCAGTTCAGACCGCCAACGGCACGGGCACCGCCGCTCCTGTCCGGATCGAGCAAATCGAAGTGGGCAACATCGTGCGCCGCAACATCCGCGCCTTCGTGGTCGAGGACAATGCGCTCGAAACCTCGCTACTAGGCATGACTTTCCTCGAAACGCTATCGCGCTACACGGTCAGTCAGGATTCTCTTGAGCTTCACGACTAGCCCCCGTTCCTGACCCAAACGCTTCGGCCAACAGGTCGAAAACGATGCGCATGCGCGGGCTGGTGCGCAATTCACGATGCACAGTGAGCCATATCGGTGCCGCCAAGGACTCCATATCGGGCAAGACGCGCTCAAGGTCGGGAAACTGATCCGCCGCGTCGGCAAATGTCAGCCCGACGCCCAATCCGCGCCGGATCAGTTCCAGCCCGACGAGCGAACTGACACACAGCCAGCGAAAATTTCCCCGGGTAACAGGTATGCCGCGTTTATTGAGCTCCTGATCGATGGAATCGTCGGGCGCAAAGCCGATAAAGGGCGCTTCGGACAGATCGCCGGGCCGGGTCGGACGCCCGAATTTTTCAAGAAAAGACGTCGCTGCATAAAGCGCAACCTCCGTATCCCGGCATCGGCGCGCGATGAGATCGGCATGATCGGGCTGAACGTGACGAATGGCGATATCGGCCTCGCGCCGCATCAGGTCGTCGATCGAATTGGAAGCGATGATTTCGACTTCGATTCCCGGCGCCATTGCATAGAGTTTTTGCAGAACAGGGGGGAGGACATGGGCAGCCAGAATGTCGACCGCGGTTATCCGCACGCGACCTTCGAGTGCCTGCGATTGGGACGATGCCGTTATGGCTACGCGATCGGCCGCCGCGCCCATGATCCGAGCCTGCTCGGCCAGCCGCCGTCCGGCGTCGGTCAAATTCAGACGCCGCCCCACCCGTTCGAACAGCAACAGCCCCAGATCCTCTTCGAGCGCAGCGATCTGCCGGCTCAGCGTCGGCTGGGTCAGGCCCAATGCCCTGCCCGCAGCCGATAATGAGCCCGCCTCGATGGTCGCGAGGAAGGCACGCATCTGGTTCCAGTCAAAGCCCGGCGCGGTCGTATTCATGCAATAATGTATAACACTCGTACAAAATTGCGCAATTTCTCTATGAGAAAGACTGAGGTAATCTGGTCTTCTTCAATGCGACCGGAGGGAGACGCCATGGCTGCGACCAGCAGGTTCTGGGACAGGACGGCGGACAAATATGCGCGGCTGCCGATCACCCATGAGGACGATTACCAGACCAAACTCAAGGTGACGCAGGGCTATCTGCGGTCCGACATGGAGCTGCTCGAATTCGGGTGCGGCACTGGGGGAACCGCCATCAAGCATGCGCCGTTTGTGGCGCATATCCGGGCGATCGATTTTTCCGATCGCATGTTGGAGAAGGCGCGCCGAAGGGCTCGCGAGGCCGAAATTACCAATGTCACCTTCGAGCGCGCCGACATCACCACCCTGCCACTCCCGGACCGACCCTATGACATGGTGCTCGGCATGAGCATCCTGCATCTGCTCAGCGATCCCGATGCGGTGATCGCCAAGGTGCATCGCATGCTGGCGCCTAGTGGATACTTCGTCTCCAGCACGGCATGCCTTGGCGATACGATGAGCTATTTCAAGGTACTGGCCCCGATTGGCCGCGCCGTGGGCCTGCTGCCGATACTCAAGGTCATGAGTACCGACGAGGTGATCGCCAGGATCAAGCGCCCGGGATTCGAGATCGTCCATCGGTGGAAGCCCGGCAAGGATCGCGCCCTTTTCGTCGTGGCACGCAAGCAGGACTGAGTGGGCTCGAGCGCTTCCAGGATAAGTGGGCACCACTTATCCGGTTCGGAAGCGCGACAAAACAAGGACTTAGAGCAATTGAAGCGATTCGAAGAAGCGCTGAAATGCTCTAAGCCACGCGAGCGGCAACCGCTGACTGATCGATCTGGGCGAATGCCGCGGCAATCACCTCGGGCCCGGCCCCGGGCTTGCAGGCCTCGACGCTCAGGATCTGCCGGAACCGCCTTGCGCCGGGCAGCCCGTTGGCCAGACCGAGCATGTGACGGGTAATCTGGTTGAGGCGTGTGCCTTTGGCCAGCTCGACTTCGGCATAAGCTGTCATGGCGATTTCTATGTCGTCGAGCGTCACCGGAGCGCGCTTCCCGCCGAATATTTTCGCGTCGGTGACGCCCAAAATCATTGGATCGTGATACGCGGCTCGACCGAGCATCACGCCGTCGGTGTGCCGAAGATGGGTTTCGCACTCGTCGAGCGATTTGATGCCGCCGTTTATCAGCACCGGAAAATCGCCCAGGCGTTGTTTCAGGCGATACACGCGATCATAGTTTAGGGGCGGTATATCCCTGTTTTCCTTGGGAGAAAGGCCTTTGAGCCAGGCTTTGCGCGCATGGACATACAGGGCCTCGATGCCGGTCGAAAGCACGGCATCGACAAAGCGGTCGAGATCGGCTTCGATATCCTGATCGTCAATCCCGATGCGGCATTTGACGGTAATCGGGGTATCGGTCGTCTCTGCCATGCTCACCAGACACCGGGCCACCAGCTCCGGCACCCCCATTAGACACGCGCCGAATTGTCCGGATTGAACCCGGTCGGACGGGCAGCCGACATTGAGGTTGATTTCATCGTATCCGAACCGGTCGCAAATCTGGACGGCTTGAGCAAGTTCGACCGGATCGGACCCGCCGAGCTGCACCGCCACCGGATGCTCGCTGTCATTATAGCCAAGCAGCCGTTCGGCATCCCCATGCACCAGCGCCGCGCTGGTCACCATCTCGGTGAACAACAGCGCACGCGAGGTCAATTGCCGGTGAAGATACCGGCAATGTCGGTCCGTCCAATCCATCATGGGCGCGACGGCGAAGATTTTTTCTTTGTTTTTCAACGATTTATGATACACTTAAATGGCCTAAACCGTGAACGAACTGTACGGAATTGGATCATTTTGTACGGATTTGTACCGGTTTTGATCTCTTGGTGTACGGAAATTGTGCGGATTTCGGAAGCTGTACGGAACATGGCGACCATAGTCAAAACCAAAGAGGGAACCTGGCGAGCGCTCGTTCGCCGAAAGGGAAAATATGCATCGCAGACGTTCCGTCTCAAGTCCCTCGCCAACGAGTGGGCGATAGAAACAGAGCGCTTGATCGACATTGGTGGCGAACCAAGTCATCGGCAAATTCGAGATGCCAAGACTATTGCCGATCTCGTTGACCTGCACGTCTCGGACCTCCACGAGGTCGGGCGTCCCCTCCGACGTTCAAAGCAGGCTGTCATGGAAGCTTTGAAACGTGATCTGGGCACCACCCGGATTAGACGTCTCGACCGCGCGGCTATCATAAAATACGGCCAGCGTCGTGCGAAACAGGGAGCGGGTCCTGTTACCCTTTCCGTTGACCTATCCTATCTTCGGACAGTTCTAACGCACGCAGCTGCAGTTCACGGAATATCGGTCGACACCGAAAGCGTCCGCCTCGCCCGGGCCGCCCTCACCCGGCTTGGCCTCGTCGGCCGATCATTCGAGCGAGATCGGCGCCCTAGCGAAGACGAGATCGATGCGCTGCTCGATTACTTCGACAACAAGTCCAACACGATCATTCCAATGGGTCGGATCGTCCGCTTTGCGATCGCCACAGCCATGCGCCAGGAGGAAATCTGTAAAATCGATTGGAGCGACGTCGATCTCAAGAAGCGCGTGGTGCTCATCCGCGACAGGAAAGATCCGCGCCGCAAGGATGGCAACCATCAAAAGGTCCCCCTCCTCAACCTTGCAGGTTTTGATGCATGGCACCTTCTTCTTGAACAAAAGGTGCTAACGGGTGGGAAAGGCCGTTGTTTTCCCTATCACCACAAATCGGTGGGCACGGCGTTTCGACGAGGGAGAAAGGAACTCGGCATTGAGGATCTGCGCTTTCACGACCTGCGCCATGAAGCCACAAGCAGGCTATTCGAGGCAGGCCTGACGATTGAACGCGTCGCGCTGGTAACCGGGCATCGGGATTGGAAAATGCTCCGGCGGTACACCAACCTCAAACCCGAGGATCTGCATCAGCTGCAGACGTCAAAGCAGGCCTCCGAGGAGGAGTTCTTCCGAATGCTCGCGGAGGACTAGGTCTGGTTGCGGGGCTGAATCATCCTTATCTGCGACCGACCTCTCCGCTTCATCCCATTAGCGTAGGAAATAGACCCGAGATACGGCTTCACACGCGGCGCTTTTTAAACAATCCCACCAACACTAAAATAACGGGGATGCTGGGGTAAGGCAGCTTAAATGGGCCCATCGCTCTCGGTCAGTGTCACACCTGGCACCACAACCTTGGCCTCGGTCCCAATCGCCACGACGTATGTCATCGGAAGCAGGAATGTCGACATCGTCGATATGATGACAACTTGGGGCCTACTCCATCGGAAGCATAAAGCCGCCCGATCGGCAGTGCTAGCGTATTAGGAAGGAGATTGGGCATCCGATGCGACGAATCGGATAGGACCGCGGTCTTCGTCAATCACCGCAGAGAATCTTCATAGCCTACCCACATGCCTGACCTTCCGCATACCAAACTGCTTGCCCGCAAGATCTCCGACTTCTGCCGCCTCCGTCTCGATCCAGCAATGCCCCCGCAGGAAAGCACACGGATCAAAGAATTTCTCCTCTGTCTGATCACCCAGTCGCAAACGCCGCCTCGCAAGGTGCGCGGTTACGACTGGGACGAAATCGCCCTTCAATGCGGCTTGGACAGGGATGCTCTTCGGGGCGTGAGAACGGTGATTGAACCGGCTCTGGATGCAATCGTGCGGAACACGAAAAGCCCAACCAAACGCCCTTCCGCCAAGATCCGAACCACAGAGGATTCCAAGCCGCGTCCGCGACGCGGTCGTCCTCCGCGACAGCCAGTGGAAAAGCCAAGCGCTGCCAGCCACATTGGTGTGACGGATCGATCGGAGCGGCAGCCTGCAACGAACCGGCGGAAGCCCGGCACCAAGCCGCGCGCGATCGAAGAGTTCCCAACTCCCCTCTTCGATGACTGGCTCGACCCGCCAACCTTTCGGGAGGCGCTGGAACTGCAAATGCGTCGACACGACGACAGCTATTGGCACCTACACCGCGCCGTCGTTCGCGATGACGAAAAGCTTGACCATTCGACCATCCGCCACTGGCTGCAGGGATCGAAGGCGCCCCGCAGCGTCGCGAGCATGGAGGTCCTCGGTCGCATCGAGCGCCGCTATCGCCTGCCGACAGGATACTTCAAGGCGAAGCTCCCGCATCAGACGCGGTCAGCGTCGGGCCACGTCCTTGACGACATTGGCCCAGCCGAGCGACGGAGGCTCGCCTGGCATCTGCCCGACGATTTCAACACACGCCCCCGCCAGGAGCAGGAGGAGATCCTCGAATGGGTTCAGCGCGTCATTATCAGGGGCTCGACCGACTACAGGCGGTTCCAAGCGGCCGCGATGAAACAGCGGTACGCAATCCGTTTTCCAGGGGTCACATACGGTCAGTCTGACTCTGCGCAGGACAGCCATCGAAACAGATACGACGAGCCGGACGAAGACAGCACTTCGTTCACCGATCCGGACCTGCGATCCGGCGTCATCGACGCTCCACCAGTCCTGGCCATGGAAATGGCCGAACTTATCCGCTTCAAGACCGCGACGCTCACCGCGTTCGGCCTGCAGCGGAACGGTGTCTGGGGCGAGGAGACGGCGTCTCAGAAGGTGGAACACCTCGGGCTGATGTTCGGAGCATTGGCCGCCCATCCGCGCGGCCCGGTTCGCGGCTACGGTGTGCCGCTGCAGCACCTGACCTTCGGTCTGCTCGTCTTCCCCTCGATCTGGGACTGGTACGTGCAATGGCGCGAGAGGCGGCGCGGCTTCTATACCGCCTGGGAGGTGGACATGCTGCGCATTTCGCTCGCCCTCACCCGAAGGGAAACGGGCTGGCTGCGGCAGCACCCTCGTCTCGGATCACGGCTCCGACCGATCGAGGGGTTGGTTACGCAGGCGGACATCGACCGCGCCTGTGCCGACTGGGACGATGCCTGCGACGTCTATTTCAAGCATGCCTCCTCCCGCGTGAAGGAGATCCAACGCGTCGCCCGCGTACATCGTGACCCGTTCGAGCCGATCATGCCAGTGCTCGAAACTGAGAGCCCGGTCGGCGAATATCGAAAGATCACCGAAGAGATCCTCCGGGTCATGCCGGACGAGCGGCTCTATCGTCGTCCAGCGGCGGAGGCCGTCCGATCGTTCCTGATGCTGCGTTTCGGACTGCACCTTGGATTGCGGCAGAAGAACCTGCGTCAGTTGATGGTCTGTGAACGCGGCCGGCTGCCACGGTCCGAGCGCCAGCTCGCCGACATGAAGCGCGGCGAGATTCGCTGGAGCGAACGTGATGAGGGCTGGGAAGTGCTGATCCCCTCGGTCGCTTTCAAGAACGCCAATTCGTCCTATTTCGGGAGCAAGCCGTTTCGACTGATCCTACCCGACCTCGGCGGCCTCTACGATCACATCGAGGCCTATATCGATCGGCATAGACGCGTACTTCTCGGCGGCGCCGAGGATCCAGGCACATTCTTCGTCAAGACGGTGAAGACGACGAGCAGAGACGCCTCGTACGACCAGAACACGTTTTATGAGGCCTGGCGCCTGACGATCCAGCGATATGGCATCTACAACCCCTACACCGGACGCGGCGCCATTCCCGGTCTACTCCCTCACGGCCCACATAACGTCCGCGACGTGCTGGCGACGCATATTCTCAAGCAGACCGGTTCCTATGAGCAGGCGAGCTATGCCATCCAGGACACCCCTGATATGGTCGCGCACCACTACGGTCGTTTTCTGCCGCAGGACAAGGCGGCTCTCGCTGCGCGGATTTTGAACCAGGTCTGGGAAGCGGCGTAGGCGGCTTCGGGCAAGCCGGTGGTAAGCAGCTGCGCCGCATACGAAGCTCGTAAGTTGCCCAAGATGCAAATGGATTTGACCATCAAATCGGACAGGAGAAAGCTCAGTCAACGGACTTAGGAGTTCGATTCCTTCATGACACCAAGTTGGCACGGCCAGTATAGGGCCGGAAGCGGAATGGCGGCTTCTGATGCGGGATGTGGATGAGCGGACGTTCAGCTCTACAAAGGTTTTGTCCTGGCCATAACCTCAACCAGTCATTGGCACGGTACGACAGCAATAGCGCTGGAGGGTGGTGAGCGGTCCTCAAAGACTTGGCCGTTTCTCCGGCCATGCAGAGTCTGAGTGGAGCGCTCGAAGGCGACCTCCTCACAGCAGAGCCAACTTCCCCAGCGGTGGCCGCCGCTTACGGATTTCTCCACCAAGACTAGAGGATTATCAGCGGAGACGGACATAATACTTTTGGCATCCTGAACAATATGTTGCCATTGACATTTGGCGCCAGCATGACGATGTTAGCGGTGTGATGCACATCAGTGTGCCAACGAGCTAAAGGCGCGCCCAACAGACGTTCCGAGCCTCAGGGTTCCAAAGTCTCTTCGGGCCGCCTTACCCTTTTCTTTCGGGCCGCCTTCTGGGCGGCCCGATGTATTTTTGTCGGTCCTTGACGAATGTCAGATAGACGCCAAACACTCGATAGTTAAGTGCCCTCCATGACTTAGTGGTTAGCTTGTTTGGCATGGACGGCCGCTTACGGGTTATACTGTGCGTGGGGTCAAGCAGGTCGATCATCGCGTGCACAACGACACCGTATTGCAGCAATTGCTGGCGCTCGGTCGTGTGCTCGGTTCGAGAGAGGAACGTCGCCAGAGGCATGATCCACCGCCTGAAACCTTCGGTTTCTTCGAAGGCAGCTACGAACTCGACGAAGGTCTTCGCTCCCTTTTCAGTGCGGAAAGTCTCGCCAACAGCGCGTTGCAGTACCCTCGGTAGGATCCGGACGCGGCGCCCTTCTAGGCAATCGAAGAACTTCTGGAGCCGCAGGCCGCGCTCATCCTTTGCCATTGCGACCGACATACCTTCCTGACGGATCACCTCAACCTGCGCCCAGAAGCAGCCAAATAGGTAGAGGAGGCTCGCAAAATCGTGGTTCTCGAGGCGGCTGTCGTCTGGCGTCACGCTGTGAATCGCTTTGAAGTCATCTTCCGCAAGCGATCGTAGCTTGCCGACAAGCTCGTCGGCAGCCTTCAGCAAGGGATCGAGGTGACGGTCGACGAACTGTTCGGCGGAGTCCGACTTTTCTCTTCGCTTGCGCCATTCCTGGTAAGCGATGTCGAGGATCTTCACCGTAGAACCGCCGCCAAGAGCTGCGACGAAAAGTTGTCCCCACCCGGCATCTACCATCTGCTGCCCCACCTCTGTGCGCAGAAAAGCATATACACCGAAGGCCGGCAAACCTCTTCCTACCAGCGCTAACGTCGCAGAGGGGCCGACTGCCGACAGTCCCGTTTCGAGTTGCTGCACTGGATGGCTGCCCGTCGGCGAACGACCCAATCCGGCCGTTCAAGGTTGGCCGGGATTGGCTGCACAGCCGCTTGTTCGGAATTCGTTCGGGTAGTGTTCGGGGACATCGTGAGCCGACCGCGTCATTGTCATTGCATCCCTTGCATGGAGAGCGACAATGGATACCATGGAACGTGACGCCGCCTACATCGCCGAGCAGGTGAAGTTCATACGCAAATGGCATGGTCTCACTCAGGAGAATCTTGCCAATGCAGCGGGTCTAACGACGCGGACTATCGAGAAGATCGAGAGCGGCCGACATAGGCCAGAGGAGCAAACCCTACGCAGCATCGCCCGCGCTGTGCAGATCGATGTGAAGTTTTTCGAGAAGCCTACACCCGAGCAAGAGGCCCGTCAGAAAGCGGAGATGGAGCGGGCCATTCGCAAGATGGTAGTCGCGCCAACCACAGCGATCAAATCAGCAAGCGACTTCTTGGGTGCGTTTGCCCAGCGTCATGCGTTTCGGATCGATACGTCAAGTGTTGCGGCAGACGAAGCGCTGGAGACGGCCGCCGCGATGACCGACTACATCACTGACCTAAACGATGTCTGGGATGACTGCCCGAGGTCGCAGCAGCTGGGTTATGCGCATAGCTTTATTGAACTATGCCGCCAGGTCGAAGAGCACGGGTTTGTCTGCCATATGGGCCATCACAAACAGCAGCTGCGCCAGAGGGATCGGCCGCCGCTGATTTTTTCGGTCGGTGTGATGACCCTCCTACCAAAGGATCAAGCCGAGGGGACCAGGTATGCTCTCATTCAGCTTGAAGGCGGTTGGGAAAGTCTCGAATCCGATCGTACCTTGCGGCCATCTGACTTCAACCAATAGGGACGCCGTCACGACTATCGACCAGATGTCTGCTTCTGGAATGCGGCCATAGGCAGCCTAATGGCCGATATGCGGGCGCGAAGCCGCCATTCCGTGCACAATACAGGACGGCCTATTCTGGCGTGTGGGTGTGACGCAAGAGAGCAGAAAGCCGCCCTTTGACCTCAAACCCAAGCTGCCGCCGCGCTTCCGAACATGGGAAGGTGCGCCGACAAGCCTATGTCATATTTGGATTTGTAGTGAGTTGCGACGGAAGTGGTTGCGGGGGCCCGCAACCGTCGATATCAGCGGGGGCTTTTCAAGACCGCCGCATAATGGGCCAAGATAGTCCAATTTCGATGTTGATCGCCGCTCCCCTTCCAGTTCCACGGCGGGTATTCCAGCGGAGGAAATGGACGTCAAAGCAGCGCCATACCTGGTCATTGATCGAACTTCAGCTGGCGGCCCGATACCGGTCATCCGCTCTATTCCAACCACATGCGCGGCCTGCAATGAAAAGTAGACCTTGCTGCTCTCATTCCAGCGTTCGGCTACGTTGAAAGGTTTCCGGCTCGCAAAATGCCCGCACGCTGTTTCCATTTTGTTCCAATTGGGGTAGGATTTGGTCGAGAGTCAAAGAAGGTTGTGACGGGACTAGATGCACGGCGGCGGGGTTTCCGTAGTTAGGCAAGTAGAACCAGGGCGGGTGCGCACGCTGCTACGTGAGCATCGCCAACCAATTCTGCTACTTGGTGCCGGCGCCTCGAAGAAATCCGGCGTCCCTGACGCTTGGGAGACAGTGAACCGAGCTGCGAAATGGGCGTGGTGCAAGGAATATGGCCGCTCCTTCGCCGACCCGGGCGTTGTCAGCTCAGACTGGCAACCTTGGCTGGAAAGTCAGCCTTGGTTCAAGAAGGGCGTCGGACTAGCAGACCAGTACCCTGTCGCTGTCGACAATCTGCTCGGCATTGCCGACGACAAACGAGAGTTCTTTGAACATATCATAAGCCGTGGCGTTCAGCCGAGCGAAGGGTACCGCGCGCTCGCTCGTATTATGGACAATGGCTGGATCGCGACGGTCCTTACCACAAATTTCGACCATTGCCTGCACCGTGCAGTGATTTTGGAGAACGCGCCGCCCCATTTGGTGGAGATCCGCACGCCGTCGGACTGGACGCGATTCATGACCTCTCCTGCCAACCCCCAGCTCATCCACATCCATGGGTCGGTTGAGCACTATTCCGACATGAACCTGGCAACCGAAGTGGCGAAACTTGATCCCGATGTTGTTGAACGCTTGCGACCGCTACTGCGCGACCATCCGCTTATTGTCGTCGGATATCGCGGCATGGAAGCATCGGTAATGACCGATCTCCTGTTCGATCAATGCGACTACACGAACGGGTTCAACAAGGGCATCTTCTGGTGCGACATGAAGAGAAACATCAGTGAGCCGCTGTCGCCGATGACTCAGCGATTGGCTGACGCGATCGGTTCGAACTTCAACCGCGTGCCGATCGACGGGTTCGACCATTTGCTGAGAGTTGATCTCTACGACCAGCTTGTCGCCGCCAAGGTGCCACCCAAGGCCCTGGGCCCGGTGATCGGCCCGATCGAACTGCCACCGGATATGCAGGTATTCGACGATGGCGCTTATGGCGACCTTGATGAGCGACTTCTTTTTTCCCGTCTTCAGCAATACGCGAAGAAGCATAGCGAGCCATCACCTGACCGCTTCGATGCCAAATGGGTCGAAGATATCGCTGCTGCCAAGAAGCTGATCCAGCAGGACGCGGACGCCGATACTCCCCCGGCACCGACCTTGGCGGGCTGGTTGATGTTCGCAAAACAACCAACGACGACCTTGCCCCATGCTGCCGTGAAGCTGACGGTAAAGGGTCCGGAAGGATGGCTGCTTGCCGCATTTGGCGGGGACGTCGATCTAGTCGGCACTGACACGGAGGGCGAGTTTGTCGTCGAACGAAACGTCGGCGGCACGCTCTGGAATCAGCTCAACGTTCTGATTGAGATAACGGCACTCCTGAACGCGCCCTTCGTTCTGAAAGAGTCTAAATCAAGGGACGTCACACCTTATCACCCGCAGGCTCTCAAAGAGATGATCGTCAACGCGCTTGTCCACCGGGACTATAACGTCGCACAGCCGATCCAGATCATCATGATGCCTACGCAGATCGAGACGATCAGTCCGGGTGGCCTCACCGAAGAGGTCGCCGCCAAGACCGGCGGTGAAGAAATCGAATCCCTGATCCGTGGCGGATCACGCGGCGAACTCAAGGGCTACCGCAATCCGGTCATCTCCGGTCTGTTCTATGGCAGTTCGGAGATGGATCGAAAGGGGTCTGGTCTGTCCGACATGTTTCAGAAGACGGTCGACAATAACGGCGAGGTGCATTTCGGGCCGACTGAGGGCAATACGTCTTTCCGAGTGGTGATATTTGCTCGCCCCGAAGCGGTTGATGAGATCACACGCACGGCCGTCGCCGACCAATCCGAGACCGTCCGGTTCACCACCAATCTTGCGGAGTTTGTCTCGATTCCCGATCGTATCTGGCATGCCAGCACCACGGCCAAATCAGTCCACGGACTAAAAAGAGCCGCCGAAGATTTGCCCGTGCCACCAGGGTACGTACAGGATGGCCGCTTCTTCACCTTTTATGACCTCACCCGGCTCACCTCGGACCTAGTGACGCCATTCGACGTGGATGATGTCGAGGAACTCACCATTCAAGAACTGTTCGAGCAGGGCAACGGGCTGAATATCTTGCGCAAACTCTTGCATGACAGCGTCGATGAGCATTTGCGAGCGATCGGGCTTGTCGTCGACGAGGACCGGCGTCGCGCCCATTTCTCGCGCGGCGAAGAGCCGAACCGCAAAATCACTTATCAAGGGCGGGTGAAGCGAGCGACGCGTACGATCGTCAAAGCGCGCACGAAACGCGATTCAGATGATGTGCTCTATTACGAACACAAATCCTTCTCCTACTCGATCATGGCATTTGGTGTCGATTGGGGCCTGTTCATCAATCCAGGTTACGTGTTTACGCGCGATGGGCGGAGCCGATATCTAGGACGGGAACGGATCAATATTCTGTCGACCAAGCGCGCCGCGCGGGATTTCAATCCAAGCGTCATGCATGATGTATCCTTCTGGATGGCGTGCTTGTCGGAAGAAGCAGAAGGCGTCTTCGCTTTGCGTACGGAGCACGGCAATGAGCTTGCTGAGTATGCCCCGGCGATCCTGCTCAACAGCGCATTTCCGGGCATCGCATTCAATTCGTCGGTCTTTGATGGTGGGCGCTCGATTGACGATGAGCTCGACACCTCCTTGTCTGAAGTCGATCTCGAACTCGAAGACCTCGCCGCTGAAGATGATGACGATTACGAAGAACTGCACGACGCCGATGACAATGAGGTTGATCACGACGCCGACGATGAGAGTGAGGACAGGCAATGACACTGGACCTCTCCATCATAGAGCTGCCGCCGCCGAAACTGCAATTCGGTGGCGCATTGAGTGTCTCCGATCCCAAGGTCGGTTTGGCTTCGGCGGGCCCCTTTGACCTGCATTTTGGTTCAGCCCGGAAAGTGCACCTGAACATCGGCATTGTTGGTCCGCAGGAGATGATCGATCTTGTGCGGGCGTGGCTTGACCGCTGTATGAAGCCAATTCCGGTGACTGGCGACGCGAGCCTTCTGCGCCGCGCCTATCCGGGGTTTGAGCAGGTTTTTCATAGCGCGCTGATAACTGATGACAATTGGACGGTGCGTCTAGATGGCGAGACCCGGGACGAGTTGGGAGAAGCGCTGGCCATCTCCGATCCTTTCGACCGGTTCGAGCGTGTGCTGAATGTCTATTCGAACGCGTTGGAAGGGCTAGCCGCGCGCGACGCCAATAGGCCCGACCTCGTTATCATGGCAATCTCGGACGACGTGTATAAGAAATGCCATTCTGTCGAGCGAAAGGCGTCTGCGGAAGAGAAGAAGACGGCGGCCGCGATCAGGAAGGCGCAGGCGCGAAAACAGCTCGACCTGTTCGACTTAATCCAGGAAGTCGAACAGTCCGACGAAGACTTTCTCAAGCGGGATCTGCGCCACGCACTGAAGGCGCGGGCGTTAAAGTTTAAGCTCCCGATCCAAATAGCGACCCGCAATCTTCTCGAAGATACGGCCAAAGGCCAAGACCCGGCGACCCGCGCGTGGAATTTCTCCGTCGGGGCTTACTATAAGGCAGGCGGGGTGCCTTGGCGCCTGCCGCAGGACGGACCTGAAACTTGCTTTGTCGGCATTACTTTCCATCATTTCCGAACAACCAAACGTCACATCGTACAATCAAGCTTGGCACAGGCATTTTCAAGCGAGGGTGAAGGGTTCGCAATCCGGGGAGAAGGCGTGCCTGCGGGCCCGCAACAAAGCCGAGACGTTCATCTGTCCGAAGAACAAGCCTACAATCTCGCCGAAAACATCGTCGCTGAATATACGACCCGCACCGGCGGCACACCGGTGCGGGTCGTCGTTCACAAAACGAGCTATTTCGATGACGCAGAACTTGCTGGCATCCGTGCGGCGCTGAGCGATATTCCGATTGTCGATCTCGTTACGCTCGTTCCGAGCTCTTTCAGATTGCTCCGTCTAGGGACCTATCCGCCGAAGGTCGGTACTGTATGCTCAGTCAACAATGCGAAGTCGTTCCTTTTTACTTCGGGATTCATGCCAGAGCTCGGCACGTATCCCGGGCCGCACGTGCCGCAACCATTTGAGGTGCGCATGCAGTCGGACGGCAGCAAAATCGACGCCGCCCAAGACTTGTTGAACCTAACCCGGATGAATTGGAACACTGCTGACATTCGCGGCAAGTGGCCTGTCACTTTGTCCTTCGCCCGGCGGGTGGGCGGCATTCTGGACGAATTCGGGGATGCAACGCCAAGAGAAACATCCTTTCGCTATTTTCTATAATCCCGCCGGTGGCAAGTGGGGTGGGCAAATGACAACGAGAGTCGATCATATGTGTCCGGCCTGTTGGTCAGCTCGTGGGGCCGCATTGATAGGGAATATGTACGCGCCGGCCGTTTTATCAGGTCACAGGTCTTGGTGCGTTGATCGAACAGGTCCATGCATTTCCTCAGTCACCAACTCGTCGAACAAGGTCAGAACCGTTATTGGGCGACAACACTAATCCAACCGTTATTGGGCGACAACACTAATCCAATTGCGAGGTTAGAAGGCGCCTTAGCGTTTCAATGTCGACGTTCTACAGGTATCTTCCTGCCGCGCGTTCATCACACTCAGCTGGAGACAGTGCATCTTGAGTCATTTGAAATTCCGACCGCGAGCAAGAATCATCCGCACAATCGGGGACCAACTGATCAGTGGGCCGGAAGCCGCTGTAATCGAGCTGGTGAAGAACGCGTACGATGCAGATGCGAAGATTGCCACCGTCAAGTTCGTTCCGCCGCTGGTCAGTGGCGAAGGAGCTATTGTCGTGTCCGACGACGGTCATGGGATGGATGCGCGAACTATTACTGAAAAATGGATGGAACCCGCGACTCCATCAAAGGTGGATGTCCGCCTTTCGCCGGGCAATAGAATTATGATGGGTTCTAAGGGTATTGGTCGCTTTGCTGCTGCCAAACTCGGCAGAAAGATGTCGCTCAACTCAGTTGTATCCATACCAGATGGAAACCATGAGGTATTGATCCCAGAGATTGATTGGGACGACTTTGGGAGTGACCGCTACCTATCAGATATTGAAATCGAATTTCTGGAGCAGAAAACCGAGGCTCAGACCGGAACTTTGATTGAGATTCGGGAGCTTAGAGAAGCGTGGAACAAAGAATCGATCACAAGACTTATTCTTGAGCTGCGGCGGTTGCTTTCTCCGATTCAAGCTGACAGTGAAACAGGATTCGATTTCCGCATTATTCTCGACCTTTCTGATTGCAAGAGGGACAATGCCGGATTTGATGGGCTCGAACTTCTTCAGACCGCATTCGGCGAGATGCCTTCTGGGGACGACGGACAATCCAATCCATATGAAATAAAGCCCTATCCCCTACTGACCGTATCGGACTACGACCTGGATGGGGAATTTGACTCCGCAGGGAATTTCAAGGGTACATACACCAACCACCGCGGTGGTCTTGCAGGTGTTGAGGTCAATCTTCCGGCTCCGAAGAATTCCGATAGTGCATCACCCGGCCCGTTCGGCATAAAGCTACGTGTGTTCGACCGAGAAGCTGATGCAATCAAGCACAACATGGCCAGACAGGGGCTTGGCCAATTGTCAGCGAGAGAGGCTCGCCGAATTCTTGATGAAGTCGCAGGGGTTGCGATCTACCGAAATGGCTTTCGCATCAGACCATACGGTGATGTTGAGAGCGATTGGTTGACCCTCGATAAGCGGCGGGTACAGGACCCATCCTTGCGCATAGGAAACAACCAGGTCGCCGGCTACGTAACGATTGACGATACAAGAAACGCAAATCTCGTCGAGCGCAGCAGCCGTGAAGGACTGGAGGAGAACCCGGCGTTTCGCCGTTTGCAGGAACTCGTAGTCGGCGTGTTCAGCCAGATTCTCGAACCGCGACGGCAGCAGTTTCGAGAAAGCGTCGGCATTTCCAGGAAGCGTTCGGGGTCATTTGACGAAGCCCGGCGGTTTGCAGAACTAAAACGCATTCGTCGAAAGATCCTCCCGCTTCTGTCGCAGCAAGAAAGGGTCGAGGCCGAGAAGGTCATTGACAGGGAGATGAGCGATCTCTCGCGCCAGATTGACCAACTGGAAGAGCGCCAGAGAGCGCTTGAGGCAAGCTCATCACTGGGGGCTATCGTTGGAGAGGTCTTGCATGAAGGAGGGCCGCCAGCCGCGTACCTGAAGGAAACGGCTGGCTGGTTTCGAGCGGTAATCGAAAGTACGGACGCGATCAAGACCTCTGGAAAGACGGCTGATCAGGTTCGCAAAAAGCTGGTGCTTATGGAAAAGCAGGCAGGCAAACTCGAAGTGCTTTTTCGAAGCTTGCGCCCACTTGCCGGAGGAAAGCGAGGGAAGCCGGAAACCTTTAATCCGGTGCCTATTATAATTTCGGCTTTCGAGATATTTCAAATGCACGACGTCCGGATGCGTATTATGAATCCCGAGAATATCCATCTCTTGATAGGATACCGGGATGATCTGAGCACTGCACTTGTCAACTTAATCGGCAATTCTATTCATTGGCTTCTGGAACACGATATTGACGACCCGACGATTGATGTAATCCTTGCACGAGATGAGGAAGGCACCCGGATTGTGGTAAAAGATAACGGGCCGGGTATTCCTGAAGAGTTCATTTCATCAATTTTTGATGTGGGTTTCACGCTTAAGCCGCACGGTACTGGCCTTGGGCTCAACATCGCAAGAGAAACGCTGGCCCGTTCGGGTGCCAAGTTATTCTTTCATCCTGGCTACAAGGATGGTGCCATGTTTGAGATATTCTATCCGGGGGCTCTGCATTAGATGACCAAAATGATCTTGCTGCTTGTTGAGGATGACGAGGCGCAAATTGACCGAGTCGACACTTCGATTCAGGAGTGGAACAACGAAAATCAAGAAAACGCCCGCCAAATTCGGCTAATAAGTGCAAAGAATGAGATAGAAGCTAATGAGAAATTGGCGGAGAGCCGAATAGATTGCGCGATTGTAGATATCCGAATTCCGGAGGATGGCGGTAAAGAAAATGCAAAATTTGGCAATGAACTTATAAGGGAAATATTCTCAACACGTGGGATACCCGTTGCGATATTCAGCGGAAATCTGGCAGAGGTGGACAAAGAGATTGCTGGCCTCGAGCACGTCAAACAGTTCCCAAAAGGAGATGCCGGTAGCGTAGGCCGTGCAATTGAATGGCTGGCCCGAAACTGGGACATGATGGAGTTGCTGCGTGGTTCACGGGAGGAAATCGAGAAGGCGTCGGCAGCAATTTTCAACAAACGATTGTGGCCGCACTGGAGCGAGTTTCCTGGCGACCTAGAGCCTCAGGAGAAGGTGAAAATCATTGCACGGCAGTACGGATCTCACTTGGTGGAATTGCTTGGAATCGAGAACCCGGAGAATTCGAAATGGCATCCGTATGAAGCGTACATTCATCCATCAGCCAACGAGGACCGGGCACATACGGGCGACATTTTCGAGCTTGCCAAGGACGAATTCTGGATTGTCCTGAGCCCACAGTGCGACATGGCAACACAAAAGATAAGCAATGTTCTTTTGGCGCGGTGCAAGGTTGGCGAAGAGGAATGGGAAGCTGCTATCAAAAAGATTCAGGAAGCCAACGGCGACGGAGCGAAGATTTCAAAGGAGCAAAAGAGACTCAGGAAGTTTGTAAATCAGAATATTGAGACGAGAAGGCACTTCCTTCCTCCTCTTCATTCAAATGATAAGCCTATGATGGTCGATTTTGGCGACACCCAGACAATCCCTCTTTCTGAATTGAACAAGAAGTTGGATCTCAGAAGAGCGACGGTTTCCGCACCTTTTTTGTCCAACCTGATTCAGCGATTTGGGTCACACATTAGCAGGACGGGCCAGCCGAACATTGACGTAGGCTTTTTCTGAACTCTGTGCCGGATTCGATATATGGCAATCAATTGTCTTGCCGCTCCCGCGCCAATTGAAGAAATCCATTCACATCCATAAGCCATTCCTGCTGGGATGGCTTGTAGCTGGCGTGTATGGAACGGGGGAGAACAAGCTGGAGACCCTGACTTTGCATCTCCGCGGTCTGGGATTCGGAGATGCCAGGCTCAAGCGTCAGGAGGTGTTTCCGGGCAATGCGATTGGCTTCAGCGAGGACCTGACGCCAGCGATCCTTGCATGTTGTCTTGGCACCCAGCATTGTCAGGCGAGTTGTCGGAAACGAGGGGTCGTGATATTCGGCTTCGCCGGGCAGGAGGAAATCCGCGGCATTTTTCTTTTCGGTAGTGGCTTCACGAGCGTGCCGGATGTCATGTGCCTTGAACACGGCCTCAATGTGATGGGCGAGAGCATAGCCGGCCCGCGACTTGCGGCGATTCTGAACGCTGAGGGAGAATCCAAGAAATCCATCGATATCGGCACCGTCTGCAATCATGAATCCCTGTTCGAGGCGCGCAGCAACAATTCGGCGCTCCAGTCGGCGGAAAAGCGCCTCTTCCTGCTCCATCCAGGCTAGCAAAGCGCTGTCCGGGTCATCGAGCGGTGACACTTCGGGAATCGTCTGTCGTGCGAACGCCGAGAATTCCACCGTCGTTGGGAACGCCATTCCGAATCTTTCAAGAAGCTCGTCGAGCTTGTCCGCCTCCGGCTCCTCAAACTCAATGCCCAACTCATCGAGGATGAAACGGGCAGCGAAATCCAGTTCTGCGTCCTCGTCGCGCTCGATGTCCTGGAATTCAAATTCCAGACGTGGCTGATCAGGCAAACCAAATAGCCACACAAGCTGGTTTTCCATCGTGCTGCTGGCCTTGGTAACAATCACCATCACCGTGCCGTCAGTACGTTTCGCGATGAAGAGTGGATCTCCCTCACTAGTAAGTTCCGAAACCGGCGTAGTCGGGAAATAGAGGCGATACTCTGAGCGGGTTGGATGCTTTGCCCGCGCATCGTACCATGTAAGCGTCCCGTCCTCGGAGATGGCCTCTTGCTCATCGCCTAGCCAGACAAAGCGAGTCTGAAAGGTAACGGGCTGCTCGGTACCGAAGAGATGTTTCAGCGCTGAAACGCCATTGTATTCGTGCTGGTTTGAGCGTGTGGCATCGGCTTCTACCGCACTGAGCCGCTTCACAACGACACCCTCAAAATGGTCAGAAAGAAAGCCATGTCGTATCACGCCGCCCCTCCCCGAATCTCCATTCTGGAGCGCTCGGAGCAAAGCCAGGCTGCGCACTGATTCAGTACCTCGTCAAACGGCAACCGGTGACGCCCCTTGAGCGCACATTCCCAAACAATACCGATCCGCCATCCTGTCGCCGTCAGTTCCCGCTCCGTACGGGTATCTACCTCACGGTTGCGCTCTATCTTCTGGCGCCAGAAGTCCTGCCGGGTTTGCGGCCATCGGAAGAGGTGGCAGTCGTGCCCGTGCCAGTAGCACCCATGTGCGAACAAAACTGCCCGGTAGCGAGGAAACACGAGGTCCGGCTTTCCGGGAAGTTTCCTGTCGTGCAAACGGAAGCGGAATCCAAGGCGATGCAGGCCGCGTCGCAATGCAAGCTCGGGACGTGTATCAGTGCCTCGGATCCCCGCCATCATCCGGCTGCGAACGTGCGGCGGAACCACATCAGCCATGCGCTACCTGTTCAGTGTGAAGGTTTCGGTTCACACGACGGAATGGGATAACGGTATTCTCATTCCGACTGATTGCCGTTTGGATGCAGGGCTGCATCAAGCGAGCCACAGCTTCTACCACAGGCACCACCACAGCATTTCCGAACTGGCGGTACGCTTGCGTATCGGAAACCGGAATATGGTATTCCTCCCCACTGGGAGCATCAAAGCCCATCAGGCGAGCGCACTCCCGCGGTGTGAGTCTGCGTGGGCGATGGCCCGGCTGCTCCACCAACACTTCTGACCCGTCCTTGTAATAGCGGGCGGAGAGAGTGCGGGTCACATCATTGGGGCCGAATACGCTGTAGCCGAAGCCATTGCCCTGGGAGGCATGCTTTCGCTTGTATGCCTGAAGATAGTTCCACAAATGCTCGGTCAGCGTATATTTTGCGGGCACCTCAGCAGGTGACTGCAGAATATCACCCAGTTTCGGCTGTTGGCCGAACGGCTTCTCCAGCCTGTCGAAATCAAAATCAGCCGGTTCCCTGAATCCGACTATGAAAATGCGTTCACGCTTCTGTGGAACCCAAGGTTCGGAGCTGATTACGCGATAGTGGACATGGTAGTGAAGCTCGTTCTCAAGAACATTGCGAATTGTAGCGAATGTTCTTCCCTTGTCGTGGCTTTCAAGATTTCGGACATTTTCCAGCAGGAACGCTGGAGGCCGGTGAAATGCAATAATCTCGGCAAGATCATAGAACAGGGTACCCTGAGTATCACACATGAAGCCGTGAGGACGTCGGAGAGCGTTCTTTTTGGACACGCCTGCAATCGAGAACGGCTGGCACGGGAATCCGGCAAGCAAGACATCGTGACGAGGAATCCTTGCCAGACTTTCCTCATCTTTGGTGAATTCGCGAATATCTCCCGCAAACTCGTGATCAACAGGGAAATTGGCCGCATAGGTCTCGCGGCTCCACCGATCCCATTCGGAGGTGAAAACGCACTTTCCGCCAATGGCTTCAAAGCCTTTTCGCATACCCCCTATGCCAGCGAAGAGGTCAATAAAGCTAAACCCACGACCTGCTGGCTGCTGACGGCACGTCGCCTTCTCTTTAAGTGTGCGCTTGGCAAGACGGTTTGGCTGGCTCTCTCCGGTTTCATACCGATATGCGGTCCTTCGGGAGATGGCGAGAAGATCTGCCGCTTCGTCTATGGTAAGTCCCGCCTTTTCTCTAAGCCTTGAGAATTCCGTTTGCCCAGGCCGCATTATACCCTCACTTTCCGAATCACTTGGTGCTGTGTCAATTTTTGTCAGACTGGCATGATTTGTCCTAATGAGCAATTAAATGTTCTCTTTTTGTTCGACGAACGCTGTGGGCATGTGTCGAGCGAGTCGCACGCCTGAGCAAGCTGGTCACGTTCGGCCCCATCTCGGCGGCCGCTAACGGTGAACGCGCCTGACGCTCAGTGCCGCTGGCGATCCAGCCTGCAAATGTGACGCCCAGTTGAAGTGCCTACCTCTCCCGCCTGTTCCACACCAGAAACGCCGCCCCGTCCTCCTCGAACAGCGCCGCCCGGATCGGCTCCGGGAAACTCGGGTCGTCGAGCAGGACGCTGAGATAGTCCCGCGGCTCGTCACCGACGGTCTTAGCCTTCCAGGCCGCTCCAAGCTCCGCTCTTCCGGCGTAGATGCGGAAGTCCGGCGCGCCTTCGGTCTTCTTCCTGTCGTTGGCGACGATGCTCGCCTTGACGTTGACGGTGAGGGTGCGGATCGTGCCGGTATAGCCGTCCCTGCCGGCGGTGAAGCTGCCGATGGTGGCCATGTTAAGTCGCCCTGGTTTGAGGTGACGGTGATTGTGTACGGGTTTCAGCGAGCTGCTTGCGCGCCCGCTTGAACCCTGGATCGGCCTCCACGAAGGCGGAGAGCATGAAGGGGATGAGCTCGGTCACCGTTTCCTTCTGTCCGTAGGTGCGCCGATAGATCTCGGCATAGTCGTTGAGCGCGGCCTTCAATTCGGCATCGGCGGTAAAAGTGATCTTGACCGCCTCGCGATCCGGGAGCCTGTCGAGCTTCAGAGTCATTGCGATACCTCCCGCTGGCCGTAAGGGCGCAACACGATGTCCTTGTGGACGATGATCCTGAGCGGCCAGCCCGGCCGGATGGTGATGGTGGGTTGGATATTGAGGTTGCGCTCGGTGATCCGCTGGCCGGCCTGGTTGGTGCTGTCCTGCGCTGAGCCGCGAATGGCTGCGACCAGATCGCTTTCATTCGAGCCGAAGGTTAGTTCGGTGCCGACGCCGAGCAGCGTCGACAAGGCGATGCCCTTCAACAGCCGCCAGGTGTGGAAATCCACCTCGTCCTCAAGCCCCGCGTAGCCCGCGGTGTCGGTCGCCGGCAGGTTGTCGATGACGATCGACGAGCCGTCCGGCATGACGATGCGCTGCCAGACAACGAGGGCGCGTTCCTGGCCGAACGCGACCTGGCTGTCATAGGTGCCAATGACGCGAGCCCCCTGGGGAACAAGCAGAAACTGCCCCGTCGGCGTGTCGTAGACGTTCTCGGTGACCTTGGCGATCACGCGGCCAGGCAGATCGGAATTCAGGCCAGTGATCAGGCTCGCCGGGATGATGGTACCCGCCATCAGCTGGTAGGGCGAGACCGGATCCTGCAATGTGTGGGAGCTATAAATCTCGTCATCGACCTCACCGCTGAGAAAATCCAGCTTGCGAGCCTGCATGTTCTGGTCCGTGCCTATTCCAGGACCAATGACCGCATCCCCGCTGGTATTGGCCGGCGTCCGCAATGCGTCGAATGGATTGGTCGGGCCCTGTATCTGCGGCGTGCCTACGGCCGGTCCATCGCCAGGCATATCGAAGGCATTGGCAACGCCCGGGCCACCCGAGGTCAGCTGAAAGAACACGTCCGACTCCCGACCCTGCTGGGCCAGCCGCGCCATGCGGATGCGATCGGCGCGGGCGGCATCTGCCTCCGGATCGGGCCGGAACGGCAGGGTGTTGGACGGCGCGATGCCGAGATCGCGTTCGGTCTCGACGACGGCCGGACCGATGTCACCCGGCAGCGGCGGACCGAGCTCAATCCGCGGCTCGAGATCGCTGTAGCGCCGCGGCAACCGCTCGAGCCCTTCCGGCATGGGATTGTTCTCGGTGCGGTAGAGTTCCCTGCCCGTCTCGGCGCGGCCGAACAGGTTCGGCGGATCGAGCGCAACGATCACAGCGCCGAAGATCAGCATGAGTCCTGTGCCGGACAGCAGGAACAGGACACGCCGATTGATCCGACGCACCGGCCTCGGCCGGGCGCGCAAGGCAAGATCCTCGGGATCGAGCTTGGGCGCGGGACCAGCGTTCTCGTTGGTCATCGGTCCCCTCCCCGATTGGACGCGAGGAGATCGAGCAGTGTGCGCGGCCGCGCCGAACGCCCATCGGTGCGGGTTATGCGCACCACCTGTTGCGGCTCCTCGCCGAGGCGCAGCTCCGCGGCGGCGAACAGCCGGTCAACAATGTAGTAGGTGCCGTTGACTCGGTAGTTGACCAGCTGGCTCTCGCCGTTCGGTCCGACGACGAAGAGCGGCGGCGCCTCGCCCTGATCGAGACGGCCGGGGAACTGGATATAGACCTTGTGGGTGTCATCGAAGACGCGTACCGGCCGCCAGGGCGGATCGTCGCCGCTGATCGCGTAGCGGAAGTTGAGCCGGTCGAGCCTCAGCCCGGCATCGACGACGTGCTCCGACGCAGCCCGCGCAGCCTCGTTGCGGCGCTGAAGCGCCAGGAGTTCGTCGCGCGGATAGTGCCAGGAGACCGAGGCCATATAGGTCTCGGTGTCGCTGGTGAGTTCCAGATGATAGGTGCGCCGATCGGTGATGATGACGACGTTGGTCCTGAGACCTTCCTTGATAGGCTTGACCAGCACATGCGCGCGTGCCGTCGCGCCGGTGCCGCTCACCGTGTCGCCGACCACCCAGCGCACCGTGTCGCCCGCCGACACTGCAACGATGCGCTCGCCCTCCTGCAGCGCGATATCGCTCACCTGCTCGGGCGCGGTGTAAAGCTGATAGAGCGCACCCTCGACGAATGGATAGACCTGGATCGCGTTGACATAACCGCTCTCGGACGGCTCGACCTTCGCCGCCTCGTTGGCGGCGACGATCCGTTCCTCCGGCGGGCGATCGTCGACGGCCTTATCCGTCACGCCGTCCGGCGCCGGCTTGAGCTGGCCGGGCAGCGGCAAAGGCTCGGGCAGTTCCACGATCTCCACCGGCCCCGGCGGATCGACGGTGAGCGAGGCAGGCTGGAACTCGGCCTCATCGAAGTCGATCTTCGGCGGCAACTGCTTGGTGGAAGCGCAGGCGCCGAGGCTCAGCGCCGCCCCCAATATAATGAGTGTCTTCATTGTTCCTCTCCGGGGATCAGGTCGCGGCTCCAGTTGACGGCATGGACATAGATGCCGAGCGGGTTCTTCCTGAGTGCTGCTTCGGTGCGCGGCGGTTTCAGGATGACGGTGAGGACGGCGCGGTAGCGGGTGGTCGCGGCGAGCGAACCGTTCTCGAAGGACTGTTCGCGCCAGCGCACGTCGAAACTGTCGGGCGAAGAACGCACCACGCTGGTCACCTCGACGGTGACGGTGCGTTCGCCAACGGCGCCGAACGGGTCGTTCTCGCGGGCATATTCGTTGAGCGTGTTGGCGGCGTCCGAGGTGGCGTAGTCGTAGGCCGCCAGCCAGTTCTGGCGCACCACGATCGGGTCGATCGACAGCGAGCGGACATTCTCGATGAAGCGCGCCAGGTGGTAGGCGATCTGGGCATCGGAAGGCGACCAGGGTTCTGTCGCCGGACCGACACCGCGTACTTCGCCGAGCCGATCAACCTCGACCACGTATGGGGTGATCACGCTGCGGCCGGCCTGCCAGATCACGCCGGCCGACAGGCCGAGGGCGAGCGCCAGGCAGCCGAAGGCCATCAACCGCCAGTTCTTTGCCTGGACGCGCGCAGAGCCGATCCGCTCGTCCCAGACCTGAGCCGCCTTTTGATAGGGCGTTTCGGGTTCCGGCGTCTTGCCGTAGGTTGTGGTGGCGCGTTTGAACATCAGTCCTCGTCCTTGAGTTTGGGGTTCTCGCCGGCGGCCGGGCGGTCGCCGTCGCGCAGCGTGTGGGCAGCGACGGTCACGCCCTCGCGCATGCGCTGCTCGCGGCGCATGCGGCGCGCCCAATCAGGAGCGTCGGGAGCGGATGGAGCCGTTGAAGAGGAATCGGCCGCACCGGACCGGGTGCCGCCAGTGGCAGCGAAGGCGCCCCGTTCGCCATCGGCGTAGGCTTGCCGGACACCACCGGTCGCCCGGGCCGCCATGTTGCGCGCACCCTGACCTACGGCTCCCGCGCCGGCGCGGGCGATACCCGCCATGCCCGCGGCGACACCGGCAGGACCGGAAGCATCGGAGGAGGCGCGAGCGATTTGATAGGCGCCGGACGCACCTCCGGCCATCGACGCGGCCGCGCGGGTGGCGCCACCGGCTCCCGCACCGAGGGCACGCGCCGTACCAATCGCCGCGCCGCCGGCCGCGGCACCACCCAGGGCGAGACCGGCCGCCGATCCCGCCACGGCGCCCGCACCCAGTTGCGGCGCGCCGGAGACGAGCCCCGCGGCGATGCCCGGCCCGAATATGCCAAGCATGAAGATGGAGAGCGCACCGAGGACGGTGGCGGCGGCCTCTTGCAGCGTGATGTCGCCACCCGAGAACGAGGAGGCGAACTCGCCGAAGAGGGTCGAGCCGATACCGACAATGACGGCGACGACCATGAGCTTGATGCCGGCGGCAACCACATTGCCGAGCACGCGTTCGGCAAGGAACGCGGTCTTGTTCCAGAGCGCGAAGGGCACCAGAACGAAGCCTGCCAACGTCGTCAGCTTGAACTCCAGAATGGTGATGAAGAGCTGGATCGCCAGAATGAAGAAAGCGATCAGCACCACCACCCAGGCAAAAAGCAGCACCATGATGGTCACGAAATTCTCGAAGAAGGCGATTGGTCCCATCAGCTCGCCAGCCTCTTCGAGCAGCGGGGCAGCCGCGTCATAACCGGCCGCCGCGACAAAACCCGGCCGCATCAGGTCGCTGGCGCTGATCGGCGAACCGGTCGCCTGCAGGCCGAGGCCGGCAAAACTGTCGAAGATGATGGTGGAGAGACTGGCAAAATTGTTCAGGATGAAGGCGAAGGCGCCGACATAGAGCACCTTCTTGATGAGCGACGGCAGCAGGGACCGGTCCTCGGAGAACGCCCAAAAGAGACCGGCCAGCGTGATATCGATCCCAATGAGGACCGTGGTCAGGAAGGCGATGTCCGGCGCCAGAAGACCGAAGCCGGAATCGATATAGGTGACGAAGGTCTCGGTGAACCGATCGATGACGTTGAGATCATCCATCGCCCTGTCCTTTCCTAGCGCGGCGTGTAGGCGGAGCCGTCGCCCATGAAGCGCTCAAAGCGGGCCTGGCCGCGCTCGTGGGCTGCCAGTGCGTCGGCTCGGTCCAGCGCTTCGGCGCGGGTCGAGGCGGCCAGCAGGCTCTGGAGCTGCATGGACTGCTTGGCGGCAAGCGCCGTCAGCTGATTTCCGGCCTGCACGGCTTGCAGATTGCCGACCGCGCCCTGGCTCTCATCGACGAGGCGGTCGAGCGTTGCTGCATCCGACCGGATCTCACCAACCACCTCGGCCTGGACTTCCAGTGCATGCCGGAACCCTTCGCGCGCGAGGTTCCAGCTTTCCCGCGCATCCTGCAGGATGTCGGAGGTCGAGACGCTGTCGGCGTATTCCTCGGGGAACAGCTCCCGATAGGCGCTGTCGATTTCGGAGAGGTCGTAGGCGATCCCCTGCGCGTTGCGGATCAGCTGATCGACTTGATTGAGCGAGCCTTGCAGTTCACCGGCGATCGAGGTCGGCAGGCTGACTAGGTTTTGCGCCTGGTTGATCAGCATCTGCGCTTCGTTGGCGAGCTGCTGGACCTGGTTGTTGATCTGCTCGAGCGAACGCGCCGCCGTCAGGATGTTCTCGGCATGGTTGGTCGGGTCGTAGACGACGTCGCCGAAGCCGAAGAGCGCCTGGGCTTTCTGAACGGGCGAGATGGCGACGGCGATCGCGGTGACGAAAACAACGAGCTTATGCTTCATGCGGATTCTCCTCTTTCTGCTTGGGGGATGGGTGGGCAATGAGCTCGCCCGCCCAGTCGAGGCCGCGGGCGCGAAGCCAGGAATCGGCGAACTCGTCCTCGCCATGGGCGGCGATGAGCTCGTCCATCAGGGCATGGTTCTGTCTGGTGGAGGCGGCGACAAAGGCGAGCGTGAGCGGGCCGAGATCGAGCTCGAACAACCGGTTGCCCTGCCGCGACTGGTAGTAGTAGTCGCGCTTGGGCGTAGCCCGGGCGATGATCTCGACCTGCCGGTCATTGAGCCCGAAGGCCTCGTAGATGGCCTTTGCCTGCGGTTCGACCGCGCGATCGTTGGGCAGGAAGATGCGGCTCGGGCAGCTCTCGATGATCGCCGGCGCAATCGAGGAATTGGCGATGTCCGACAAGCCCTGCGTGGCGAAGATCACCGAGACGTTGCGTTTCCTGAGCGTCTTCAGCCATTCGCGGATACGCGCGGCGAAGGCCGGGTTGTCGAGGAAGAGCCACGCCTCGTCGAGGATGAGCAGCGCCGGCCTGCCGTCGAACTTTTGTTCGAGCCGATGGAAGAGGTAAGTGAGCACCGGAAGCACGGCGCCCTCCTGGTGTATCAACTCTTCCATCTCGAAACACTGGACGGCGCCGAGCGTGAGCCGGTCGTCATCGGCATCGAGCAGACGGCCGTATGGACCTTCGAGCGTATAGGGCTGGAGCGCCTGCCTGAGATCGTTTCGCTGAAGCAGTGTCGCCAGACCGGTGAGCGTACGTTCCAACTGCGGCGCGGCGGCAAGGTTCGACAGCGCCGACCACACCGCATCCTTGGTGTCGGGCGTGACTGAAACGCCTTCATGAGTGAGCAGTCCCAACACCCATTCCTGGGCGAAGGTGCGCTCGGCTGTGACGTCGATATTGGCGAGCGGCTGGAAGGCGAGCGCGTTCTTCACACCCTCCTGCGCCGCCCCGAGATCGAAGTAGCTCCCACCCATGCCGAGGACGGCCGCACGAGCCGAGCCGCCCTTGTCGAAGATGGTGATTTGGGCATCGGCGTAGCGGCGGAACTGCAGGGCAATCAGCGACAAGAGCACCGACTTGCCTGCACCGGTCGGACCGACGACGATCGTGTGGCCGACATCGCCGATATGGGTGACAAGCCGGAACGGCGTGCTACCGTTCGTGCGCACCGTCAGGAGCGGCGGACCGTTGAGATGCTCGTTGCGCGCCGGACCCGCCCAGCTCGCCGAGAGTGGGATCATGTGGGCGAGGTTCAGTGTATTGACGGGCGCGGCGCGGACATTGGCGTAGACATGGCCCGGCAGCGACGACAGCCAGGCCTCAACCGCGTTGGCGCTTTCCTCGATGGTGGCAAAACCGCGCCCGTCCATGACGCGCTGGGCGGCACGAAGCTTCTCGTCGGCGCGCACCGCGTCCGCATCAGTGACGACGAAGGTGGTTGTGGCGTAGCCATAGGAGACGAGGTCGGCGCCGAGTTCCTGCAAGGCGGCATCGGCGTCGGCGGCCTTGTTGTCGGCGTCGGTGTCGACCAGCACCGACTGCTCGTTGGTCATCACCTCCTTGATGATGGCGGCGATCGACTTGCGCTTGGCAAACCATTGCCGTCGATAGCGGCGGATGACCTTCTCGGCCGCCGGCTTGTCGAGCGGCACGAAGCGTGTCATCCAGCGATAAGCGAAGCCGAGATGATTGAGATCGTCGAGGATGCCGGGCGTGGTCGCGCCGGGGTATCCGAGGATGGTGAGCGCCCGCAAATGCTCGCTGCCCAGCATCGGCGCCAGCCCGCCGGTCAATGGGGTGTCGACCAGCACCGCATCGAGATAGGCGGGGATCTCCGGGACCGAAACCGGATGGCGACGCGTCGAGATGCAATTGTGCAGCCAGGTCAGCGTCTCTTCGTCGGAGAGCGGCGCGGCTTCTGGCATGATCTGGCCGAGCAGGTCGAGCGCCCGGTCGGTGCGGCGGACAAAACTGTCGAGATGTTCACGATAATCAACGCCCTGCCGTTCGTTCGCGTTCTCGATCAGGAACCGCTCGGTGCGGCTGACGCTTTCCGCCGGCGGCAGCCAGCAAAAGGTCAGCACATAGCTGCTCTCGAACAGGGATTGCGAATTCTCGAAACCGGCGCGTCGTTCCTCGTCGATCAGTGCCGACACGGGATCGGGAAACTCGGAGCGCGGATAGTCCCGCGCGTGATGCCGATCGGCCTCGAAGAACAGCGCCCAGCCGGAGCCGAAGCGGCGCAGCACATTGTTGATTCGCGCGCAGGCAGCAACGAGCTCGGCCTCCGTCGCGCTTTCGAGATCCGGCCCGCGGAACCGGGCCGACCGCTGCAGCGATCCGTCCTTGTTGAGCACCACACCCGGTGCGACCAGGCAGGCCCAGGGCAGATAGTCGGCGAGCAGCGCCGGACGCTTGCGGTATTCGGCCAAATTCAGCATGTAAAACCCTTCAGCATGTAAGATATCCCTTGTGACGGACATGGCGGATCAGGACCTCCATGAAGGCGGGGTCCTTGCGCGCGGCCATGACCGCCGCGGCGTGGCCGATAACCCAGACGACGACACCGGCGATCCAGAGCTGAAGGCCGAGACCGAGTGCGGCGGCGAGGGTGCCGTTGACGATGGCGACCGTTCGCGGCGCCCCGCCCATCAGGATCGGTTCGGTCAGCGCACGGTGCAGCGGGACCTCGAAGCCTTCGACGCGCATCACACCAGCGCTCCGCCGCCGAAGGAGAAGAAGGAGAGGAAGAAGCTGGTCGCGGCGAAGGCGATCGACAGGCCGAAGACGATCTGGATCAGCCGTCGGAACCCGCCCGAGGTCTCGCCGAAGGCCAGCGACAGGCCGGTGATCACGATGATGATGACGGCGATGATGCGCGCCACCGGTCCCTCGATGGATTCCAGGATCTGGGTCAGCGGCCCTTCCCAGGGCATGCCGGATCCGGCGGCATAAGCCGGCGCGCTCATGGCAAAGACAGTAGCGGCAATGACGGCACTACGAACTTGGCGGCGGATTGCGGAAACGAGAATCGGCATGCGGGCACTCCTTCAGTCAGGCGGTTGGTGCGAGTGGCTGGGGCGTCAGGGGCTTGAGGTGGTAATCGCCGTTTGCATCGAGGCCCTCGAGTGCGGCGACAGTCTCGACCCGGCGGCCTTCTCCCCTGCCCTTCAGGAAGACGACGATGTCGATCGCCTCCGCGATCAGGCGCCGCGGCACAGTGATCACCGCTTCCTGGATGAGCTGCTCGAGCCGGTAGAGGCCGGCATGGGCGGAATTGGCGTGGAGCGTGGTGATCCCGCCCGGATGGCCGGTGTTCCAGGCCTTGAGCATGTCGAGGGCTTCCGGGCCCCGAACCTCGCCGACGACGATGCGGTCGGGCCGAAGGCGCAGAGTCGAACGGACGAGGTCGGCAAGCGAGGCGACTCCCGGTTTGGTGCGAAGCGTCACGCAGTCCTCGGCCGCACAGTGCAGCTCGCGCGTGTCCTCGATGATGATCACCCGGTCGCCGCCGGTCGCGACTTCCGCGAGCAGTGCGTTGACCAGCGTGGTCTTGCCGGAGCTGGTGCCTCCGACCACGACGACGTTTTGACGTGTTTCGACAGCCTCCCGCAGAGCCTCGGCCTGCTGCGGCGACAGGATCTGCGCTGACACATAATCGGGTAGCCGGTAGAGCACCCGTGCCGGCTTGCGGATCGAAAAGCACGGTGCCGGCGAGACCGGCGGCAACAGACCCTCGAACCGCTCGCCGGTTTCCGGCAGTTCGGCGGAGACGATTGGCCGGCCGGCATGGCATTCCTGGCCGATATGGCTCGCGACCAGCCGTATGATGCGTTCGGCCTCCGCCGCGCCGATCATCTGACCCGTCGCGATGCGGCCCTCGCCATGCCGGTCGAGCCAGAGGCATCCGTCGGGATTGACCATCACCTCGGTGGTCGCCTCGTCGGCCAGGGCTTCCGCGATCACCGGCCCCATGGCGGTCGCCAGCATGGTGCGGCGACGGTTGCGGGTCGTGGGCTGGAGGCGATCACTCATCCTCCGCCTCCCCGTGTTCGTCGGCACCGTTCGGTGAGCTTTGGCCCTCGCGCACGGCGCGCAAAGCGGCGATCTCGGCCTCGGTGAAGAACTCGTTCTCGTCCGCGCTGACTTCCTCCAGCACATCGCGGATCATGTTCTTGCCGCCCGCGAGCCGGCGTGCGAGCTGTGTGATGAAATATTCGAAGCGCTCCTTGCCGAGCGCGCGGGCGGCCTCCTGATCCGTGTTGGGCAAGGGCGGCGTCACGGTCAGGAAAAAGCGGATGTATAGCGCCAGTGTCTCGGTGGTGATCGAGAGGTTGCGCTCCAGCCGGTCATATTGCCGGGTGAGACGATCGAGCCGGCGGATCAGCGCGCCGTCGCGCTGGTCGTCGAACTCCTTGGAGAAGAAGCCCAGCAGCGCGGCCTCGACCACAGCCGCCTTGGTCACGCCCGGGCGCCTGGCGGCGATCTCGATGCGCTCGGCAAGCTCGTGGGAGATGTGGACGTTCAAACGGGGCTTCATTGACAAGAATCCTCAAAAGTTCGGCAGGAGATCGTCGTCGGACTGATCGATCGCGTGGGCGCGGCGGACAGCGTCGGAGTTGCGGTCGAGCTGCTCCATCCGCTTCGCGTCGTTCGGGTCGAACTCGTCGTCGAGCAGGCCGGCATCCGGTGAGTGATCCGGTTCGGGGATGGTCGGAGCCTCCTCGGGAAGGCTCGGATGGCGCTTGAGCCCGCCATCGTCCTCTTCGTCGCCGGTGACGAGTTCGGACCAAGGTTTGGCGAGACCGGCATGAGTGCCGCGCACCTGCCCCGACCAGTCGTCCGGGCGGTGTGGCGGACGGTCCTGATACGGACCGCCCGCCTTCAGGCCGGGCGGGGGGCAGACCCGGCCCGAAAAGTTCCCGTCCTCGAAATAGCGAAGCTTTTTTGCCCGGATCGGCGGCTGACCGGAGATCATGACGATCTCCTCGTCGGCGGGTAGCTGCATCACCTCGCCGGGCGTCAGCAGCGGCCGCGCCGTCTCCTGACGCGAGACCATGACATGCGCCAGCCAGGGTGCCAGCCGGTGACCGGCATAGTTGCGTTGCGCCCGAAGTTCCGTCGCCGTGCCGAGCGAATCCGAGATACGCTTGGCCGTGCGCTCGTCATTGGTGGCGAAGGCAATCCGCACATGGCAGTTGTCGAGGATGGCGTTGTGCTCACCATAGGCCTTCGAGATCTGGTTGAGCGACTGAGCGATCAGGAAACTGCGCACGCCGTATCCGGCCATGAAGGCGAGCGCGCTTTCGAAGAAGTCGAGCCGCCCGAGTGCGGGGAACTCGTCGAGCATCATCAGGAGCCGATGGCGTCGGCGCTTGCCGGCCTCGCCTTCCAGCCGCTCCGTCAACCGCCGGCCGATCTGATTGAGGATCAGCCGCACCAGCGGCTTGGTCCGCGAGATGTCGGAGGGCGGGATGACGAGATAGAGCGAGACCGGATGCTCGGTGTCGACGAGATCGGCAATCCGCCATTCGCAGGCTTTGGTGGTGACGGCGACGGTCGGATCGCGGTAGAGGCTGAGGAACGACATGGCGGTCGACAACACGCCGGAACGCTCGTTCTCGGCCTTGTTGAGCAGCTCGCGTGCGACCTGGGCGACGACGGGATGCACCCGTGGTTCCTCGTCGGCGCCCAAATGATTGGTGCTCAGCATCACGCGCAGCGTGCGCTCGAAGGACCGCGACGGATCAGACAGAAAGCCAGCCACCCGCGCCAGGGTCTTGTCCTCTTCCGCGTAGAGGACATGCAGGATCACGCCGACCAGCAGGGAATGGCTGGTCTTCTCCCAATGGTTCCGGCGTTCGAGCGCCCCTTCCGGATCGACGAGGATGTCGGCAATGTTCTGGACGTCGCGGACCTCGAACGGACCTTTGCGCACTTCCAAGAGCGGATTGTATTTGGCGCTGGCCGGATCGGTCGGATTGAACAGCAGGCAGTGCGAGAAACGCGACCGCCAACCAGCTGTCAGCTGCCAGTTCTCGCCCTTGATGTCATGGATGACGGCCGAATGCGGCCAGCTGAGTAGCGTCGGGATAACCAGCCCGACGCCCTTGCCCGAGCGGGTCGGCGCGAAGCACATGACATGCTCCGGTCCGTCATGGCGCAGATAGCGGTCCTTCAGCCGCCCGAGGAAAACACCGCGATCGTCATGCAGACCGGATTTGGCAATCTCGGACTTCGTAGCCCAGCGCGACGAACCATAGGTGGTGACCAACTGGTTCTGCCGCGCCCGCCACAGCGATCCCGCAATGGCCACCGCGACGCCGGCCAGTCCGCCCGACGCCGCGAAGATGCCGGCGCGGTTGAAGACAGCCGGCGCGTAGGCCTCGTATGCGTACCACCACTCGAACAGGCGCCAAGGCAGATAAACCGGGTAGCCGACGACCTCGAACCAGGCCGGTCCCAGTCGCGGCTGGAACTGCAGCGCTGCCGCCGCCCACTGCGTCGCGCCCCACACAGCACCGATCACGATCGCGAACACGATCAGAATCTGGCCGATCAGAAGCTTGCTGGGGGTCATCGATCTCTCGCCGTCTATAGGCCCAGAGGCCCGTTGAAGTCGGCGAGAAGATCGCGGGGAATCTATCGGTTATTCAATGCGGTGACTTCCAAGGTCATCCAAGACCACCAAGATGATCCAAAAGGTGGCTATAGCAGCTAGTATAGGGAAGGAACGAGATTCGCGGATGTTTCTGCAATGAGCTTTGAGTTGGAAATCCGTCTTATCGGCATCGAACCACCCGTTTGGCGCAGGGTGGTCGTGGCTTCGTCCATATCGCTCGATGAACTCCATGCAGTGATCCAGGGCGCAATGGGATGGGAGGACCGCCATCTTCATATGTTCGAGATTGCCGGCCAACGTTATGAGATCCCAGAAAGCGATGAGATGGGTCCGGAGCCTGGATGTCTAGACGAGCGCAGCTACACGTTGGGAGAGGCGATAAGGCAAACTGGCGAGTTCCTCTATGTTTACGACTTCGGCGACAATTGGCGTCACGCCATTCAGGCCAAATTCGTCAAGGCGGATACAGAACCTTTTCCAAGCTGCCTGGCGGGCGCGCGCGCCTGCCCGCCCGAGGACTGTGGCGGCGCATATGACTACCCCGATTTCGTTGAACGCCTGACGAACGTTGATCATCCCGACCACGCCGAGACGAAGGCTTGGGCGCCGATCTTTGAGCCCGAGATCTTCAACGTTTCTCAGGCGAATTCGCTGATTGCCGCACTCTACACATGGTGCCAGGAGCGCAAAGAACGCCATCGGGTGCACCATTAGGGCGTATTGGATCGAGCGCTACGCGCAACACCTCCACCGAGAAGTGACCCAGGCAATGATGTTGACCCGAACGGCAGAGCCCACACCGCAGATTCTCAGATTCTGCCGAAGGATCAGCAACGAAGCAGCTCCGATATTGCTGGCTATTGTCCCGGAGGAGGACTGTGCTCCGCTGGATTGCTTCAACAATGCCAGGAAAAAAGTCACCAGAAGCGGCGGAAGAATCGTTTTGGGTTGGGCGATCTGGGAATGGCCAGGTGTCTATGTCGAAGCGGAACACCATGCCGTGTACGAGCCAGCACCGGGCGAGCCATGGAGAGACCTGACGCCGGCGCAAATCCCCGAAATAACGACGCGGCTATTCTTGGCGGATAGCAGCGCGGACTATGATTTCGAGAACGAAGGCATCCGGCGCGACAATCATCGATTGGCTTTGAAGAACGACCCTTTGATCCAGCAGTTCTTCCGCTCGGCGCAACGACGCAATGAAATTATGAACAGCATCCCTGGCGTGGGTGAGGTGAAGGTGAGTCCAGCCTTAGCCCGAATGGTGCAATCCTCCGAAGTCGAGAATGCCCATCTAACCATGGCACTCGCAATGAAATATACCCCGCGCAATGCCCGTTGTTTCTGTGGCAGCGGAGAGAAGTTCAAGCGCTGTCACGGCGTTCAAACATAGGAGCACATATGCGCGATTTCTTTCGACGCCGCGGAAAGGTAACGGCCGAAGCCGCACGACGCATAACAGGAGTCAGCACGCCTGTAGGCGGCGTCCAGTGGGCCGATCCCGGCCCATCCGAAGCCGAAATCGTCAGGCGCTTTCTGATCTTCCTTGAAGATCGGCGTGTACTCTTCAACCCATTCCAGCTTGAAACAGAGGGTCAGGTTGAACATTCCATTCACCAAATCCGCGAGGAGTGCACCAAGGCTCTGCAAGCGTTGCCGTCGAGTGCCTCGGCGTGCGACGCCATTCGGGTAATTCGGGGCGCCTGCCGCGTGTTTCACGACGAGCAGCACGAGGAGTTTCCGCACTTCGATGGCGACTTCCATGTTCGGCGAGGCCGGCCAGGTTTCTTCCTAGCTCTAGGAGCGTTCAGGGCAACGGTCGGATATCAGGTCGCCATCTTGGCTGGTCGCCACAATATTGACGTCGAAGGCGATCTGGCGTCCATTCTGCCGCAGCGGGACAGTGAATAGCCATCGCATGTTCCGCACTCCCAACAGCCGTGTATCAACTGAGTCCAATCCCCTTCTTTCTTGAGACTTCAAACGACGCCGTCGACCCTCTCCCGATACCGCTGACCATTTGTCCGCGCTGACGCTCCAACGCCGGCCGCCACGGCACGAGAGTGAACTCCTTCGATTTCTCCAGGACCGCAAACTTGCCGCTGGCGAGATGAACCGACCGACGATAGACGCCTTCGGCACGCGCGCCATCCGGCGTTTCGACAAAGGATAGTCCGCTCACCTTCGCCATCCGGTCGCCGGCGGCAGCCAGTTCCCGCCACCGCAACAAACGAAGCAGATTGCGCCGGTACCGGATTCCATCGTCCTGTCGCTCCGCCATACCTTGCTCGATGAGGTGCTCTTGGCGCCGGTGCATCGCCGCACTGGCCGCCGCGCCAAACCGTTCGCCCCGAAGTTCAATCGTGTCACCCGCGACCAACTGCCGGTCGAGCCAAGTCGCGCCATCGGCCATCACCTGCCTGTCAAGAGACAGATAGGACAGGGTCAAAACGTGCGCGGGATGGCGTGATCGCTTCCCTGAAACACCGGCAACACGATCCTCGAAGTCATCGGGAATTTCCCACGAACCATCCGCGAAGCGCTGAACGATGTTTTGCCGACGCAGCGCTTCCAGACGTCGAACGTGCGATTTGATATATTCACCCGATGCCTCGCCATCATGCGCCTGATGCAGCTTCGGCGAGTAGATGCCGTCGTTTCGTTGTGCGATCTCG
Organism: Pelagibacterium sp.; assembly: GCF_965249125.1. GTDB lineage: Bacteria > Pseudomonadota > Alphaproteobacteria > Rhizobiales > Devosiaceae > Pelagibacterium. Next base: position 2,103,321 of record NZ_OZ252217.1, read on the forward strand.
GCAATAGTGCGATCAGCCCGACCCATGCCCCTCTCCGCCGGCTGGACCTCGACGACAGCGCCGAGCGGAAGGTCGTCCGTGTGGTGGCTGGGATCGAGCGCGACGTAGTGCACCCGCCCGTCCGCGGCATCGACCATGATGTAGTGGCCGTCATTGAGTTCGTCATGGAGCCCGCGATCGATGATGCGACCGGTGATGGTTCGAGCTCGCGGATCACTTGGATCGAAGACCGAATAGTCGGCGGCGCCGACATCCAACCCGGCGGCTGTGAGACAACGGTGCATCGCCTTGATGATGTCGCCGCGCTCGCCGGCTCGCCGCAGCGTGTTTTCCAGGTTCGGCGACAACCGCCATCGGCTTGGCGCGGTTTCTTCGGCAAGGCCGCGCCGCTCAAGGACACGCAACCGCCCCATCTGCAGCGCATGCCTCAACCGCCCCTTGCCGGCCGCCCGTCCGTCGCGCACGTCAAAGACGTCATCTTCCGCCTGCCGGATCAGCTGCCTGTCCAGATCGGTGAAACGGTCCTGCTCGACCTGGCGCTCGAGCTTGTGTTGGATTTCCTGTTCGGTCTGCGGGCCGAGTTCCAGGGTGAGGAGTTCACTGGCGCTCCGGCGCATGCCGTGGCTGATGTAGTCGCGGGCGATGACCAGATCCTTGCCCTGATCGTCGCGGCCGCGCAGTACGATATGGGTGTGCGGATGGCCGGTGTTGAAATGATCGACCGCGACCCAATCGAGTTTCGTGCCGAGATCTCTTTCCATCGTGCGCATCAGATCGCGGACGAAGGATTTGAGGTCACCGATCTCGGTCGCGTCCTCGGGCGAAACAATGAAGCGGAACTGATGCCGGTCCCCTTCGCTTCGGTCGAGGAATGCACCACCATCGGCATTATCGCCGTTCGCATCATAGAGCTGGCCGGGCTCATGCTGTTTCGAAACGCCTTCGCGCTGGATGTATCTGAGATGAGCCCGCGCGGCGGCGAGACTGGAGCCCGCTCCCCTCCCCGCCAGCTTGACGATCCGTGACTTGATGACGACACGACGGGAAGCCGGACCAAAGCGGTGGCCGGCACGGTAACGGCGAAGCACCTCATTGCCACGCCCGATTCTTGTGCCGGTGAAGCGGCGCGAGCGTGACGCGCCGAAGCCAGTCTTGCCGGCCGCCGAGATCTGATGGAGCACGCGATTGAGATAGCTCTTCGCTCGCCCGCCGCCTCGGCTGCGGATGCGGCCGAGCTTCGGTTTGAAAATGTTGTCATCGTTCCTGGTCATGGCGGCTCATGACATGGGCGCGTTTCGAGCCGTTCCAAGCCGCCCTCGCGGCTTGCACCATGTTTTCGCGAAAACACTCAAAGGCTTGAGCCCTTTCGCCTGCACATGGGGTTCTGACCCATGTGCAGGTGAAACCCGATGTGCAGACCGGCTTTCGGGTTGGTCTTGCACCATCCCCTTTTATCTTGCTCTCCGCCGCCCCAAACCCTTCTCCCGCTCCAAACCACGCTGTCTGCTGGATCATGCTGGCGCTCATTTCTGCCACGGGAACCGCACCCAGATTGCCCGGCCGATGACCAGCGACCGGTCCACCGGCCCGAAGTACCGCCCATCAAAGGAATCCGGATGGGCCTGCAGCACGAAAATCTGATCGTTGCGAAGGACTCTGCATCCCTGCCAATCGGGCAACGACCGCCCCAATCGATCCGCGTTTCTGGCCACCGCGACGGTCACACCATCGAGCAGAATCTCCCGTTTGCGGCGGCAGATTTCGTCGCCGCCAATGGCGACGATGCGCTTGATCAACGGCATGCCGGGCGGCAAATAGCGGCGCGTTTTGAGGAGGCTTCGGACGCGTTCTGGCACTTGCATCAGCACCAAATCGCCCCGCCCGACCGGCGTGTCATCGATCCAGTAGAAGCCGATCCGGGCGCTGGCCGAGCCGTTATAGACCAGCTTCGTCGGTAGCTCGGCGATATTCGCCGCGGCCAGCGCGAGCACGGGAATGGCCATTGCCGACAGCGCCATGATCCTCATCGGCGCACCCGTTTCGCGGCCAGATGCGCCGTGTGCTGGTCATGGGAATAGGCGCGAACCTCCCGTCCGGTCGCGAGGCGAACATGGACGTGACGGTAGTAGGCGGGCGATACGTCTTCGGGCCCGAAGCCTTGGCTTTCGAGCTGATCGATGACCGCGAGGGCTCGCTTGACCCGCGCCTGTCCGGTCATCAGAAGCAGCACTTCCGCACCCGGTGCGACACCGGGAATGCGGCTTAACAGCAGCGACGGGTATTGCGCCTCGATGATCGTGAATCGCCAATCCTGCGTACCGTATTCATTGGCACGCCAGCGCACGTAGCCGAACGCCTGGCCGGGTTCGAACAGCGCGATCGACCGTCTTCGGTCGAGCTCGATGCGCTCGACAGGTTCGCCGAAGCGCAGCCAGTAATTGAGATACTCAGGATAAAATGCGATCTCGACGCGGGTCAGAAACTCACTCATCGGCGGTCGAATCCTTCTTTCTGAGGTTCGACCAGTCGTTCAGATCGTCGATGTGATAGCGCACATGGCGGCCGTGCTTGCGGTAGATCGGGCCACCGCCATAGACGCGCATCTTTTCGAGCGTGTTGGGCTTGAGCTTGAGGAATCGCGCCGCTTCCTTCGTCGTCAGAAAGGGGCCGTCTTCATCCAGTATGTGTTCCTTGTCGGTCATGGTCGCTCCGATGCTGACACACGGAGCAGCCGTTCCCTTCAATCACGCTGTCATGCGCCGAAAGAAAGCCGCTCCGAACTGCGCCACCATCGGCGAACGACAGCCATGGCGGGACCGGCGAAAACTCGATGTCGAGTTTTCGCCGGACCTGCCCGCGTGATTTGTTCGTTTGAGCTTGCGAAAACCCCCGCGCCGGGCGGCGCGGGGGCTCTGTTTGACGCCCTCAGTTCGGATTCCACAGGATCGCCATGACGTCTTCGTCGTCCTGGCCGGCGGCCCGGCCGAGATTGGCGTAGATCTTGTGCGGCCCGAATTCGGGGGCTGCGAAGGTCAGCGAGACGTAAGGATTGCCGCTCGTCTTACCGGTCCGGTTCCAGCCGCCGCCGATCTCCACGCGGTCCTCGGTGTAGACCCTAAAGTCGGGCTGGGCGTCGCTTTCCTTGGCCCGGTTGGGCTGGATGCGGATGCGCTTCTTCAGGCTCATCATCGCGAGCGTGCCTTCGAAAGCGCCGTTTTCCGTCTTCGTCACATATCCAAGTGCCTGTGCCATTTTTCAGTCTCCTTGTCGTTTGCCGCCTCGGGGCCCATCCCCTCGGCTGACGCGGGACCGTCGATGGCGGGCGGCGGACGGGCGAACCCGTCAGGGCCGCAGCGTGAGCGGAGGACCGGCGGCGCGCGGTTTTTTGAAGCGAAGCGGCCGCGAGGAAGTCCGCCCGCATGGGCGGACGGGGAAAAAACCGCGCGACGCCGATTTCACCCGCCCGGCGTTCGCCATAGGTCCACAAAGCGAGAAGCCGAGGGGATGGGCCCATGGCGCCAGCGTTGCAGGGAGACCAAAATGGCCCGCCGGGTGCGTGGATATATGACGAAGACGGACGGGGGACCCGGCTCGGGCAGCGCTCCGCCTGATCAGCCTCTTGCGCTTCCGTGCACGGCCACCACGCGCGCTGGCATCGTCCCTTGACCGACCGGAGATCATGCGCGGACCGTGGAGATTGGCGGTGGCAGGAACCGCTCCACGTTGCAGGACCGGCGCGATCCAAATGCCCCGCCTGAGCCGACTGTCGGCCCGAATTTCGTGAGCGGAGTGACTGCCCAGACCCGACGGCTTGCCGACCAGGACGACGAAGACGTCACGGCGATCCGCGCGATCCCTTTATGCGAACAGCCCCCGCGCCGCCTGGCGCGGGGGCTCCCGGATACCACATAGCCGCCGCAATCGGCGGGGCGCGGACCTCCAGCAGTGGGTGAGAGGTCCACGCCCCGCCTCCCCCTGATCACCCGGAAATGTCAGCCGCAAAGCTGCTTGGCGCGGCGGGCATTGTCGGTGAGCCGTCCGGCCCCGGCCTTGGTGTAGGCGGTGAAGGGGAAGGTCATGTAACGGGGCAGCCAGCCTTCCCTCTTCTCGCGGCCCTCACCGGTGAGGAAGTCGCGGACGATCTTCTTCTGCACCTTGGCCGTGGCACTGACATTGCCGTCCGCCACCGCCTTGCCGCCGATATGTTTGAGCATGGCATTGATCGCGCCCTTGTCGCGGATAAGCTCGAAGAACGCATCATCCGGTTCCCAGAGCGCGCCCATGTCCACGTTCAGATGACAGCCGATCTGCTCGATGACGCAGGTGCCTGCCTCCAAGGTTTCGGTCATGACTAAGGTGAGAACGCGCATGACCTCGGCATCAGTGAGCCTGATCAGCGCGGCGAACAGCTGCCCGACGCGATGGTCGTCACCGTTGGAGCGCACGACCGAATGGCTGTGCTCCGGCAGGCCGAGGAGTTTCAGGATTTCGGTGCGCTCGGTCTCGAACGCGGCCTGTGCCTTCGACTTGGCAAGGCTCTCGGCGGTGATCTCCTTGTCGGCCTTCTGCGGTTCAGGCCGCGTCTGCCACAGCAGCGAGCCGCCGATGGTGTGGGCAACCATGAGGCGCAAGGCGAGTTGCGGCTGGCTCAACAGAGCATTACGCACGGCGGCATGGCGGTGCAGTTCGATATAGTTCTGCGCGGCGGCGGTGAGTTCGGGACGTACCGCCTGTGCTTCCCCTTCCGTGGCATCGCCACCAGCCAGCTTGCGCATACGCTTGTCGTGTTCCTTGCGGGTGATGAACCCTTCGTGGAACGTCACCTCGCCATTGGGCCGGACCTCGACATAGACCCGTCCGCCGTCCTTCTTGGCGGTCTTCACATGATCCCATGAATGGAAGTGTTCGCCGCAGTCGAGGACAACCACATCGTCCCATCCGGCCTTGATCAGCGCTTCGCGCATCTCGGCAATCGCCGCGTTCTGCAAGGTCCAGAACTGCTCCGTGTCGGCAAAATAGCCGCCCTCCCCGAACAGGTCGGTGACGATTTCGCCGGTGTAGTTGTCCAGCGGGAACAGCGCCACGCCGGTCTTGATCTCGCCGCCGAACAGCCATTGCTTCAACTGCCAGCCGCGCGGCGCATACTGCTCGGGATCGCGGAACAGGGCGAGCCATTCGGCCTGCTGCGCCTCGCTGGCGAGCGTCAACTGCCGGATGGTCTGCGTGTCGATTTCCTCGGCGCGATACGCTTCGCGGATATCAGGCAACAGTTTGCCGAGCGCCAGGGCGCGTTTGACCATGATCTCGGTGGTGCCGAAGGTCGCGGCGATATCCTCGACCGACCGGCCTTCGGAAACCAGCCGGGCGAAGGCTTCGTACTGGGCCATTTCGTCCGGATCGAGCCGGGCGATGTTCTCGATCAGCGAAGCCTCGAGCGCGGCCGCATCGTCGCCTTCGGCCATGACAGCGCACGGCACCGGCTCGATCTCGCCGCCTTCCTTAACGATCGTTTTGAGCGAGAAGAACCGCCGCCGCCCGGCGACGATCTCATAGCTGTTGCCGTTCGGGCGAACGAGCAGGGGCTGCTGCACACCGCGCGCCCGGATGGACGGCAGGATGTCGGAAACGTCCGGGGCCTTGCGGGCATGGCGCATGTTGAAGGCGGAGACCTTCAACTGGTCGAGCGGAATATGAGTGAGTTCCATGGTCAGTCCTCCTGTTTATGGTCGGGGGTGGATTCGCCGCGTTCGACGGCGCGGAGAAGATCGATGAGGTCGCACTGGTCGCGCGCGGCCTGATCGAACAGACCGATGTCACAGGCTTTCTGCTGTGCATCGGGATTGCGTTTCGGGGTCATCGGCGCGGCCATCCGGGCAACAAGCCCGTCGCGCAGCGTGATCGGCGCGACGCCCGGAACAAGCGTCTGCTCGCCTTCGGGCGTGATCTCGGTGGCGGTGGGGCGAATGTCCTCGGTCATCGCCCCGCCCTCACCGCGACCAGAAAACGTGCACGTCCTCGAAGCCGAGTTCGACGGTGAACACGTCGCCATTGAGTTCCATGTCGCGGACCATCGCCGCGTAGTCGATGTAGTGGATCAGCGTCGGCGGGATGTCGGTGGTTTCTTCGGTGATCTCCTGCGCGAAATCGGCAAGGGAGCGGTAGCAGCCTGCGTATTCGTCAAAGGCAGTCTCGGCCTGATCGATATCGCCACCGAAATGCTCCAGCACCTTCGCACCGAGTTCGCCACGCTCGGCTATGAAGGCAGCCAGCGTCACCACGCGGTCGATGCCGGAATATTCGTGAAGCTCCACGCCCTCGAACCCCTCGTGATCATGGATCGCCCATTCCTCCGCGCCGGGGATGGGCGAGGCGTTCAGCATCGCGGAAATCTCCGCCTGTATGGCTTCCGGCTCCTGATCGGCGTCGATCCAGCGCCCGTGCAAATAGCCGTTGTTGTAGGCCGCAAGGCAGGCCACATAGATGCGCGGCCCTGTCTCGGCCGCCCGCTTCGAGGTTGGTTGAGTTTGCTCGGTCATGGCCGCTCTCTCTGTCTCCGCGCCGCTTTCCCCCGAGGTGGGGGGCGGCGAAGAGGCCCGTCAGCCCCGAGCCCAAAGGGCGCGACGCAACCGGTTCGGTAGGAGAAGAAGAACGAGGTTGACGGATACAAAGCCGAAGCGGTTGCGGCGTAACCGCTCGGGGCTATAAGGGCCGACCGCCCCCCCACCGGAAGGGGAAAGCAACCAGAAAACCGCGCCGGCGCCAGCCGGCGGCCTTACCCCGAAGCGTCAGCTTCGGGCCCGCGCCAGGGGGCGAAGCCGGATGGCCGAGACCGCCCGAGCCAAGCGAGGAATAGCGGGCTCGGTTCACGAGCACCCGGTGCGCGGCAACAGCCGCGCAGGCGCCTCCGTGGCAAACAGAAGACGACAGACTCCTATTCAGAGGATCTGAAAACCGGCTAATCCTATCGTCGTGGAGGTTTGATCAGTTCGCACGGGTCGACATCCAATGCCGCTGCAATCCGACCCAGTACGCTGACGCTGGCAGAGACTCGAGCCCGTTCGATGGAGCCCGCATAGCGCATGCTGATATCCGCGCGGGCTGCCAATTCTTCTTGCGTCAAGTCCCGGTCATGGCGCAAACGACGCATGTTGATCGCCATGACCTCTTTGAGGTCCATGACCCCATAAGGACCAACGCAGGAACTATCGTTCTAGGAACGATAGTTCCTATTCGTTATACTAGGACAAGGTCGAGCCGATTGTCGTCGGTTGGCCGAAAGTTGCGCTGGAACGCCGAACCAGTCAGAAGGGTAGAAATGGTGACGGACATACAAGACGAAGTTCCTTGGTCGGACAACCTCACCGACTACGACAACGAGCATTTCACCATTTATATGCGGCTGCTGGATGCGTCCGCGGACGATGCCAGTGAAGAAGAAATGGCAGAGGCAATCCTCGGCATCGATCCGGCGAACGAACCAGAGCGCGCTCAAAAGGCTCTTCGCAGCCATCTCGATCGGGCGAACTGGATGGTCACTACGGGGTACAAAGAACTGTTCGCAAGCTGAAGAACCGACGTCAGCACAGCGCTCATCATACAAGGAAATCCTTATACCCACCCTCCATCAGCGCTCGGCCGCGCCGGATGGCGCGGCGGGTGCGGTCACGCAGATTCTCGCCCGGTTCTGCCCAGTCGGTCCGCACGCGCTCTTCGCCGATGAGGGCCTCGGCAATCTGGCGATGCGACGCGTCCGCCAGCGCACCGTCGAGTGCCCGAAGAACAAAGCAAAGGCGCTGGCTACGCTTCTCGACCGGAAATAATCTGGCTGGAAATTCTCCCTTCATACAGAGATAGTTGAGACATTCGAGCGCCCACATACGGTGTTTCATGTGTTTTGAGGGCCATATCGCGTCGGTGCGGAGTTGAACCGGGCGCAGGAAATTGGCTCCTGACACGGCAAGTTGGAGGTATCGATTGTTCTCCCGCAACAAGACGTGGTGGCAGCCGTCGATCATCTCCAGCATCGTGACTCGGCTTGGCAGTGATCTGAGATCGAACCGCTCCATCATCGACGACGAGGAAATTCGTTCGGCAACAACAGGCAGCACGAACGGGCACCAGCGCGGACACCAAAGCACAATCGCTTGTCTCCCTAACGAATCAGCGAAACAAGACGCCCCAGCGCGACAGGTCGACTGGCGACACGACTACATCGAGTGACTCGCGGGTGTCCGCCTGGTTGACCTGCTCAAGTGCACGACGAAGATCATGCTGGAACGCAGGATTACGCCTCAGAAACTCCCATGCCCAACCGAGCCGTGTCAGACAAGCGGTGTAGTCGTACGACCTATCGTCCCACCAGTCTGGCCAAGCAGTACCGTTGCCCAATTCAACCACAACCGTAGCCTCCCCGATGTACCCACTGAGGCCGCCGTCATGCAGCCTTGCAGGCTACGGGCGCCCAGAGGACCGGGCCACCAAAGCCACCGTTACAACGAAGTACATCTAGACGCTCGTCGGACACGTCCAGATAACCGGCCACGGCCCGCGTGTTACTGATCGTGTGCGCTTCACCGATTCGCACTAATGGCCAGCCCGCGCGTCGCAGAATGCGTTCCATGCGCAGATCGGTCACGGTAACAATGCGACGAAGATTGAACGACAAGCCGAACTCGATAATGCCGGCGAAGAGTTCGTAGGTGCCGACCGCGAGGCCCTTGGTGCCCTTTGGTGCGGACGGTGGAAGGTCGAGCGCGAAGCGACTGCTTTCCCAGACGCCCGGTTCCGAAGGTACCGGCTGCCCCTTGAGCAGCACAGGAAAGGTGTCACGGAGCATGGTTGGTCCCGTCGACGGCAGCAATCGGACGCAACCGTCAACGCTTCCGCAGGAACCACGTAGCAACAGATAGTGAGGCTTCAGTAGGTCGAAGGCATCGGTTTCGAACCCATTGTTTATCTGCACATCCCAGCCGAGCCGCTCCTTGAAGACGCGGTATCGCAGGCGGTGCATTTGGTGAAGTTCGTCGGCAAATTCGCGGTACCAATCGGGCGAAATAAGCTGCAACATAGGGGCCTCCTCGAAGGAATGACCCTCTGATTGGAGCCGAAGTGCAATTTCAAAACACCCTGTTCGGTGGCACAGGGAACGGCCCGATCACATCACCGTATCAGCGATCGTGAGGCGCAAAGTCGAGCGACTGCCTGGGCCCTGGTTCGAACGCCGAGTTTTGCCTTGGCGTTGTCGAGATGAAACGAAGCGGTGCGTCGCTTAATGCCGAGTATGGTGCCAATGTCGCGAGCTGACTTGCCGCAAGCCGCCCATTGCAAGCACTGGTGTTCCCGCGGAGTCAGCTTCACGCCGTCGATGATCGGTCCGGCGGTCTTTGCGCGCGCCACAGTGTGGAAGCACGTCGCCATCAGTTGGAGGGCCTGGTCATACCGTTCAACGACACGAAGCGAGGCCGGATCACCCTCGTCAGCTGCGAATGTGAGCGCAGCAAAGTTGCCTCTTCGATCGTGTATTGGGATCGTGAGTCCGCTGACGATCCCAAACTCGGCCGCCTCATCGAGAAACTGCTGTTGAGTTGCCGACATGTCTTCGCCGCAGTGTTCCTTTCCCCACTGAAAGGGGCACTCTTGACACCGGGCGCGCAAGATCACCGGATCGATCCTGTCATAGCGGCTCTGAAGATAGTGCGACGTCCACCGCGATGGATAGTTCGATATCACACGCGCACCCGTTTCAGCGCTCGGCATCAACGACAAATAAGCGAAGATCGGCAGGTTGAGTGCTGCCGCAGCCGAGCTCATGGTGCGCGTCAGATCAATGTCGTCGACACTTTCCGCTAGCTGTTCCAGGAATATCTCGAAGACATGTTGCATGATTGCCCACCAGCATCATCCGACCATTGCCGTGTTGCCGATCATCATTCACGCGTCTTGCATGCCAATCTGTACGCCTGGGGAAACGATGCCGAGTATTTCGGCCGCCTGTCGTAGACGTCCGTTCTCTGCAGCGGCTACGAAGTAGCGGATTTCTGATAGTTGAGGCATGTACAAGCCCGATCCCAAGCAACTCTGATAACAACAGCGCTAACTGTGATTGCTCGCCTCCACCGCCGCAAATAGTGGCGTTAGGAGGCCGAGCACCCGCTGATCCGCATCGGCAGAACCCATCAATTTGTTCGTGACGAAAGAAAAGCCACATCTCAAGTTGGGCCACGCTCCATGCACCGATCCACCGGCGCCCGTATGGCCGAATGCTGCTTCCGCCGGACCGAACGGCTGCGCTTTCGTCTGCAGTTGAAATCCCACGCCAAACGCCATTGTCTTGCCGATGAACGGCTCGAGTCCGATTGAGAGAACCGACTGTCCCAGGTTGATCGTTTCCGGTTGGAGAACTCGTACCCCGTCCAGCTCGCCCCCACGCGCCAGACAGCCATAGAGGCGAGCCAATGAGCGTGCTGAGCCGATGCCGCTACTGCCCGGCACCTCTGCTTCCTGCCAATATGCCGAATTGACGGGGAGTGGATTCCCCGTATACCGCTGTGGGTTCTCCCAAATCGACCAACGCACCTGCTCAGAAAGCGAGTCGGCATTCTCGATGCCTGAGCCAATCGCCAGCGCCTGATCGATTTCTGTCGTCGCGACGCGACGTTTTTCCCGCTCTGGCAACCCAACCCATATATCAAGGTGCAGTGGAGCGGCCACCTCCTCCGCAAAAAACCGCCCCACGCTCCGTCCATCAATGCGGCGTACGAGTTCGCCGCATAACCAGCCGAAGCTAAGGGCGTGATAATATAGTTGCGTTCCTGGCCTGCATATTGGAGCTTGTCTGGAAAGCAGCTCGGCCATGTGGGTGCAATTGGTCGCTTCCTGTGGTGAAATCGGCTCTTCTATCCCTGGTAGTCCCGCTTGGTGGGAGACGAGTTGTCGAACGCTGATATCCTGCTTTCCATTCTGGGCGAACTCGGGCCAGTAGGTGGCGACCGCTTCGTCCAGTGCCAGTCTGCCCGTTTCGATTAATTTGAGCAGACAGATCGCAACCAGACCTTTCGTGCCGGACAGAATGCCGGCCACCGTATCCTCCTGCCAAATTACGCCGCGCTGCGGGTCAGCGATGCCGCCCCATAGATCCACCACGGTCGCGCCGTCGACCACCGCGCTAAAAGCACCTCCCAGATCGTCAGGACGTCTGAGATTGCTTGTGAACTGGTCGCGAACCGCTTCATAGCCCGGCGCGATATACCCGTGGATCGTGGGTATGGCAGTGGAACTCAGTGCTTGCGGGGACAGACTGGACTTGTTGGGGTGAAGACCTGACATCTGCTGAAATCTGGCTATGGAATGATCGGAAGGTCGATGAAGGATGGGTGGGCTCCACCACAGCGAACAGACTGCTTGGCCACCTCCATGCGGGTGCTGCTCTGATCGCCTGTGTTGAGATTGCGGTCCCAGCGCGGAAAGGAACTACTGGTCACGTGCACGCGCAGCCTATGCCCCTTGCGGAACAGGTTGCTGGTAGACCAGAGTTCAATCGTATGCGAATTCGGCGTTTGCGCATCCTTTGTCACACGCAGGATACCGTCACACAAGTTGATGGATCGTCCATCGGGAAACACGTCGCAGAGGCGGGCGACCCAATCAGTCGAAACAGCCGAGCTGGCGGCATGAACCGTGACCCGGACGGGGCCTGTGACCTCAATCTCCTCGGCAAGGGGCGCCGACGTGAATCTTAAGACGTCGCCGCGCATCTCAATGGTTGATTGGTCAAGAGGACCTGTGGCATGCGCGGGTGAAAGAACGCCGTTCCCGCCGCATGTTGGCACAGGGTTCCTTGGATCGTACACGAATTCCAGATGACCCTCGTCCACCGGTTTCTCTGGCGACAGCGTGCCGTCGGCATGCAGGAACCAAGATACGGTTTTCGCACGGGCCAGCGGCCATTCCTGTTCCTCGCGCCACACATTGGCGCCCATCACGAACAGCCGCACCGGCGGGCCGAAGTCTTTCACCTCAGTGTCCGCGCCGAGATAGGCCCGGAACCATTCGAGCTGGTAATCACTCCAGTCGCCCTCGGGAAAGGCATTGGATTCGGTCCGCCCGGCATGCATCCCGAAGGCGCGCGTGCCGATCGGATCGGCAAAGGTCTGATGCGACCACGGCCCGATCACCAGGCGGGCGTCCCGGCCCGCCGCCGCTGCCCTTTCATAATTGTCGAGGGTGCCCTGCTGAAAGATGTCGTACCAGCCGGCGGTGTGCAGGCTCGGCACCCGGAGGCTCTCCGAAATGTTCGATACATCGCAATGATTGGCGACATCTGGATCGGACAAACTTCGGATGATGCCGAGGTCGGTCAAGTCGTGCCGCCGAATGGCAGGTGCCTCTGAAACTGGTAAGTCCCAATATCCCTTGGTGTCTAGGTCATCCCACTCCCGAGCCAATGCCAACCGCCGGCCTTGCCGGTCATCCTCCGGAACCGCCATACGGTCGATGTCGTCGAAGCCGTTCTCCAGCGACCAGCGAAGCGCCAAGCCCCATTCAACCGCCCCACCGCGCGAAAGAAATCCGTCATACGGGTCGTGCCAGGTCATTGCCGGGGATATGGCGGCCAACTCGGAAGGACGCTCCTGCGCGGCCAGATACTGAAGATTCCCGCAATAGCTGGCGGAGAACATCCCCACGTGGCCTGACGAAAAGGGTAGCGAAGCCGCCCATCGGATCGTATCGGCGCCGTCTGATCCCTCAAACACGAACGGTACCCATTCGCCGCCTGAAGCGAACCGGCCTCGGACGTCCTGGATGATTACCACGAAGCCCTCGGCCGCCGTAGCTATTGGATCGAGGCCGGACCACACCCACTTGGCTAAGTCGGACTTGTTGTAGGGCGTTCGTGTCAGCAGCGTCGGAAACTGTCCATCGGTATCTGGACGAAACACGTTGGCGCGCAGGATTGTCCCGTCACGCATGATCGCCGGTAGGTCACATTCAACTTTAACATTTATCGTGCTCATGGAAGCATCGGCTTTCGGATAGTCGGTAAGGCGCTGCACACGACTGAACCAAAGGAAGGCCGGACCCGCTCCGCGCTCGCTGCACGGGCGGGACCGGACCTCGGGAGGTTCTATTCGCCGTCAACCATGCCCTGCATGCCGCCCGCGTCGAGATATGCCTCGACGTTGGAGGCATCGACAACAAGCCCTTCGGGCGCAATCGTCGTGGGGATATCCTCGCCCTCGATTGCTTTGGCGATATTTATGACCGCCAGCCGCGCCACATTAAAGGGATCCTGGGCTGCGTCTGCGCTCAAGTTGCCATCGACGATACGTTCAACCGAGTCCATGGCACCATCGATGGACAATTGAACTATATTGGGATCATCGATCGCTTGCGCCGTCCCATTGCCGATCTGGTCGTTGGCGGACAACACGGCCCCGATATCGGGGTGGGCGGTAAGCATATTGGTGACCTGCGTGCGGGTCCGGTCCAGCGATAGGTCCGTAACCACCTCGGCCACGATCTCGAACCCGGCATTCTCGACCACCTGCTTAAACCCACTCACACGCGCATCGTTCGAGGCCACCTGACCGGGTTGCAGCGTGACGATCCCGACCTTCTTGCTGGTGGGTGGGTTTTCGATGAGCCATTCGCCCAGCAGAGCACCCAGCCCGCCATGGTCCGCCGCGACATAACCCGTCTGGCACTCACCGAGCCCTTCGACCGGGTTGTCGATGATCACGATTTTGGCGCCCTGCTCACAGGCCCGCCTGAGCAATGGCACCTGCGCCGAAGACCCGTTGGGAAAGATGATGAGGCCAGCAGGGTTGAGCTGCAGGCTGGTCTCGATGATGTTGTTGAACGATGCGGTGTCACCAAAATCCAACCCTGTCTTGAGCTCGAATGCATAACCTTCCGGTAATTCTTCTGCGCCTGCTTCAAAACCTGCGCACAAGGTTTTGGCAAAATTGTTGAGCGCGCATGGGAACGGTATCTCGCCAAGAATGAGTTTGTCCTGCGCCTGGACCGGCGCGGCAAAGGCAATTGCCGTCACCGTGAGTGCCACTCCGGCCAGCGCCGCAACGACGCCTCCCGTTCTCGTTTGTTCAAACCCTGACATGGTCTCCTCCTTGTTTCGCACCACGGTAGTGGGATGATCCACCAACGATCATAGAAACTATGGTTTCATGGTTTTCCTGGATTGCCGGTACTTCCCCAACGAATTGCCCCTGGCGCAGCACAACCGCCCGATCTGCAACCGAGATAACCTCTTCGAGATTGTGGCTGATGATGATTACCGAGACTCCGGTGTGCGGTAACTGTTTTACCAGCCGCAGGACGTTAGTACGCTCTCGCAGGCCCAGCGCGGCCGTGGGCTCATCGAGCACGACAAGCTTGTTGGCGAAAGCGATGGCCTTCGAAACCGCAATCGCTTGGCGTTGCCCGCCCGACAACAGCCCGACCGGCGTGTTTAAGTTCGGAATGCGCACTTCGAGACGATCGAAAGTCTCTCGGGCCCCCTGAAGCATTTCCCGGTGGCGAGTGAAGGCGAACCCGCCGAGGCCAGACGGCCAACGCGGCTCCGATCCGGCATAAAGATTCTCAGCCACCGACATGTTGTCGAAAAGGGCCAAGTCCTGATAGACGACGCCGATGCCGTTAGCCCGTACCTTTGCAGGGGTTCCCGACTTTATTGGCGCGCCTTCGAGGAGGATCTCGCCGCTGTCAGCCTGAAACAAGCCCGCCACGCATTTGACGAGGGTGGACTTTCCTGCCCCATTGTCGCCCAGCAAAGCCACGATCTCACCGCGCCCCACATTGAAGCTAACCGAATCGAGCGCTGCGTGATTGCCGAACCGTTTCGACAGAGAATTAATTTCAAGAACGGTGCTGCTCATTTTTTTCAAACCTTTGCCTGAATCCGCGCCTGCTGAAGACGCAAACCGCCTTCGATGCCGCTACGCAGCTTGTCGAGACACACAGCCACAATGAGGACCGCGCCAATAGCGAAAGGAGTCCAATTCGGTGAAACGGAAATGAGAGTGAGCCCGTTGGTAATCGAAGTCAGGATCACGGCGCCGACAATAGTCGACCAGACGTTGCCACGACCGCCCGATAGGCTCGCGCCACCAATAACCACCGCCGCAATCGCGAGGAGGACAGAGGTGCCGTCGTCGACGGTCCCCGCATGATTGCGTCCTGCCACGAGAAGGCCGGCGATGGCGGCGAACAAGCCAGCGATGATGTAAACGCTGAACAGAACAAGACGTACAGGAATCCCTACCTTTTCGGCCGCGTCTGCACTGCCACCTATAGCGACGATCCAGCGTCCCCACACCACGCGGTTCAGTAGGACCCACAAAGCGACTCCGGTAATCGCTACCAGAATGACCGGTCCAGGTATCCCCAGAATCCGCGCGCTTGCCATGTCAGCCAAGTAAGGTGCCACTCCGGGAACTTGCGCGCCGCCCGAGAGCACGTAGGAGAAGCTGCGCACCGCATAGAGCATGCCCAGCGTGATGATGAAGGAGTTGTCTATCCTAAGCGCCACTACGATGAAAGAGTTTGCGACCCCGATCGCGGCGCCCGTCAATAGAACGACCGGCACTACCGCCCAGGACCATTCCGGATAGTCACGAAACATAATGGCCCCAACGATCGTGCACAGACCTACTGTGGCGCCGAGCGAGATATCGAGCTTCCCAACCAGAATCACGACAAAGGCACCGAGTGCCAACAGAGCGACCGAGCTTGATTGCACAAGGATGTTGGTCAGGTTGGATTGGGTAAAGAAGTAGGGGCTCAGGGCTGCGAACAGCCCCCAGACCCCGAACAACACGATCACTGGCCCGGCCTGAACGGTCTTGAGGGCAAGTCCGAGCGTCAATTCGCCGATGTCGACCGAGCGGTCGCGATCCGATCTGGGCGCATCAGGATGCGCCCGAGCATTATTGAGTGTTGAGTGCAAGCTAGTCTCCTCCCGCCTGCTGTGCTTTCGTCGAAACCGAAACCCTCTTACCCAAGGGCTTTGAGTATAGGTTTCGAGAGATTTTGATATTGGATTTCGATGTAGCGTGTCGGCGCTATTTGGCATATCGGTAATTTCAAAAGCCAGCTTTCGGATTTGACGAACACATGCACTATGATCTCATCGATCTCAGGGTTCTGGTTTGGATTGCAGACTTGGGCAGCTTTTCTGCGGCGGCAAAACGGGCGCACCTTTCGATCTCCGCCCTGTCCGACCGGATCAAAAGGCTGGAAGACAGCGTGGGCGTGCCGCTTCTCGAGCGCTCCGCCCGCGGCTCGATGCCGACGCCTGCTGGGCTGGAACTGATCGCCCATGCGAGAGCCGTGCAGCAACAGACCGATAGGCTCGATTTCACGCTCGCGGCTTGGAAGCATCGCGACGCGGGTGTGATCCGCGTCGCGGCGAACTCACATGCACTTGCCGGCTCGCTGCCCACGGCACTCGGTAGGTTCATGCAGGTGCATGGCAATGTGTTCATTCAAGTGAGGGAAGAGCTTTCCTCGGCGATCGGCGTTGCCGTCACCGAAGGCATGGCGGACATCGGTGTTGCGGGCGCGAGCGCCAACTTCCCCGGTCTCGACTGCACCCCTTATCGAAGTGGCGTGCTCGGTTTGCTGGTTCCGGCCGGGCATGCCTTGGCGGATAGGTCGAACCTTACCTACGCTGAAACGCTTGACTATCCTCACATCAGCCTTGAAGAACCCTCGGCGATCAACGTGTTTCTAACGGAGAAAGCCAAGGTGATCGGGCGCGAACTGGTTGTCCCCATCCGCTTACGCAGCTTTGAGGGAGTATGTCACATGGTCGCCGCCGGTGCTGGTATCTCCATTCTACCTAGCACTGTCGTTGACGAGGCAACGATAGAACGTGGCACCCACTTCATACCGCTGGCCGAGGACTGGGCCGACTGTACTTTGGTTCTCTGCCTGCCCAAGGATCGGCCGGTCAGCCATATTGCGCGCAAGCTGGCCGACGAAATCGTCGAACAAGAGAAGCATCATCTGGACGTTGCAGGGCGCAGCCAAGCCTACTGCATAGCAAATAATATCTAGCTTCGCTCCTGAGCCGCAAAGTTGCTCTTAACTTCGGTCGGCGCGGGATCACGGTCATCGAACCGCCCGTGGGACAGCCAGGATGATTGAGCAAGTTTGATAGCACCATGCTTCAGCGCTCTATGGCGATGGATCGGGCTTTGCCCGTTTACGGAAGGCTCGCTTCCGCGCGGAGTGAACACCATTGCCTCTGGCGCCAATCGGATGTGCCACGCTCAGGTTTTCGCTCCGGCACACAGAATTGCGATGAACTTCGTCCTTCTACGTTCAGATTATGATCCTGATAGAATCCTGCGCCGGTAATCCGAAATCAGCATGCGCGGGATTACGATTCTTGAACCGAGCGACGCGCAAAGAGTACGCCCGAGGTGGCTCAAATTCGTTTTCCCGCAGCACGGAATTTGCACGGGCGCCTCAATATCCGACTGAACTTTCTGCGTTTTCCGTCCAGTCCATCATGGGGGCGATGGAGAATTTTCTATCTATTTCAGTCATCTGGTGTGTTTTTCAAACCCAATCGGGATTGCAAATACTTTCATCCGTTTGCTGATCCATACAACAGCAAGGCAGGCATTCCAAACTATATGCCCAGGGCCTTGATCCTTGAATAAAGGGTCGTCGGCCTTAAACCGAGCAATTCGGCAGCGCCGCCCTTGCCTGCCACCCGCCCTTGCGCCGCTTTGAGTGCGCGGCGGATGTTTTCGCGCTCGAGCCGGATAAATTCGTCACGCGTAAGAATATCGTCCAGGCCGGTATCGGGCTGCAGATTGGGCATGGTCCGCTCGGGCAGAGACGGCCTGTCGCCCAGGGCAAATTGCATGCGCCCGTTCCGGGCAAGGATCGCGGCGCGCTCGACCAGGTTCTGCAACTCACGAGCATTGCCGGGCCAGCCATAGGCCATGAGGTCGGCGATATTGGCGCGGGTGAGCATGGGCAGGGAAATGTTGAGCCGGGCGCAGGCGATCTTGAGGAAGTGGTCGGCGAGCACTGGGATATCGTCCTTGCGTTCGCGCAGGGGGACACATTCTATGGGAAACACGTTGAGGCGGAAATAGAGATCCTCGCGGAATTCACCCTTTGCCACCTCTCGCTCCAGATCGCGGTTGGTGGCGGCGATGACGCGCACATCGACTTCGCGGGTCGCCTCTTCGCCCAGACGCTCGAAACGGCGGTCCTGCAAAACGCGCAACAGTTTCGATTGCAAATCGAGCGGAATTTCCCCAACCTCGTCGAGAAATATGGTGCCCCCATCGGCCAGCTCGAAGCGTCCGATCCGGTCGCGAAGCGCGCCGGTAAAGGCCCCCTTGGCGTGACCGAAAAACTCGCTCTCGAACAATTCACGCGGAATGGCCGCGCAGTTGACGCGGATCAGCGGCCTGTCGGAGCGCCGGGATGCCTGATGGATGGCGCGCGCCACCAGCTCCTTGCCCGTACCGCTTTCCCCGGTAATGAGCACATTGGCTTCGGTGGGGGCGACGAGATCGATCTGCTTTAAGAGCTTGCGGATCGGCCCGGTCGAACCGATGATATCGTAATGGTTGGCCTGGGACAGGATTTCTTCCTGCAAATAGGCGTTTTCCATCTCCAGCCGCTCGCGCAGCCGCGCGTTCTCGGCCATCGCCTCGCGCAGCTTGGCCTCGTTTTCCTTGCGCTGGGAGATGTCGCGAAAGACGATCACCGCCCCGACCCGTGCGCCGTTGTCCTCGATGGGGGTGGAGGTATATTCGACACGCAAGGGCGTACCGTCTTTTCGCCAGAAGCACTCGTCCTCCACGGTGTTGACGGTGCCATTCCGAAAAGCGCCATAGATGGGGCAGTCCGAGGCATGATAGTGGGAGCCATCGGGATGCTTGTAGTGAACCATGTCGTGCATATTCATGCCGACAAGGTCCTCGGCGGCCCATCCCAGCATCTTCTGGGCAGCGGGATTGACGAAGGTGGTCACCCCGTCGGCATTGACCCCGAAAATACCCTCACCCGCCGCTGCCAGGATGAGCTGGTTTTCACGTTCGATCTCGCGAAAGAACCGTTCGGCCCGACGCCATTCCTCAAGACCCTGCCGATGATAATTGTCCGCCTCGTGATCGATCCTGCGATGTTTCTGCTCTTCGAGATCCCAAATGGTAATTAGGATCCGCATACCCTCGGATGTGTCCAGCCTGACAAACTGGTGCTCGTAATCATGGAAGGGAACCGCGTTGAACGGCTCAAGCTCGGCCGTGTAGCTCACGCCGTTATGCAGCGCCTCCTCGGTTACGACATAGAGCTTGGCCTCATACCCCTTGTAGAGAGAGCGCACCGAGGCCTGCTCCAGAACCTCTGCGGCCTCCCAAAACAACGCGTAAGCTGCCGTGTTGGCGTAAAGCACGGTATCGGCCACGGGATCGATCAAAAGCACCGGTTCGGGCTTGGCCGCAAGCAGCGCTGTCAGACTGACATCCATAGCTAAACCCAATCACGAAATATCGTAACCTTGATACGAATAATCGTAGATTACGACTTTTCGTATCCATCGCAAGTGTGCAAGCCTAACTATTCTGGCGTTTCCGCACTTGGCACGGCACTTGCTCCTATTGCGACCAACAACAGCAAAAAGGGGAACGTCAATGACGATCAAGAGCTTGGGCAACCCGTTCGACGGCAAGACCGATCTTAGGCACACCAAAGGCTGTGGCTGCGCCGACTGCAAGAACGGCGCATCGACCACCGCGCACAAGGAGATGTCGAGCGACGCGATGATGGAGCGGGTTATCGAAAGCGCCATCGTGCGCTCCACCTTCGGTAATCGCGACATTTCCCGGCGCAGTTTCGCCTCCATGCTGGGCGCTTCGACGCTCGCCGCCGCGTTCGCGTCGGTGCTACCCATCGATAAGGTCAAAGCCGCAATTCTCGATGAGATCGGAACACCGGAGAAAAGCGATTTGCGGGTGGGCTTCGTGCCCATCACTTGCGCGACCCCGATCATCATGGCCGAACCCATGGGCTTTTACGAACGCTACGGTCTCAATGTCGAGGTGGTGAAAACCTCGAGCTGGGCGATTGCCCGCGACATGTCGCTGTCGGGCGAATACGACGCCTCGCACATGCTCACGCCCATGCCTCTCGCCATCACCTTGGGCGCGGGTTCGACGGCCACGCCGTTCCTGATGCCCGCCGTTGAAAACATCAACGGGCAGGCGATCGTTCTGCGCAACGATCACAAGGACAAGAACGACGATCCTTCGCTGTGGAAGGGCATGACCTTCGGGGTGCCGTTCGAATATTCGATGCACAATTTCCTGCTGCGCTATTACGTTGCCGAGCATGGCCTGGACCCCGACCGCGACATCCAGATCCGCGTGGTCCCGCCCCCGGAAATGGTCGCAAACCTGTCGGCCGGCAATCTGGACGGCTACCTCTCCCCAGATCCCTTCAACCAGCGCGCCGTCTGGGAGAATGCGGGCTTCATCCACAAGCTCACCAAGGACATCTGGGAAGGCCATCCGTGCTGCGCATTCGCGTGTTCGGCCGAATTCGCCCAGACCATGCCCAACACCTATGGCAATCTGCTGCGTGCCATTGTCGATGCCACCCAATATGCCAGCGCATCGGAAAACCGTGTCGAAATTTCCGAGGCCATCGCGCCGACCAACTATCTCAACCAGCCGGTGGAAGTGATCCAGCAGGTCCTTACGGGTCGCTACGCCGACGGGCTGGGCAGCGTGCAGGACGTGCCCGACCGCATCGATTTCGATCCCTTCCCCTGGCATTCGATGGGGGTGTGGATCCTCACCCAGATGAAGCGCTGGGGCTATATCGAGGGCGATGTCGATTATCGCGCCGTCGCCGAGCAGGTCTATCTGGCCTCGGACTGCGCCACCGTCATGCGCGATCTGGGCCTCAACCCGCCCGAAGAGACCTACAAATCGCATGTCATCATGGGCAAGACCTTCGATCCGGCCGAGCCGGAGGCCTATGTCAACAGCTTTGCCATCAAGCGGAGCTGATCGGATGACGCTGCCGCTCAATATCAAGGCGATGCTGGTGTCGGTGGCCATACTGATCGTATGGCTCGGGGCGTGGGAAATCGCCACCCCTCGGGCCGCCGCGGTCGGCGAGCTCACCGAATATGAAATCCTCATGGGCGGCGGCGCGCCCAAGGCCGGCATTCCCGCACCGTCGGCGATCATCGCCAAGGCCGTCGAGGAGCTCTCCGACCCGTTCTACGACGCCGGGCCCAACGACAAGGGCATCGGCATCCAGATCGGCTATTCGCTGTTCCGGGTGCTCACCGGCTATCTGCTGGCCGCATTGATTGCCCTTCCCGTCGGGTTTCTGATCGGCATGAGCCCGCTCATGTACAAGGCTCTCGATCCCTACATCCAGGTCCTGCGGCCCATTTCTCCGCTCGCCTGGATGCCGCTTGCGCTGTTTCTCATTCGCGACAGCCAGGCCTCGGCGATCTTTGTGATCTTTATCTGCTCGATCTGGCCGATGCTTATCAACACAGCTTTCGGTGTCGCGGGAGTGCGCAAGGATTGGGTGAACGTCGCCCGCACCCACGAACTTGGGCCCTTGCGGACCGCGTTCCAGGTGATCCTGCCCGCAGCGGCGCCCACCATCGTGACCGGGATGCGGATTTCCATCGGCATTGCCTGGCTGGTGATCGTTGCCGCCGAGATGCTCGTGGGCGGAACCGGCATCGGATATTATGTGTGGAACGAGTGGAACAATCTCGATCTCACCTCAGTGATTTTCTCGATCCTGACCATTGGCGTCGTCGGCATGTTGCTCGATGCCGCCTTCGGCCAGCTTCAGCGCGCCGTGCGCTATCAGGAATAGGAGAGCGGCATGGACAAACCATTTCTCGAAATCGACGGATTGGCCAAGCGTTTCCCCAATCCGAAGGGCGAAGACCTGACGGTCTTCGAAAACGTCAACTTCGATATCGACAAGGGCGAATTCATCTGCATCATCGGGCATTCGGGATGCGGAAAATCCACAATTCTCAACGTCCTCGCCGGGCTCGACGAGCCGACCGAGGGCGCTGTCACCATGGATGGCAAGGAGGTTTCCGGGCCGAGCCTTGATCGCGGCATCGTCTTCCAGAACTATTCGCTGCTTCCCTGGATGAGCGCGATCAGAAACGTCGCGTTCGGGGTCAAGGCGCGCAATCCCAAATGGAGCCGGGCGCAGGTCTATGACCATGCCAGGAAATTTCTGGACATGGTCGGCCTTAAGGATGGCGCCGAGCACCGAAAGCCGGCCCAGCTTTCGGGCGGCATGCGCCAGCGCGTCTCGATCGCCCGTGCCTTTGCGATCGAGCCCAAGCTGCTCCTGCTCGATGAACCCTTCGGGGCGCTCGATGCGCTGACCCGCGGCACGATCCAGGACGAGTTGATCCGCATCTGGCAGGGCACCAACCAGACGGTGTTCATGATTACCCATGATGTCGATGAGGCGATCCTTCTGGCCGACCGCATCCTGCTGATGAGCAACGGGCCCAAGGCGCAGGTCGCCGAAAGCGTCGTCGTCGACATCGAACGGCCGCGACGCCGCGCCGAGATCATCCACGATCCGGCCTATTACAAGATCCGCAACCATCTCGTCGATTTTCTCTCCACCCGCTCGGCGCAGATCGCGCTCGGCGGCGGGGGAAATCCCGATGCCACGGCGCGTCCACGCACCGTCAACCCGGCGCGCCAAGTAACGCCCGACTCCGCCGAAGACGGCGACCGCCCGCGCCTCGTCTCGATTGCCTGATTACGATTGCCAACAGCCAAGAAGAAGGAACAAACCGATGAACAAGGCTGACGTCACCGACATGATCCTCGAAAAAAAGCGCGCCACGGGGATCACCTGGGGGGAAATTGCCGAAGGGATCGGCATGTCGGATGTGTTCACCACCTCCGCCTGCCTGGGCATGAACGCCTTCCCGCGCGAAAAGGCCGATATCCTCGCCAGAAACCTCGGTCTTCCGCAGGAAGCCACAGTAGTTCTCGCCGAATATCCCACCAAGGTTTTCAGCCAGGCCGTTCCCACCGATCCGGCGATCTACCGGCTTTATGAGATCGTCGGGGTCTATGGCGACACGATCAAGGAACTGATCAACGAAAAGGCGGGCAATGGCATCATGAGCGCCATCGATTTCGAGATGAGCGTGGAAAAAGTGCCGAATCCAAAAGGGGACCGGATCGAGCTCAAGATTTCGGGCAAGTATCTCGAATATAAATCCTGGTGACTTTCAAACGGAGCCTTCGGGCTCCGTCCTCAGGTTCGTCCCCTGAACAGTGGCTGGGCGGAGCAGTCGATATTTTCGATTGCTGCGTCCGAAATTTAGAGCTTGTCTCCAAGCGCCATTCTCTTTCTGGTCTTTGCATCGGGGAGGAGACGCCAGTGTCACGAACAGTCCTTTTAAAGAACGCTTCTCATCTGGTGACCATGGATGACCATCGGCGCGAACTCACCGACGCCGACATTGTGGTCGTCGGCAACAAGATCGCGGGCGTTGGAGGCATCGACAAGGACATCGTCGCCGACGAAGTGATCGACATGTCTGGCAAGATCGTGCTCCCCGGTCTCATAAACACGCATCACCACATGTACCAGAGCCTCACCCGGGCCGTCCCGGCGGCCCAGAATGTGGAGCTGTTCGGTTGGCTCAAGCGGCTCTACCGCATTTGGGCCGGGCTGACGCCCGAAATGATACGGGTTTCCACCCAGACCGCCATGGCCGAACTGATCCTTTCAGGATGCACCACAAGCTCAGATCATCTGTACATCTTTCCCAATGGCTGCAGGCTCGATCATTCGATTGAGGGCGCGCGTGAAGTGGGCATGCGGTTTCATGCCAGCCGCGGCGCCATGAGCGTTGGCGAGAGCGCGGGGGGCCTTCCCCCCGACGGGCTTACCGAGCACGAAGGTGCCATTCTGGCCGACAGCCAGCGCCTGATCGAAACATTTCACGATCCCGAGCCCGGCGCCATGGTGCGCATCGCGCTGGCGCCGTGCTCGCCCTTCTCGGTCTCCCGCGACCTGATGCGCGAGACGGCGCGAATGGCACGCGATTTCGGTGTCGGTCTCCATACCCATCTCGCCGAGAACGACAATGACGTCGCCTATTCCCTGGAAAAATTCGGCATGACGCCGGCACAATACGCCGAGGACCTTGAATGGGTAGGGCACGACGTCTGGCACGCCCATTGCGTCAAGCTCGATGCCCCCGGCATCGCGCTGTTCGCCCGCACCGGCACCGGCGTGACCCATTGCCCCTGCTCCAATATGCGCCTCGCATCGGGCATCGCGCCGGTTCGGGACATGGTAGCGGCCGGCGTGCCCGTCGGCTTGGGCGTGGACGGATCGGCATCCAACGATGCCGGCCACATACTCGACGAGGTGCGGCAGGCCATGCTGTTGCAGCGGGTGGGCCACGGGCCCGACGCCATGAGCGCGCGGACGGCGCTCGAGCTGGCGACGCGCGGAGGCGCGCGGGTGCTTGCCCGTACCGACATCGGTCAGATCGCCGAGGGCATGTGCGCCGATATCGTCGCGTTCGACCTAAACGCAATCGGGCTGGCCGGTGCCCTGCACGATCCCGTGGCGGCGCTCGTGTTTGGCAGGCCCGATCGCGTCGCGTTTTCGATGGTCAATGGCCGCACAATTGTGTCGGAGGGGCATCTGACGACGCTGGACCTGCCCGGGCTGATCGCCCGGCACAACGGACTTGCCGCTCAATTGCTCAACGCTTGAGCGGGCAAGCCGGGCTGTTTGGCCGCGAACTCGGAAAGATGGCGCTTGAGCAGTTCGATCAGGGCCATGGTCGACAATGGCGGGATCTGTCCGCGCGGGACCATAAGGGAAATCGTCGCTGGATTGATGATGCCGCGCGCCAGCGGCACC
The DNA here is from genome assembly GCF_965249125.1 of Pelagibacterium sp. Taxonomy (GTDB): domain Bacteria; phylum Pseudomonadota; class Alphaproteobacteria; order Rhizobiales; family Devosiaceae; genus Pelagibacterium. The sequence continues at coordinate 2,128,275 of NZ_OZ252217.1, forward strand.
CAGGCGAGACGCCCTTCCGCCACGTCACGCTCGACGCCGAGATGCGTGAGAAAGGCAATGCCGAGCCCTGACTTCACCATGGCCTTGAGCATGCCCGGCCGCTCTGCCCGCGCGACGATCTGGGTCATGCCCACATGTTCGGAAAGCAGGTGATGCAGGCCGGAATATTTGAGCCAGGAATCGCCGGGAATGACCAGCGGGTATTGCGTGCATTCTCCCACCGTGACGGTCCTGGATCGGGCCAGAGGATGGTCGGTCGTGCAGATCACGCCGAGCGGCGATCGCACCGTATGCACCACATCGGCCCGTATGGTATCGGCCACATCGAAGGCAATAACGACGTCGGCTTCCTTGGCAAACAATTCGGTGGTGATGCGATGGTTGTCGCCGGAAATGAGGGAATAATCGACAAGTGGGAAGCGCTCGTGCAATTCGCTCAACGCCCGAGGCAGGATGTCCTCGGTAATGCTTTCAGCGGCCGCGATGCGGATCGTGCCTCGAATGCCTCCGCGCAATTCTCCGACCTTCTGGCGCATGGATGCCACTTCGCGATTCCAGCGCCGGACATAGGAAAGCAGCACCTCGCCCGCCGCGGTTGGCCTTATCCCCCGTGGCAGTCTTTCGAAAAGCTCGACCCCCATTTCCTGCTCGAGTTGGAGCAGTTGGCGGTTGATGGCCGAAGACGCGATATTGAGCGATTCGGCAGCCTTGCGGATCGAGCCGTCCCGTACGGCCTGATCGAAATAGATCAGCGCGGTCCGCAACATCGCCATATGTGACCCTCCGATGAACCGATGCCAAAATTAGTGCACAAGATTGCAAAATTGCTGCTGGTGCCTGCGTCGATGCGGTGTTTATCTATACAAATGCACCATGAACTGGCGCATCGCATCGCGCAAGTGCCCACTTGTCGCGAGCGGTAATTCTGATGGTTCGAGGGGTTGAACCGATGAATGCAATGAGCGGGCCCACGGAACGGGACCAGACGGCCACGGCCGCAGGAACGGCGATTTCCCTTTCGGGCATCGATATGGTGTTCGATGGAAATTCGGGGCCGGTCACCGCCCTGGACAAGGTCTCACTGGACATTGGCCGCAACAATTTTGTGTCGATCATCGGCCGCAGCGGCTGCGGCAAGTCAACGCTGCTGCGCATCATTTCCGGACTGCTCGACCAGACCGCGGGGTCGGTCGCGGTTATGGGAAAATCCACCCAGGACTACCAGCGGCACCGCAAGTTCGGCTTCGTGTTCCAGGACGCGAGCCTTTTTCCATGGAAAACCGCCGCGGCCAACATCCGCCTGCCGCTCGACATTCTCCGATTGGGGACCCCGGCCGAGCGCCAGGTGAAAACCGACGAACTGCTGCGCCTGGTCCGCCTGGAACCCTTCGCCGACCACTACCCGGCGCAACTTTCCGGCGGCATGCGCCAAAGGGTAGCGATTGCCCGCGCGCTGGCCTACGAGCCCGAAATTCTTTTGATGGACGAACCGTTCGGCGCGCTGGACGAATTCACGCGCCGCGAGATGCATGACGAACTGATCCGCATCTGGGACCATCGTCCAATGACGGTGGTGTTCGTCACGCACTCGCTGAGCGAAGCACTCTCGCTCTCCGACCAGATTGTCGTCATGGCCCCTCATCCAGGGCGCATCCGCGCCATCGTGGATGTCGCCGAACCGCGTCTGCCCGGCCGGCGGGCCCGCACCAGTCAGAACCATTTGCGGCAACTTTCCGAACTCGAGGCACTTCTCGATGAGCAGTAACGCCCTGGCCGCCTCGCGCGGAACAAACAAAACGCTCGCCAGGCTTATCGATCTGGCGCCTTCAATCGGGCTCTTTCTTGCCGTGGGCATTGGATGGGAGGTCGCCGTCCGAGCCTTCTCCATCCCCTCGTTCCTGCTGCCTGCCCCCAGCACGATCGCCGTCCGAATGGTCGAGATGCGCGAGCTTTTGGCCGAGAATCTTGCCTCGACCATGCTCGCAGCCGTCCTGGGCTTTCTGATCGGCACGGGTGTCGCCGTCGGACTTGCTGTGCTCTTTCTCTATTCCCGAACCGCCGAGCGCGCGCTCTTTCCCTGGGCCATCACCATCAAGACCATTCCCATCCTCGCCATCGCGCCTCTTTTGACCATCTGGCTGGGGTACGGGTTGGCTCCCAAGGTCGCAATTGCGGCGCTGATCTGCTTTTTTCCCACACTTGTCAACACGGTCAGGGGGCTCAAGAGCCTCGACCGCCAGGCGCTGGAATTCCTGCGCGTGGTGGGCGCGAGCAAGGGCCAGACCTTCTGGCACGCCCGCATCTTCGCTGCCCTGCCCTATACGTTTGCCGCTGCCAAGATCAGCTCGAGCGCCGCGGTGATCGGCGCCATCGTGGCCGAATTCACAGGTGCCAATATCGGTATCGGCACCCTTATCGTCACCGCCGGTTATCAGATGGATTCGACCATGCTGTTTGCCGCGATCATCAGCTCATCGGTGGCGACGGTCGCTCTTTTTTATGTCGTCGTCCTTGTCGAGCGCTGGAGCCTTTACTGGCCTGAAGCCCGCATGGACGTCTGAGCACCGAACCAGACCAGGCACATCACAAAGGGGAATTCATCATGACCGGAAAGATCGCTCTCAGCCTTGCCGTTCTCAGCGCGGGGGTTTCTTCCCTCGCAACGGGCGCCATGGCACAAACCGCGGACGTCACGCTGCGCCTGCCCTGGCTGCTCAACGTCCAGGCAGCGGGCTATGTCATGGCCGCCGAGCAGGGCTTTTATCAGGACGCCGGGCTGAACGTCGAGATATTGCCTGGTGGCCCCAACCTCAACTCCACGGCGCTGGTCGCTTCGGGCGCCAACACGTTCGGCACCAATGACGTCAACGGCATTATCCTCGGTCAGAACCAGGGAATGGACCTCATCATGGTGGCCGCCTGCTTCCAGCGGCACCCGGGCGGCGTCATCACCCTGGCGGAAGACAATATCGACGAACCGGCCGATCTGGTCGGCAAGACCCTCGCCTACAATGAGGGCGGCCCCTGGACGTTGACCCAGGCCATGCTTGCCCGGGCCGGTGTATCGCTCGATGATATCGATCTCGTGGTCTCGCCCAGCACCGAACTGCTCATCAACGGCAATGTCGATGCAAAGACCGGTTTTACCGTAAACGAGCCCATCGCCGTCGAGCTTGCCGGCCTGCCCACCTCGGTCATGCTGCCGTCCGACTTCGGCATCGAAACCTACGCCGAGGTGATCTTCACCACCCGGTCGTTTGCCGATGCAAATCCCGAAATCGTCTCGGCCTTCGTGGACGCGACCATCAAGGGTTACGAATATGCCTATGACCACCAGGAAGAGGCGGTTGCCGCCGTGCTGGCGATCAACAACCAGCTCGATCCCGCCCAGCAGGCCGAGCAGCTTGCGCGCCAGGAATCCTACATTTTTACCGACGCCCCCGTCTGCAACCTCGATGGCAGCGTGGTTGCCGGCACCATGGATATCCTGACTGAATTTGCCGGGTTGGAGACCGATCTCGATCCCGAGACGCTCTACACCACACAGTTTTTGCCTCAGCCCTGACCACCAATATCGAGCCCGGACTCCAGCCGGGCCGCCCACGGAGGATATTATGACAGAAAAACACACGCCCATTCATCCGGGCGGAGTGCAGATGCATCTGAAAATCAAGCCGGGCGAGGTTTCCCGTTATGTCCTGACACCGGGCGATCCGGGGCGCGTCCCCGTGATTGGAGAAGCCTGGGATTCATTTTCGGAAGTTGCCCATCATCGCGAGTATCGCACCATTCGCGGCAAGATCGACGGTGTCGATATCTCGGCCTGCTCGCATGGAGTGGGCGGCCCCTCGACCGACATCGCGGTCGTGGAACTGTCCAATTGCGGGGCCGACACGTTCATCCGCGTGGGCTCGTGCGCGGCGCTGCAGCCGGAAATGGCACCGGGCGACCTGATCATCTCGACCGGTGCCCTGCGCCTAACCGGCACCGTCGATGCCTATGTCGACAAGGCCTACCCGGCAGTGGCCGACCACGAGGTGCTCATGGCATTGATCCAGGCGGCCGAAGAGCTGGGGGAAACCTATCATGTGGGCCTGGCCGCCAGCGTGGACAGTTTTTATGCCGGGGAGGTCAACCCGATGCCGGGTGATTTCCGGCAATCGAAAATGGACACCGTTCTTGAAGACCTGACCCAGGCCCGGGTCGCCAATTTCGAGATGGAAGCGGCGACGATCTTCACGTTGTGCCAGTTGTTCGGCTTCCGGGGCGGCATGATTTGTTCGGTCGGCGCCAATCGCGTCACGCGCGAGCGGGCGGACTCGGCGGACTCGATAAAGCGATGCTGCGCCGTGGCCAGCCGTGCCGTGGTCATTCTCGCCGGTTGGGACGCTCAAAAGCAGCGTTCGGGCAAGCGTCATTTCTATCCAGCGCTCGCCAGCGCCTGAAACGGACCACCTTCCCATGACGCACAAGATCATCATCGACACCGATCCCGGTGTCGATGACGCGGCAGCCCTGTTGTTCGCCCACAATCATCCCGAGATCGACCTGGTCGGCATCACGACGATTTTCGGAAATGCCGATATCGATAACGTGACAGCCAACGCCCTGTTCCTAAAGCAGCATTTCGGCATCGCCGCTCCGGTGGCGCGTGGCGCCAGCCGGGCGCTCGCCCGCGCCAACGGCCCCAGCCCGGCCCATGTTCACGGCAGCAACGGGCTGGGCGATATCGCAAGAACCGATTCCGCTGCCGGGGCCATCGATCCCCGTCCGGCACATCAGTTCATCACCGATACCATCCGTGACCATCCCGGCGAAATCACACTCGTGGCCGTGGGGCGTCTCACCAACCTGGCGCTGGCCCTCAACCATGCGCCCCAGATTGCGGCGCTGGTCAAGGGCGTGGTGATCATGGGAGGCGCTTTCTCGACAGCGGGTCCTAACGGCAACGTCACGCCGGTGGCGGAGGCCAACATCATAGGTGACCCCGAGGCGGCCGATCAGGTTTTTTCCGCCGACTGGCCGCTTACAGCGATCGGCCTCGACGTCACGCGTCAGGTAATTCTATCTCGCGAAGATGTAGCCGAGTTGGCCCAAGCCGGTCCGAGCCAGGCATTGCTGGCTCGTCTGACCCAAGGCTACCTCGACTACCATGCACGCCTTGGCATCGATGGATGCTATGTCCACGATTCCTCTGCACTAGGCTATTTGGTGCGACCCGACCTTTTCCAAATGCAGTCCGGGCCAGTGAGGGTTGCCTGCGACGGCGTTGCGCGGGGCCAGACCATCATGGCCGACATTCATACGCCTTACCCTCCCAATAGATGGGACGATCGTCCACACATATCCGCCGCTGTCGGCGTGGATGCACGGGCAATGCGAGCGCTCGTTCTTGAGGTACTCGGGATCTCCGACCAGGCCTGACGTGACCAAAGTGGGGACCACCGCTCCGAAACGGATGTTGCGGGCCGTTGCCGCCAGGAGGTATGCAGCACCGAAATCCGGACCGGCTTGATGACCTGGATTCATTTGGCAAAATTGGGCCGCTTCGATGACGCCGGGCCCCTTTGCAGACGCTGTGATCCGGTCCGAATTACAGGGCGAAAATGGCGCTGGTGCTCGAGTTGCGAACGCGGTCGACGCGTGAGCCGTCCCAATGGAAATCGAAATGGTCCCCCTGAACCGGGATTTCCATGAGGTCGGGCCAGAAGATGCCGACGCATTCGCCACCCAGCGCCCGCACGCTGCGGTATATAACGCCGTTGCCGCCGGTCGCTCGAAGCGTTTTGCCAAGCTTTTGCGGCGGGCCGTAATCGTCCGGCATATGGCAATCGGGACGCGCACGCACATCGTGCAGGTCGAGATCGAGCCCGTTGACCAGAACGCGGAATTGCGAGGTCCAGCCCGGCGCTTGGGCGCTGGCCGCCATGGCGATTCCGTGATGGTGGGCAACTTCGCGGATGGCCACTTCCTCGCTGCTGCCGGCGCTATAGACGCCATAGGTCCCGTCGGCAAACCGGCCCGGCCGGTCGGTGCTGACATGAACGAAGGGCGCCATCAGCCAGCTTGCCCCCTGCCCGGCCACGCGGCGCTGCGGCGGGACGAGGTCGAGCCGGCCCAGATGCTCCCAGACGCGGGGATTGGTTTTCGATTCCGCCGACGCCAGCGCTTCCCAATCGGCGGGATCGGCGATGTCCTCGAACAGGTCGATGGGCGGATAGATGGTGCGGATGATCCGATATGCCCTGCCCCATTGCACCCGGACAACGGGAACACTCACCAGCCGCCCCGCTCGGCGTCGAGATAGCTGCGGATGCGAGCCAGCGCGAAAATGGAGCCCTCGGTCATGATATCGACCGGCGTGCGTCCGCCGAGTGCGCTGTTGGGTTTTTTGACCCAGCCATAGCCGCGCGCCGGATCTGTGAAGAGATAGCGCAGCCCCTTGTGGATGCCCATGAGCAGCGACAGGCGCGTGGCCAGATCGCGGTCGATGCGCCCCACCTCCCCTGCTTTCCAGCGCGCATAGGTGCGGGCAGCCAGACCGCCAAGGATTTCGCGTGCCTCGGCATCCGACAGGTCCCAGCGGGCAAACAAATTCACGACAGTCCGCGCCATGGCGGCAGCTTCGGCTTCCGTGATCTGGGGACGCTCGGGAGCGGCGTCGGCTCTTGGCAGTTCGTGCAACATGGCTTCACCTCTTGGCATAAAATAGGAAGAATAATGCCATTTGGCAAGCCTGCGGACAAAACTAGTCGTTTCAGAGCAACACGGTCGGCTAGGAGTCGCAATGCGCAAGCGCCTTGCCTCTTGCGCTTCCCCGGCGAAAGCCGGGCTCCATGGAAACTGCTGGCAAGCGCCGGTGCATCGGCCAACCTTGAACGGCCCTAAAACAACAATTCCGAGGTGACTTCGAGGGCTTTGTCGTCCCGCACGGCAATATCGCCCTCGGGGCGGTGCGCGGCGAGGGTTCGGTCGCGTTCGTGGACCAGCGCCTGGATCTCATCGTCATAGGCCGACAGCACCGCTGTCAGCCAGCGATTGACCAGATAGGACGGACGCGGCATGTGGACGTCGAATTTTTCCAGCAGCGCAATTGTGGGTTCGGCATCGAGCCAGTCGTCGCCGACAACCCACTGGTTGACGGTAAACAGCCGCTTGAGCGTGCCGAAGGGATCGACGCCGATGGCGATCAGATGGTGGATTGGGCCGCTGGCGCCTTGCGGGCGCACGAAACAGTGGAAGTGACCGTGCTCGACCGCCCCGTCGGGGTCGTCGGCGGGGTGTGAATGGTAGAACCATTGCGCGCCGGTCTGCGGATCGAAGACATCGTCTTTCGGATAATGGGTCCAGACCGAGATGTCGGATGCATCGCGCAGGGTTTCGGTCAGAACTGTGAGCCCGCCCTTGGCGAGCACGCTCTCGCAGAAGGCGATTTCGTGCAGGGCCTGCTGGCGGGCATCACTCATCAGTTCACCACGAGATCGGGCGCTTCGGTTTCCCCCTCGGGCATCGCGGCTGGAGGCGGAGGCGGTGGAGCGAGTTCAGGTTCCGCCGTCTCGGGCTCCGGCATGGGTGCGGGTGGCGGAGGCGGAGCGGCAAGCTGGCTCGCTGGTTCCTCGGGCATTGGCGCAGGCGGCGGCGGGGCCGAGGCCAACGGCGCTCCCGCTGCGCAGGGGGCGGCAGCCACCGGCGCTCCGGCGGCGCAAGGGGCCGCGGCGACAGGCGCACCGGCCGCGCAGGGCGCAACGGCGGGACTCGCAGTGCCCGCCTCGCTTTGCGCCACGGGATTGGAGGCACGCACGACCGGATTGGAGATATGGTCGGCGGCAATCGCCACGGTGCCGACGGCCAGCGCCGCACCAAACAGGATTGTGTTACGTCCGGTGGTCATTTTTTGGCAAATCCATCAAGTCCGAACAGGGGACGGGCCCAGATGCCGATAAACGAACCGACAAAAGCGCAGATAAACCAGAGCCAGCCATGCAGGCTGCCCGAGGCGATGCCGGAAAACAGCGCACCGATGTTGCAGCCGAACGATAGGCGGGCGCCATAACCCATGAGGATACCGCCCACGGCGGCGGCGATCAGCGAACCGAGCGGCAATTTCGCCTTGGGGGCGAACTTTCCGGCCAGCGCCGCGGCAAGGCCAGCACCCAGAATGATGCCGAAATCCATGACCGAGGTGTTGTCAGTCAGGACCGAGGAATTGAGCGCCTGTGCCTGGGCGGGCCAGGTCCAGAATTCCCAGGTTGCTACGGGAATGCCAGCCGCGTCGGCGATCTTGGCGCCCCACAGCCCGAAGCCATAGGTGATCGACCACGGATGGCCGGCGAGCAACAAGGTCGCAATGTTGAGGATGGCCAGAACCAGCCCCGCCCCGACCAGCGGCCAGGGACCATAAAGCAGCCAGGACCAGCCCGGACGCTTGGGGGCGGGCTCGGGTTCGAGATTGCCATGAGCGCGCTTTTCGATAGCCGCCGTGACGATCGCCACCAGCGAGAGCGCAATGATGGTCAGGCCGATGGCCGCGGGCAGGCCGAACTGAACACGCGCATCGATGACCCCAAGCGAGGGCGCTTCGAGCCAGAACGGCAGATGAGCCGTGCCCAGCACCGCGCCGACGATGAAGAAGCCAAGCGTCACCAGCATGCGCGCCGATCCACCGCCGACCGTAAACAGCGTACCCGATCCGCAGCCGCCGCCCAATTGCATGCCCAGGCCGAACATCGTCGCGCCGACGATGACCGACACACCGACCGGCGCCAATGCCCCGACCAGCGGTTGTCCGCCAAGATTACCGGCGGCCAGGAGCGGCATCATGGCAATCGCGGTAACCCCGATCATCAGCATCTGGGCGCGCATGCCCCGGCCGCGCTTTTCCACCACCATGCGGCGCCACCCGCCGGTGAACCCGAAAGCGCCGTGATAGAGCGCCGCGCCCAGCCCGCCGCCTATGGCGAACAGGGAGGCCTGGCGCAGATCGACAAGATACCAGATGGCAATAAAACCGAGGATCAGCCCCAGCCCAGTCACCAGAGCGGGCCCGCGATCGGAGACCGCGGCGGGTAAATAGGAGGGACGATCGAGAGCGATGTCAGACATTTCGGTCTTTCAAAAACTAAAGGCTCTGGAGCGCGTCCAGATAAAGTGGATACCACTTTATCGGTTCGGACACGCGACAAAACAAAGACTTAGAGCAATTGAAGCGATTCAGAGAAGCGCTGAAATGCTCTGAAATGAAACAGATGCCCCGAACGCCGGGGCATCTGCAAGGGTCGGACTGGAGGTCGACCGATTATTCCACCGGACGAGACGGGTCGGCGGTCCATTCGGCCATCGAACCGTCATACATCGACGCGTTTTCGTTGCCGAGGATTTCGTGCAGACCGAACCAGGCGACCGAAGCCCAATGGCCGGTGTTGCAGAAGACGATGCTGTCTTCGTCCGAAGTCACATTCACCGCTTCGAGCAACGCAGCCACGGTGTCGGGCTGGGCAAAGCGCGCATATTCGGCGCTGTAGAATTCGGAGTGCGGGATATTGACCGATCCGGGGATAGTGCCGAGCGCAGCAACCACGGGGCTCTTGGACTGCCCCTCATATTGCTCCACGGGACGACCGTCGACCAGCGCCGTACCGTTTTCGAGCGCTGCGAGAACGTCGTCGGTGGTGGCAATCAGTTCAGGGCGCACTTCAGCGGTAAATTCGGCCGCCTCGGGCGTTGCGAGTTCCGCGACCCGTTCGCCGCCGGCGGCATCGAACTGACGCCAGCCGCCGTCGAGGATCGAAACCTCGTCATGGCCGAGATATTTGAAGGTCCAATAGACCCGGGTTGCGCCACCGATTTCCGTGGAATCGGTGCCCCAGGGCAGGATCACCACGTGATCGTCATTGTCGATCCCGAGCGAACCGATCAATTCGGCGACCTGTTCAACGGGCGGAATCTGGCCCGGAACCCCTTGAACCTCGGTACGCCATCCGGCCGAACCGTAGGGGGCGACGACCGAGTTGGCGACATAGGGCAGCTCGCCCAGATCGGTGCCTTCGATGTTGTCGCGAATGTCGAGGATGACCACATTGTCGGCCCCGGCGTTCTCGATCAGCCAGTTGGCATCGACGAGCGGCGTGATTTCGGATTGAGCGATGGCCGGTGCGGTCAGCGCTGCGGAAATGGCCAATGCCGTTAAGGTCAGGCGCATGTTTATCTCCCAGTTTCTGAGTTGCCCTATTATCGCTCAATGACGATGAAGGTGCGAGGGCTGGACGATCAAAATTTATGTGAGACGCAAAAAAGCCTGCCAGTAAATCGTGCGCATTGAGCATGGCATTGCCCTGCGCCGAAAACTCCCACCGAACAGGTAGGGCTTGGCCAAATCTCCGGGCGGGACTAGAAGCACATACTCCCTTGTGTCCGGATGTCCATGCTCGCCCTCATTTTTTCCGCTCTGTTGCCCATTGCACTGATCATTACACTGGGCCACCTGCTCAAGCGTTTCGGTTTTCTGGGTGAGGGATTTTGGCCGCAGGCCGAGCGGCTGGCCTATTTCGTGCTCCTGCCCCTCTTGTTTGCGCACGGGCTCTACAAGGCCGACCTGTCTCAAGCGCCCATCGGGCTGATTGCGGTGGGGTTGATCGGGCCGGCGGTGATCGGGACATTGGTGCTGCTGGCGGCCAATCGGGTAACCCGGTTCGACGGACCGGCCCTGACCTCCGTTGTCCAGGGCGGCATACGTTTCAACAACTATGTCGGCGTCACCGCCGCCGTGGGGCTTCTGGGCGTGCCCGGCGCGGCGCTGGCGGCCGTGGTCAACGCCATCTTGGTGCCCACCGTCAATATCGTATGCTCGCTGGTGTTCGCCCGCCATGGCAGCCGCCAGCCCTCCGCCTTGGGCGTGGTCAAATCCATAGCCCTCAACCCGCTAATCCTTGGGTGCGTGGCTGGGGTCGTCCTGCGGTTGACCGGCATCGCTTTGCCAGCCGGCCTCGAAGGCTTCATGCAGGCAATGGGTCAGGCAGCCCTGCCGATAGGCCTCTTGTGCGTCGGTGCCGCGCTGAACTGGGAAGCACTCGGGCGCGGCATACGGCCCGCGCTGGTGGCCACCGCCGCGCGCTTCCTGCTCATTCCCGCGCTGACTGCCGCCATCTGCATTGCTGTCGGGCTCACCGGTCCGGCAGCGCTAGTGGTGCTGCTGATCCAGTGCCTGCCCACGGCCTCGTCGGCCTATGTCATGGCGCGGCAATTGGGCGGGGACGCCCCGCTCATGGCCGGAATCATTGCCTTCCAGACGGTGCTCGGAGTGGTCACCGTGCCAATCACGCTGGTGTTTCTGGCACCTCTTGTCGGCGCCGGGCTTTAGATCAAATCCGCTTTTCTTCGAATCGCAGACTTGATCTAAGTCCTTGTTTTGTCGCGCGTCCGAACCGCAAAACCGTTTCCACTTTTGCTGGACGCGCTCTAGCGCACCGACATATACCCGCCCTGCAGCCCGTCCTTTGAATAAACCACCTGCCACAGATGTACCCAGCGGGCCCGGAAGATGGCGGCGCAGCTCAAGAGATAGTAGCGCCACATGCGATGGAAGCGTTCACCATAGGTCTCGGCAAGTTCTGGCCATGCAGCCTCGAAATTGTCGTGCCACGCCATCAATGTCGGATCGTAGTCGGCGCCGAAATTGTGCCAGTCCTCCATGATGAGCTTGCCTTCCACAGCAGTCGCGACCTGTTTGGGTGATGGCAGCATGCCGTGGGGAAATATGTACTTTTCCAGCCAGGGCTCGCCGGCCCGACGCGTCAGGCTGCCGCCGATGGAGTGCAGCAGGAACAACCCGTCATCGGGCAACAATTCGCTGACCTTGGAGAAATAGGGCCGATAATTCTTGTAGCCCACATGCTCGAACATGCCGACCGAGACGATTCTGTCGAATTGACCGTCGAGTTCGAGATAGTCCATCAGCCTTGTTTCGACCGGCAGGTCGCCCCGGGTGTCGTTGGCATAGGCCATCTGCTCTTTTGAGACGGTGATGCCCAGCCCCGAGACGCCATAGTGCTCGGCGGCGAATTTGAGCAGGCCGCCCCAGCCCGAACCGATATCGAGGATGCGCATACCCTCTTTCAGGCCGATCTTGCGGCAGATCAGATCGAGCTTGGCTTCCTGGGCGGCGTCCAACGTTTCGGCCTCGCGCCAATAGCCGCACGAATAGACCATGCGCGGATCGAGCATGCGCCTGTAGAGATCGTTGCCGATATCGTAGTGCTTTTCGCCCACTTCGCGCACATGCAACCGCTGGGGATTGAGCACCATGCCCTTTATGGTCAGAAGCGCCAGGGCGGGATCGAATTTGACCCGGTGCTGCAATTGCCCCGTCAGGCACCGGTACAAAAACTGATCGACCGCCTCGCTGTCCCACCAGCCGTCCATATAGGCTTCGCCCAGTCCCAGGGTTCCGTGGGTCATCACCCGGCTGAACAGCCGGTCGTCATGAACCTGGATATCCCAGGGTCGCGAGCCGTCGATTTCGATGTCGATTTGGGCAAGAAGATCGGTGATAAACGACTTGAACTTTGCCGACATGGCCGTGCTCAAACAAATATAGTTACGCGCCGCGGCGCGGGGAAAGGCTCTTACCTCACTAAAATTTGTCCGCCTTGTCCAGCCCTTACTGTGCCCAATCTTGCTCCGGGGGAGATGGCACGGAATACCCCTCCTCGTCATCTGCTGTTTCCAGGATGCCGATCAGTTCGGCTACCTTGCCGGTCGGCAGATGATCGCCTTCGTTGACCCGCGCCTCGTCGGCCTCCAGCCAGGCCAGCGCCGTGGTCAGATCGGCCGTCGTGGCTTCGGTTGCCGCGATTTCGGCGGCCAGATGTTCATCGATGGGACCGAGCACACGTTCGATTTCGGCGCGCGTAAGCGTCATCGCAATATCTCCAAAATGACTCGATCAGGGAACAACGCGGCATGACCTTTATGGGTTGCAAGCCGGCTCTGGCTTTCGGCGCCAACCCGAGGCACTGTGCGTTTCCCTATAACCTATGGAAAATTTCATCCGCCCTGTCGGGAACGGCACGCCGGGTACGTCCTCGCCATACAAGGAGTTTGGCCATGCTCTACGCAATCCTTTGCTACAACGACGAAGCCGCCGTGGGCGGATGGTCGAAAGAACACGACGACAAGATCATGGCCGATCTTCTCGCCGTCCAGAAACCGCTGGTCGAAGCGGGCAAGATGGGTCCGGTGGCCCGGCTGATGCCGACCACCGCCGCCACAACCCTGCGCAAAACCGCGGGCGAGCCCATGGTGCTGGACGGGCCCTTCGCCGAAACCAAGGAACAGTTCCTCGGTTTTTATGTCATCGACGCCGAGAGCCTCGAAGAGGTCGTGCAGGTGGTGCGCGACCTGGCCGAGGCCAATCCGGGCATGGGATCTTATGAAATCCGTCCGGTTCGCGACTATTTTCCCGGAGCGCAAGCAAAGTGAACGACAAGGATGCCGACTGGATTGGCCTGACACTGGCAGGCGCCCGCGCGCGGGCGGTTGCCGCGCTGTACAGGTATTTTCGCGACCTCGACATGGCCGAGGAAGCCTTCCAGGAAGCCTGTCTGCGCGCGCTCAAATCCTGGCCGAAAAACGGGCCACCGCGCGATCCGGCCGCATGGCTGATCCTTGTGGGCCGCAATTCGGGAATCGACAGCGTCCGGCGCCGCGCCCGGTTCACAACCCTGCCCGAAGAAGACAAGATTTCCGACACCTCGGACGCGGAAAGCGAGATCGCCGAACGGATCGACGATTCGCACTATCGTGACGACATACTGCGGTTGCTGTTTGTGTGCTGCCATCCGGATCTGCCCGCCACCCAGCAAATCGCTTTGGCCCTGCGGATCGTTTCGGGGCTGACGGTCAAGCAGATCGCCCGCGCCTTTCTTGTCTCGGACGCGGCCATGGAACAGCGCATAACCCGCGCCAAGGCCCGCATTGCCAAGTCCGGCGCCAGCTTTGAAACGCCCGATGCCGCCGACCGTGCCGAGCGGGTCGGGGCCGTGGCCGCCATTGTCTATCTCGTGTTCAACGAGGGTTATACTTCGACCGGAGAACGGGCTGAGACCCGCAACACGTTTGCCCAGGAAGCGATCCGGCTCGCCCGCCTGCTGCTCGGGCTGTTCCCGACCGAGCCCGAGCTCATGGGCCTTCTGGCGCTGCTCCTGATCCAGCAGTCACGCGACGCCGCCCGGTTCGACAAGGATGGCAACATCGTCCTGCTCGACGATCAGGACCGTACGCTCTGGGACCGGCGCATGATCGAGGAGGGGCTGGCCCTGATCGACAAAGCGATGCGGCACCGCCGTCCTGGAGTATTTCAGGTTCAGGCAGCCATCGCGGCGCTGCATGCCCATGCCGAAACGCCAGCCGGTACCGACTGGACCGAGATCGAATTGCTCTATCGGGTGCTCGAGAGCCTGCAGCCCTCCCCTGTCGTCACGCTCAACCGCGCCGTGGCGGTTTCCAAGCTCGAAGGACCACAGGCGGCGCTCGACCTGATCGAGCCTTTGTCCGACGCGCTGGGAGGCTATTTCTATTTCCACGGATTGCGTGGCGGCCTTTTGAAAGACCTTGGCCGCATCGAGGAAGCGCGCATCGCTTTCGACATCGCCATTGCCCACGCCAACACCACGGCAGAGGCCGTCCATATCCGTGCCCACCTCGACAAGCTGGGCGGCTCGCCCTCGGGCGCATAATTTTTTTTCGCCTTTTTGTCGGGAACCAAAATGACCATCCGTCCTATGGGCATCATACCCAAGGAGGACACCATGTTCATCAAAACCACATGCGCGGCGATCGCCCTGGCGGCGGTCATTTCCATCCCTGTCGGCGCCCAGGAGGCCACCATGGCAGAGACATTCGATCCCATTCAGCTCAGCACCGACGTTCCGGTTCCCTCCGAGCAGGGTACGGTCAACATCGATGGGCTGGAAATGTACTATCAGGTCCATGGCGAGGGCGAACCGCTTGTGCTCATCCATGGCGGGCTGATGACAATCGAGGCGTGGGGGCCCATCCTTCCCGCGCTTGCCGAGAACCGCAAGGTCTATGCAATCGAACTCGAGGGCCATGGTCGCACCGTCGATCTCGATCGCCCCCTGTCGATGCAGCAATTCGCCCAGGACGTTTCGGGGTTCATCGAGCAGATGGATCTGGGACCAGTCGATATCGTGGGCTTTTCCATGGGCGGGGGTACGGCAATGGGCGTGGGCGTCCTGCACCCTGAACTGGTCAGGAGCCTCGTCATTATTTCGGCATCCCACCAGGCGGATTCGATATGGGATTCGGTGCGCGCCGGGTGGCCATACATGACCGCCGAGATGATGGAAGGCACACCGATGCTGGCCGCCTATCAAGCCGTTGCGCCCCAGCCCGAGCGGTTCGCCGGATTTATCGACAAAATGCGTGAATCGATGACTTCGGGAGAGCTGGGCTGGACCGACGAGCAGATCGCCTCGATCTCCGTGCCCGTTCTTATGATTATCGGGGACACCGATCTCATCCAGTTCGACAAGGCTCTCGAGATGTTCCGCCTGCTCGGCGGCCAGTCCTCGACCGGCCCGATGGGACCCGAGCTCAATACAGCACGCCAGTTCGCCGTGATCCCGGGCGCGACCCATTACGACATCGTGTTCAAGACCGACCTGCTGCTGCCGCTGATCGATCGCTTCATTGCGGCGCAGGCCAATTGATAAAGAGATTCAATTGGCTGACGACCGGATTCAGATGTATCGTCCTCTGAATCCGGTCATTTGCGTTAGGTGCTGAAAACAAACGCTTTTCTCATTCCCGGACAGAGGACGTTCCACATGAAGATCACCCCGTATCTCAACTTTGCCGGCGATTGCCGCGAGGCGATGAGCTTTTACCAGTCGGTCCTCGGCGGCGAGCTGGAAATGACCGCCCACAAGGATACCCCATCGGCCGAGCACGTTCCGGCCGAGATGCAGAACCAGATCATGCACGCGGCCCTCAACTGGCCAGACGGCACGCTTTTCGCTTCGGATGCCCCCATGGCACAGGCCAATTCCTTTTCGGGCGTTTATCTGTCGGTTCACCCCGAAACAGTCGAGGATGCCGAGCGCATGTTCGCTGCCCTCAAACAGGGTGGCGAAGTGGAAATGGAACTCGAGGAAACCTTCTGGGCCAAACGTTTCGGCATGCTCTACGACCGCTGGGGCGTCAAATGGATGTTCAACGTCGATTAGGGTCGGCCTGACGGCGTTCGGGGTACCCTCTCGGCTCCATCACCACCACCAACCCTACCCCATCGTCATCCTCGGGCTCGACCCGGGGATCTGCAGGGCGTCCGCAAGCGCAGCAGAAGTGGTGCTCCTTGGCGCGTCATCGGTCCCCAACCCCTTCACCGGCTGCCCGATACAGCAGATCCCCGGGTCAAGCCCGAGGATGACGCGGGGTGCGTGAGAGCGCTACAGAACGCGTCCCTCCCCCTCGCTTCCCCGGTCCCGGCTTTCGCCAGGATAAACTCCAGCCGGGGTCCATGTGCCTCTCCATCCGCACCAGAGCATCGGCAAGGCTCCTTGGTCCCGGATCGGGTCCGGGACAGCGATGGATGTTGAGCTCCGCTCTCGGCTCCATAACCACCACTCACCCCCCCTTCGTCATCCTCGGGCTCGACCCGGGGATCCGCTGCATTGGGCAGTCGGTGAAGGGGTTGGGGAGCGCCCAAGCGCGAAGGATCACCACTTCTGCTGCGCTTGCGGACGCTCTGCGGATCCCCGGGTCAAGCCCGAGGATGACGCGGGGAAGAGTGATGTACTGGAGAACATGCTTGCTTCCTCCACTCGCTTCCCGGGCGAAAGCCGAGGTCCATGTGCCTTTCCGCATGCTCCAGAGCGTGGGCAAATCTGCTGGGTCCCGGATCATGTCCGGGACAGCGATGGGTGTTAGATTACACTCTCGGTTCCATCACCGCCATTTACCCCACCCCCTTCGCGCCATCCTCGGGCTCGACCCGGGGATCCGCTGCATGGGGAAGCCGGTGAAGGGGTTGGGGAGCGCCCAAGCGCGAAGGATCACCACTTCTGCTGCGCTTGCGGACGCTCTGCGGATCCCCGGGTCAAGCCCGAGGATGACGCGGGGAAGAGTGATGTGCTGGAGAACATGCTTGCTTCCTCCACTCGCTTCCCGGGCGAACGCCGGGGCCCATATGCGCTTCCTCCGGCCCCAGAGCGTCGATAAGGCTGCTGGGTCCCGGATCATGTCCGGGACAGCGATGGGTGTTAGGTTACCCTCTCGGTTCCATCACCACCACTTGCCCCACCCCCTTCGCGTCATCCTCGGGCTCGACCCGGGGATCTGCTGCATCGGGCAGCCGATGAAGGGGTTGGAGACCCCCGCCAGCGCTCAAGGCCCCCTCACCGGCCTGCCGGCCACCCTCTCCCCCGAGGGGCGAGGGTTCATATTGCCGATAGCCTGGAGATGGATCGCGGCGCCGGGGAAGCCGCGGCGGGACTCCCTCGCCCCTTTGGGGGAGAAGGTTGGGGTGAGGGGGCTTCCCGACATAAGCGCAAGCTTATCCACCATCCTTCCAGCGAATGCGGTAGAGATCGAAACGCCGGTCGCGCAGGTTCCGGACTGCGCCTTGCGCGCGGGCCCATTGCAGGGTCGAAACATTGAGGTCGGCCACGACCACCATCTCGACATTCTCGCTCGCTTCGGCGGCAATGCCGTCGCGCGCGAAGGGCATGTCCGAAGGGGTGAAAATTGAGGAGTGCGCATAGTTGATGTCGAGATTGTCGACATTGGCGAGGTTGCCGGTGATCCCCGAGGTTACGACATAGCACTGGTTCTCGATGGTGCGGGCCTGGCAGCAATATTTCACCCGCAGATGGCCCTGCCGCGTGTCGGTGCAATAGGGCACGAACATGATGCGGGCGCCCTGATCGGCCAGACGCCGGGCCACTTCGGGAAACTCGCTGTCGTAACAGATCATTACCCCGATCGGCCCGCAATCGGTGTCGATCACGTCCACGGAATCGCCACCAACGATCCCCCAGTAATCGCGCTCGTCGGGCGTTGGGTGCATTTTTTCCTGCGCATGGACGGTGCCGTCGCGCAAGAAGACGTAGCAGACGTTCTGGATGTCCTCATCCTCGGTGATCGTGGGGTGAGTCCCGCCAATGATGTTGATGTTGTATTTGAGCGCCATCTGCTGCATGCGCTCGATGAATTGCGGCGTGTATTCGGTCAGCCGCAGGATCGCCTCATGGGGCGGTTGTTCGGGCTCGCTCGACAGCAGCATCAGGGTGAACAGTTCGGGAAACACCACGAAGTCCGACCCGTAGTCGGCTGCCACGTCGGCGAAATACTCCATATGCGTGAAAAACGCGTCCGCGTCGGCAAATCGCCGCGCTTCGAGTTGCACGGTGGTCACACGCACTGTCTCCCGGCTGCGCTTGTGCGCCGGACGGGCCTCGTCCTCCTCGTCATAGCGCGGATTTCGCCACACCATCAGCGCCGCGTGCCCCCCCGAGGCCTTGTCGTCGGGATGATAGTTGCGCAACAGCAATTCGGGCTCAAAGCCCAGCTTCATCTGAAAGCTGGCCACGGGATCGCGCACTTCGCGATCCACCACAGCCTGGAAATACTGGCTGGCGCGCGGATAATCCTTCTTGTTGCGGCGATAGCCCGGCAGCCGCCCACCGAAAGCGATACCCTTGAGCCAAAGCTCCTCACACAGGCGCTGGCGGGCTTCATACAGCCGCCGCCCGATCCGGTTGCGCTGACGGCCCGGATCGACGCAGACTTCGACACCATAGAGCCATTCGCCCTTGGCGTTGTGCAGCGAGCCATAGCCGGCGCCGGTGATGTTTTCCCAGGTGTGCTGCTTGAAAATCTGCTTCTCGGCCAATTGCAGCGTCGCTGCATAGCCCACGATCTGGCCGTCATAGACAGCAACGAACTGGCCTTCGGGAAAGGCGTTGATCTGCCCGCGGATCGTGCCGGGCAGATAGGGGCCTTCCTCAGGATAGACCCGCTGAGTGAGCTTGATGATGGCGGGGATGTCGCGAATCTTGGCAGTCCGCACCTCAAGGAGCGGCTTGTCGGAAAGTTTGGGCACGGGGTGGAAACCTCGTTATCGATCAAATCAAAATGGATTGTGCCGGCGGTGCGCCGTCAGCCTATAGCACGACAACGCGCCACCGCCACATTTGCTCCCTCAGCGCGTCTCTTCGGCCACCAACTCAAGCGCCCGCCCATAAAGCGCCTCGCCGTCGATACCGCCTGCAGCGGCCTCGGCAAACCAGTTTTCGATAGTCACCTGCGCCGCCTCGCGCCAGCGTGCAGTCTCGTCGGCGTCGAGGGTGACTATGGCATTGCCGTTGGCCAATGCTTCGTTGCGGGCCACGACATCGTCGGCATCGTTTGCCGCTCCGAAACGCCCGGCCCATTCGATGCCCGAATTGGCGTCGATTACCGCTTTGAGATCGTCGGGAAGGCTTTCATAGGCGTCCCGGTTCATCACAAACGCAAAGGTCTGGGTGTAGAGCCCGTGATCGCCGGAAAACTCAGTATGGTTGGAAACGATCTCGCTGGTGCGAAGTGCCATGGTCACCTGCCAGGGAATGGTCGCCGCATCGATCACCCCGCGAGACAGGCTTTCGGGCACCTGCGGCACCGGCATGCCGATGGCCTCGGCGCCCAGATCGGTCAGCATTGCCGAAATGACCCGCGAACCGCCTCGCACCTTGAGGCCCGCAAGGTCCTCCAGGGATTCGATGGGGCTGGCAGAATGAAACACGCCCGGCCCATGGGTATGAACGGCGATCAGCTTGACGCCGGCAAATTCATCCATGGCGTTTTCCTCGACAAAGCGCTGGAAGGCGCGCGAGGTGTCCTCGGCATTGGTGACGAGGAACGGCATTTCGAACACTTCGGATTTGGGAAAACGCCCTGGCGTGTAGCCCAGCACCGTCCAGATCAGATCGACAACGCCATCCTGGGCCTGATCGAACAGATTGGCGGGCGCGCCGCCAAGGATCATCGAGGGATAATATTCGATCTTTATCCTGCCTTCCGATTGCTCCTCTATGGTCTCGGCCCAGGGGATCAGGCCCTCGCGGGGAACACTGTCGGTCATGGGTAAGAATTGGTGCAGCCGGAAGGTGAACTCCTGGGCCGACACGGACGAAATGGACGCAGCGCCAAAGAGCGCTGCGACGAGCAGGGTTCTGGTGAACATGATTGATCCCCAAATGCGCGGGACCAGCAAGGGTGCCTCTCACCCTGTGCGAGTTCGATCCCGCTCCGGGCGCTTGGCAAAGCCCGGGCACCGGTTCCCCCGATGCCCGGCCTGATTAACCTATCATTGGGCGGGGCTCAATCGCAGAATCTGCCCCGGATCGGCATCGGTTGTCAGATAGAGCGCGCCATCGGGACCTTGCGTCACGTCTCGAATACGATGGGGGAAATCGTCTCCGAACAAAAACTCATCGCCCAACACCTCTTCACCCTCAAGATCGATGCGGATCAGGTCCGTGCCGGCCAGCGCACCCATGAAGGCGTCACCCTGCCAGTCCGGGAACAGATCGCCCGTATAGAACGCAAGTCCGGATGGTGCGGGGGACGGCACCCATGTCCGTTCGGCCTCCACCAGCTGGTCGGGCAGGACTTCAGGCGGGTTGATCGGATCGCCGGAATATTCGGTGCCCTCGGTCAGCAGGGGCCAGCCAAAATTGCCGCCCTCTACGATCCTGTTGAGCTCGTCGCCGCCGCGCGGCCCATGTTCGGCCACCCAAAGCTCGCCGGTATCGGGATGAAGCGCCGCGCCTTGCACGTTGCGATGGCCATAGCTCCAGATTTCCGGCAGCGCGCCGTCAGTGCCGACGAACGGGTTATCCTCGGGCACCGTACCATCGGGCATGATGCGGATCACTTTTCCGAGGTGGGAATCGAGATCTTGCGCCTGTACGCGGAATTCCGCATTGGACCGCTCGCCGGTGGTGATGAACAGATAGCCGTCATTGTCGAAGGTCAAGCGCGAGCCAAAATGCAAATTCGAAGGCAGTTTGGGTTGCTGGGAAAAGATGACCTCGACGTCGGACAATTCAGACATGTCTTCGCTCAACACCCCGCGCGCAACGGCGGTGGAGTTTGTCCCCTCTTGCTCGCCCGGCTCGGCGTAGCTCACATAGACGTAGCGATTGGCCGCAAATTCGGGATCGAGCGCCACATCGAGCAGACCTCCCTGCCCCTGGAAGACCACCTCGGGTATTCCGGCAATGGGCTCGGAAATCGTTCCGTCCGTCGAAACGTGGCGCAGATTCCCCGGACGCTCTGTCACCAGCATGCTGTCATCGGGCAGAAAGACCATGCCCCAGGGGGATTGCAGCCCCTCTACGATGGGATCTAGGGTCACCGAACCCGCGTCGGTTTCAAAGGTCTGTGCGATAGCGGGCACGGTAAGCGCTGTGGCGCAGGCAAGAGCCGCAAGAGCTTGGCGGAACATCGTCTTCTCCTTTTGATTGGCGCGAAGAGCCAATCACCGGAAAAAGGCGAGGTTCCGAACGTCTCGATCAAGAATGTGTCAGTACCCCGAGCCGCCGGAAAACCCGAACCATTTGGGGTAGTCCGATACCAGCAGATGAATGGGATCAACGTCCTCTTCGATCTCGGAAAACCGCCCGATGGGATCGAGGAACGTGTTATCGGTGCGGTCGTCGTTGACCGTGGAAACCTCACCGATCAGCACGTCTCCGCCCTCACCCCAGAACTTGTGCCAATTGCCCGGCAGGAGGGTGACACTCTCGCCGGGAGACAGTTCGAGGATGCCGCCGGCTGGCAGAACGCGGCGGAGACCGTCGGTATACACCTCGACCTCGCCGGAGGTATCGATCCCCTCCCCGGTTCCGTCATCATTGTAGAGCTGGAGCGCCAGCATGGCGCCGCCGCGATTGATGATATCCTCGGCCTTGATGGTGTGACGGTGCATGGGTGAGATCTGGTCGTGACGCGAGATCATGATCTTTTCCGCATACAGCATGCCCCGTCCCTTGCCGAGATCGGCCGCATCGCCATTGCGCACGGTGAACAGGAACAGTCCCAGCCCGTCGAAATCGCCCTGCCCGTAGTCGGTTACGTCCCAGCCCAACCCGGACCGCACGATAGTGTCGATCTTATCCTGCTTGTCCTTCATTTCGGACGGCGTCCAATAGGCGAAGGGGGGCAGGATGTAGCCGAACGAACGGATGAATTCATCCGCTTCGGAAATGATTTCATTGACGCGGGAACGCTTCATCCCGTGATCTCCGTCTGCTCAATATGTTTCCGCCAAATGGCTGATCCGCAAACTGTTTTGGAGATCGTCCAGGCCCGGCGCCGCACCCCTGCGAGCCAAGAAGCTAAGGGTAACCGGACGACCGGGCAAGAGGGTGAGGCAGTTGTCCGAGAAATATCCCGCCGGTTCGACCTGCGCCGTGACAAAGAAGGCACAGGCGTCCGATTGCAGCGTCAGTTCCGGGCCGTTTTTGCCATGGGCCCAACGCGCGCTGACCGTTGCTGCGGGCAGATCGTAATATTTGTGGGCGCGCGGGACGAAGTCGTTACTGCCGATCAGCGTACCGTCGCGGTCGCGCCATTCGAACATCAGAAACTGGCCGTCCGCGAGAGCCTCGCGTCCTAGGCGAACCAGTTCAGATGCAGATTCAAGTCCGAGCGGAACATCGAGTCTGTTCAAGGACTTGGTGGCGCCCCTCATATCGACCGCAAACACGTCGAGCGTGATGTCGGCCGGCGACGGGCCGTCATTAATACCCTTGATCACGATATCGTCGCCATCGGGGACAGCGACGATATTGATGGGCGCAAAGAAGCGTCTGGCGAGGTAATGGAGCAGTTTCCACTGCCCGCCATAATCGAGGCTGGACCAGCTTGCCACCGGCCAGATGTCATTGATCTGCCAGTAGAGCGTACCCATGCAACGCGGCTTGGTCGAGCGCCAGAATTCGATTGCGGTCTTGATGGCAAGCCCCTGCTGGACCTGGGACAGAAACACCATCTCCTCGAACCCCTTGGGGAAGCGGAAATAGCGGCACATGGTTTCGAGGATGCGCGCGTTGCCGCCATCGTTGCGCTGGTGGGTTTCCATGACCGGCGAGGATGGATTGCGGTCCGCCGGTTCGGTAAAGCTCTCGATGACATTGGTCGAGGTGAAGGATTGGAAGCCGAATTCGGAGGCAAAGCGCGGCTGCACCGTGCGGTAGTGCTCGAAGGGTTTTGCCGAATGCCACACATCCCAGAAATGCATGTCGCCACGTGTATCGATGTGCCAGCCATCGGCAAAATCCATGTAGCCGAGCGATGGCGACGACGGCCAGAAGCGGCGCTGGGGGTCCTCATCCTCGACGATTTCGGCAAGCAGCTTGGAGAGGCGGTCGTAATTGGCCAGGTGCCGGTCGCGGTTGGCTTTGGTTTCGGGATACCAGTTGAGCGAGCCGATCACCTCGTTGTCGCCGCACCAAAGGGCGATCGAAGCGTGATGGGAAAGACGGCGAACCTGCTGGGTGATTTCGGTCTGGACATCCGACAGGAAGGCGCGGTCCGATGGATAGGGCATGCAGGAAAACATGAAATCGTGCCAGATGAGCAGGCCCAACTCATCGCACAGATCGTAGAACCAGTCGGGTTCGTACTGTCCGCCGCCCCAGACGCGGACCATGTTATAGTTCGCCGCCCTGGCGCTTTGCAGCAGGTCGCCGACCACCTCGGGCGTGATGCGCGAGGGGATGGCGTCGGCCGGTATCCAGTTCGCACCCATCATTGTTATGTCGCGGCCATTTATGCGGCATTTGAAGCTGTGGTCGATCTCGTCTTTTTCCACGATCCATTCGAGCTTGCGCAGCCCGATCTTGCGGGCCGTCGTTTCGCCGTCGAGTTCGCTGACGAGTTCATAGAGCGGCTGGGCGCCCTGCCCTGCGGGCCACCAGATTTTCGGACCGTCGATGGTCACCCTGTGTTCGATCAGGTTCTCGCCCTTCGCCACGGCAATCTCGCCACCGACGGTCTGGCCATCAATCCTATGGGTCAGGGAAACCACACCAGAATCAAAGGCATGGACCCTGGTCTTGAGAACCAGATTCACTTTTCCGTTTTCGTGGTGCTGGTCGACCTGAACGCTTTCGGTGCGCGCCAGCGGGGTGCGGCGCAATTCCATGCGGCCGTAAACGCCGATCGGCATCAGGCAGATGCCCCAATCCCAGCCGGCGTGACACGCCGTCTTGCGTATGAAATTGAGGTGGGCAACCTTCTGATTCATCGCCGCATAGGGAATGTCGAAAGGATGCGCCTCGGCCCGCGCCCGGGCGATATCGGGTATTGCGGCGAAGGCTATGGTGAGGGTGTTTTTCCCTGCCTTGATCCTGCCGGTGACGTCGAGATCGTAGCGGATGAACTGGTTCTGCGTTTGAGCAATGGCTTGGCCATTGAGAAACACCGTCGCAATACAATCGACCTCGGACAGGGTCAGCGTCAGATTGCCATGCGCCATGTCGGCCGGCACGTCGAACCGCCGTTCGACGGTCCATGGGGTTTTATAGACCCAGGCGACGATATCCTCGTTCTGGCCGAAATAGGGATCGGGGATTTCACCGGCCTCGAGCAACGCAGTGTGAACATCGCCGGGAAGCGCTATCTCTCCCGACCAGCCCTGCTCCGGCGCAACAAGGGAAAAACGGCCACTGAGATCGAGAACTTTGTAATCGATTACCTTTTGCGATGCGGCGCGCTGTGGGGTCATGCTGTCTCTCCTCCTGACGCTGTCGGGTTCTTGGCAGGCGTTGCGCCGCCTTCTACTTTAGTTCAATGACTAACAGAAATGAAAAGCGGAAACGATGAACGATATCGAGCGGGACAATCCGGGCTTGCCGCATCTGCCGCCGACCTATCCGGTGGCGTTTCTGGTGCTGGCCGTCATTTTGGAATTCGTACTTCCGATCCGGTTTCTGGCTGCGCCAGCGCTTTTTTCGCTGCAATCGCTGGCGGGCGCCGTGCTCCTCATCGCGGGCCTGACGCTCGATATCTGGGCCTTCAGGCTGTTCAAGGCCGCCGGCACCAATCCCGAGCCATTCAAACCCACCACGGCAATCGTCGCGCACGGTCCTTACAGGTTCACGCGCAATCCCATGTATGTGGGGTTCCTGCTGAGCTTTGCCGGAATCGGTCTGCTCTTTGCGCTGGAATGGACCCTGATCGCACTGCCAGCGCTGTGGCTGGTTCTCGATCGCGTGGTGGTACAGCGTGAAGAAGCCTATCTCACCCGCAAGTTCGGAGCCGACTACGCAGCGTTTCTGGCAAAGACCCGCCGCTGGATATGACTATTCGGCGGCTTCTTCATCGCCTTCGAGATCGAGAAAGCCGCCCGATTGCCGCTCCCAGAGCCGCGCATAGTGTCCGCCCCGCGCCAGCAGGGCATCATGGCTGCCTTCCTCGACGATACGACCGTGATCGAGAATGACGAGGCGGTCCATGGCGGCAATGGTCGAGAGCCGGTGAGCAATGGCAATCACCGTCTTGCCGTCCATGAGCTTGTCGAGCTGGCTCTGGATAGCCGCCTCCACCTCGCTGTCGAGCGCGGAGGTGGCTTCATCGAGCACGAGGATCGGGGCGTCCTTGAGCAAAACGCGGGCGATTGCCACGCGCTGGCGCTGGCCGCCGGAAAGCTTGACCCCGCGCTCGCCGACCTGGGCGTCATAGGCCGTGCGACCGCGACTGTCCCTGAGCTCCATGATGAAATCATGCGCTTCGGCGCTCTTGGCGGCGGCGATCATTTCTTCTTCGCTGGCGCCGGCCTTCCCGAACAGGATATTGGCCTTGACCGACCGATGCAGCAGCGCCGTATCCTGGGTAACGACCCCGATATTGGCCCGCAGTGATTCCTGGGTAACCTTGGAAATGTCCTGCCCATCGATCAGGATGCGCCCGCTTTCAAGGTCGTAAAAGCGCAGCAAGAGATTGACCAGTGTCGATTTTCCGGCACCCGAATGGCCGACCAGGCCGATCTTTTCGCCAGGGCGTATATTGAGATCGATGCCCTCGATGATCCCCTTCTCGCGGCCATAGTGGAATTTGACGTTCTCGAACCTGATCCCGGCGTCGGTCACCTCGAGAGGGCGGGCATCGGGCGCGTCGGTCAATTCGAGCGGCTGGGCTATGGTTTCCATGGCGTTCTGGGCAACGCCGAAATGGCGCATCATGCCGTTGAGCTGCCCCATCAAACGCCCCTGCATCATGTTGAGGCGCAACACCAGGCTGAGCGTGAAGGCGATGGCACCCACGGTGATCGCATTTGCCGTCCACAGCTGGATGGCCAGCCAGCCAAAGGCAACGATCATTACCGTGCTGAGCAGGCCCATCGTGGCCCGCATGCCTGTCACAAGACGCGCCAGCCGTGTCGCGGAATCGAGGAAACGCTCGAAACCTCGCTTCACGTAGCTATCGTTGTCCTCGGCATTTCCGAACAGGCGCAGGGTCTGCACATTTGCAAAGCTGTCGGTGATCCGTCCGTTGAGGACCGAAGCGTTTTCGGCGTTTTCGGCAGCGCGGGAACGCATGCGCGGCACGTAGTAGCGGGCCATGAGAAGGATGGTGGCGATCCAAAAGACGACGAGTGCCGCCATGCGCCAGTCGAGCTGCGCGAAAAGGAAAATCGTCGTACCGGCAAATATCGTGAGGGCCCAGCCGATCTGGACCACGCTGGCGACGAAATCATTGAGAGATTGGGCGGCCTGGGAAACCTTGGTGACCAGCCGGCCCGCGAAATCGTCGTTGAAAAACCGGATCGACTGGCGCGACACATAGGCGTAGGTCTGCCAGCGCACCATGGTGTTGAAGCCCCGCCCGATGGTTTGCTCCTCGACCAGCGCCTGCAGGGCTGGCGCTGCAAAGCGCCCCACCACGACCACGACCAGCATTAGGGACAATTCCATCCCATGGGCGGCCAGCAATCCGGCCCAGCCGCCTGCCGCGTCGGTGCTTTCGAGAAGGTCGATCAGCCGGCCCATATAGAAAAAGAACAGCGCCTCGAACAACGAGGTGAGCCCGGTAAGCAGCAGAACGGCAAGATAGGGCGCCTTGGCCTGGCGGATATAGTACCAGAGGAACGCCCAGATGGTGTCGGGCGGCTGGACAGCGCCCGTAAGCTCAAAGGGCTTGATCCAGGTTTCAAAAATTCTCGATATTCGGGCGGGAAGGCTGAGGGTTTCTTGCGTCATGATCTGATAAATGGTCCCGGCGAGAGATTATGTCAAGATATATCTTAGACGCCACCCCCGCCGCTGCCAGCCTTCCCGCGTTCGCTGTTACTGCGCGGCCACCTCCTCGGCATCCGCATCGATGAACCCGCCCGATTGGCGCGCCCACAGGCGAGCATATGTGCCCCCTGTTTCGACAAGCTCGGCGTGGGTGCCTTGTTCCACCACCCTGCCTTCTTCGAGGATGATGAGCCGGTCCATGGCGGCGATGGTCGAGAGCCGGTGTGCAATGGCGATGACCGTCTTGCCTTCCATGAGCATGTCGAGTTGGCCCTGAATTGCCGCTTCCACTTCGGAGTCGAGCGCGGAGGTGGCTTCATCGAGGACGAGGATCGGCGCATCCTTGAGCAGCACCCGCGCAATGGCGATGCGCTGGCGCTGGCCGCCCGAGAGTTTGACGCCGCGCTCGCCCACATGGGCGTCATAGCCCTTGCGCCCCTTGGCATCGACCAGCGTCAGGATGAAATCATGGGCCTCGGCCTTCTGTGCGGCAGCGATCATGTCAGCATCGGTGGCATCGGGGCGGCCATATTTGATGTTGTCGGCCACCGAGCGGTGCAGGAGCGAGGTGTCCTGGGTCACGACGCCGATGTTGGCACGCAACGAGTCCTGGGCCACCGAGGCCACGTCGGTGCCGTCGATGAACACATGACCGCTCTGGCGGTCGTAAAAGCGCAAAAGGAGGTTGACGATGGTCGACTTGCCGGCGCCCGAACGGCCGACAAGGCCGATCTTTTCGCCCGCCCGGATGTGCAGGTTCAGTCCCTCGATCACCTTGGATGTGTCGTCGTCGCCCTTCTTGCCGTAGTTGAACGCCACGTCCTTAAAGACGATGTCGCCCTTAACCCGTTCAAGTCGCGGCGCGTGAGGTTCATCGGCGACAATGGATGGCAGCGAAAGCGAATTTATGCCATCGCGCACCGTACCGATGTTTTCAAACAGTGCCGACATTTCCCACATGATCCACTGGCTCATGCCCTGGAAGCGCAGCACGATGGCAGCCGCAGCGGCAACGGCACCCGCGCTCACCGCATCGCCGAGCCAAAGCCATATTCCGACAAAGCCAACGGCGAACAGCAGCAAGCCATTGAGAATGGTGATGCCCTGATTGAGGACCGTCACATAGCGCATCTGGCCGTGGACGGTTGTTAGAAACTCGTCCATCGCCTCTCTTGCATAGGTCTCTTCGCGGCTCGAATGGGAGAACAGCTTGACGGTTGCAATATTGGTGTAGCTGTCGACGATCCGCCCGGTCATCATCGAGCGCGCGTCAGCCTGCAGCTCGGAAATCCTGCCCAGCTTGGGCACGTAGTGGCGCAGCAGCAGAACATAGGCGACGACCCACACGATGAAGGGCAGAGCCAGCCAGACATTGTTCATTGCCGCCAGCACGACCGCGCCGATGAAATAAACGATGACGTAGTTGAGCACGTCGAGCAATTTCATTACCGTTTCGCGCACGGCGAGCGCCGTCTGCATGACCTTGGTGGCGATGCGGCCGGCAAACTCGTCCTGAAAATAGCTCATGGACTGCCGGATGAGATAACGATGCGCCATCCAGCGGATGCGCTGAGGGAAATTGCCCAGAAGCGTCTGGTGGATGATCAGGTTCGAGATCAGCACCAGTGTCGGGACCACCAGCAGCACGAACAGGCTCATCCAGAACAGCATCGGACCTTCGTCGGCCAGGAAGGTTTCCTTGTCGGCCGCGGAAAGCCAGTCGATCACATTGCCCAGGAACCCGAACAGCGCGATTTCGGCCAAAGCGACCAGCGTTGAAAGCACTGCCATGGCGATCAGCGGCAGTTTTACGCCATCCATGTAATGCAGACAGAAGGCCAGCAGCGTGTTGGGCGGCTGCGAGGGTGCATCGGACGGATAGGGATTGAGCAGTTTTTCGAACCAGCGGAACATCGGACAACCAATAGGGAAGAGAACCCGGCTATGCCGCACGCACCTTCCCACAAGTGCGGACGGAAACAGAGGTAAGCAATTTAACAAGTTATCGCTTGATAAATTCAATTGTGAACTTCGTCAAGCATTGGCCTTGCCCAAGGACGGTTCGGTACGGGCGAATCCGACATTGAACGAAACGGTCGGGCAAGCCCGACAGAATAGCAGCCTTAAGGACGAGTCGCATGTCCCTTCGATGAGCTGTGTCCGGCTCACCACGAACATTAACAAAGTGGAAATTTTTTTCTTGAGCCTAAGTGACTCTGCCGACTCGACAATTTTCGCCCGATCAAACAGCGGCAAAAAATGCCTATGGACAAGAGTCATGCAACCGATTCAAAGTCTTAGCATCACGAAATTGGTTGGGGCAGCCGCTGGAACGCGGTTGAAAGGGCATGGGTTCGGCGGAGGCATCCGGCGTCAGCGGTAAGGGATTCGGAGGCAGCGACAGCGGCCTCTTCCAACGCATCCTGACAGCTGGAAACCTGTCCGCTCCGGCCCTGCTGGCGCTTGTCGCAACTCTTGTATCGGCCGGATTTTTCGTCGGCAATGATTTGGCCCGCACACAGGCCGATCTCAAGGATCGTGCCCACCTTCTCGCCACTCTGGCGGCGACCCAGATCACGTGGGGCCAAGTCGATACCATGCCCTCCAATATGCCCGCGCTCCCGCCGGGGCTTTCGGAAGGTACGCATGTCGCCATTTTCGGCGGCGATGGCGAAGTGCTGTTCAGTTCTTCACCCGATGTCGTCGTGATCGATGCCAGCCCTTTATCTCTGACAGATCAGTATGTTCACGCCACCGCCCCCCTTTCGGGCCGCTCCGGCGAGGTTGCGGTTTTCGTTCCACGCCTCTCCGTTCTCGATGATTTGGCATGGCGCCACGGATGGATCCTTGCCGCCCTCTTGCTTGGCGCGGGACTAATGGTCCACTCGACCCGCAAGGGCTCCAGGCACGAAATCGCACTCCTTGCGGCCATGGACGCGGTGCCATACGGGCTTGCGCATTGGTCCGAGGATGGCCTCCTGGTTTGCACCAATCGGGCTTTTTCCCGTCTGTTGCGGCTCGATGGCGCCACAACCACTCCGGGCACACCCTACGCCAATGTCAGCGAGACAATTTCGGGGCAGATCTCGGCACGTCCCGTGCTCGACACGAAGCGCCAGCGCGTCGTCGAGGTCGAGCGGGCCGACGGATCGGTCCTGATGCTGGATGAACGCCCCTGCCCTTCTGGCGGATTTGTGACCATCGTCACCGACATCACCGAACGCAAGGCAGCCGACCGGCTTCTCGGCTCGATCCGGGAAGAACAGCGCCTCCTTGCCCGGCGCTATCACGAGGAAAAGATCAGGGCCGAAGCCTCGAGCCGCGCCAAGACCAGCTTCCTCTCCCATCTTTCCCACGATATCCGCACCCCGCTCAATCACATCATCGGCTTTGCCGAAATGATCGGGATGGAGACGTTCGGGCCGTTGGGCGACCCCAAATACCAGTCCTATGTAACCGACATCAAATGCGCGGGCGAAAAACTGCTGACATCCTTCGCGGAAATCCTCGAATTTGCCGAACTCGAAGGTGGCCGCAAGACGCTCAGGAAAGAACCCATCGCCATCGACGACCTGCTTTCGGGCTGCTCGATCCGCTTTGCCGGCCGCGCTGCAAAAGCCGGAGTGCGACTGGACGTGGCAAGGCGCACGCAGGGCTGGCTCGCAGCCGACCGGCACTATCTCGACCGTATGATGACCAATCTCATCGAGAACGCTTTGCGGTTCACCCCGGCCGGCGGCCTGATCCGGATTGCGGCGTGGCCCGCCGAAAACGGCGTGGTTTTGGAAGTCACCGATACCGGCATCGGCATGAACCAAGAGCAGATGAGCAAGCTATCCCAGCCTTTCGTTCTTCCCGATGCCGCCTTTACGCGCGTCCATGACGGGGTCGGGCTTGGTATCGCCATCGCCCGCGCCGTGGCCGAGCAGAGCGGCGGACGGCTGGCCATCGACTCGCTGGAGGGCATCGGGACGACCGTGGCGATTTCCCTGCCCATGGCACCAGCGCAGGAACGCCGGTTTCCGAGTGCGATTTCAGTCGCCCCGGCGCAGGCGGCTTAAGCCTTCATCCTCTCATAGAATTGAGCCGCTGCCGCGCTCACCTCGGCGCGCATTGCCTCGATATCGGCTTGAAGCCTCGAAAAATCCGGGTAGTTGGCCCGGCGCGCGACCAACTCACGGAAGGCCGGTGTCCAGCCCTCGTCCTTGAGGGGATCGACTAGGCATGCGCTCATCAATTGCAGGATCGTCGCGTAGGTCGCATGAATTTCCGCGAGCCGCTCCCCTTGCGGCAGGATGCCCGTTTCGGCCAGCCGCAAGAGCACTTTGGCCGGCGGTGCCTGGGGCACGTCGAGCGTGGCCCCTTCGAGCAATTGCGCTGTCTGGGCGATGAATTCGAGATCGACCAGCCCGCCATCGTGCAGCTTGAGGTCGAACGGATGACGCGGCGGGCGTTCCTTGGCCATCAGCGCGCGCATATCGAGCACATCGCCGACGATTTTTGCCCGGTCGCGCGGCAGAGCCATAATGCGGACGATCTCCGTACCGACGGCCTCTGCCAGCCCCTCATCGCCAATCGCCACGCGGGCTCGGGTCAGCGCCAGATGCTCCCAGGTCCATGCTTCATCGCTCTGATAGCTGCGGAAGCGCTTCAGGCTGGTGGCAAGCGGACCGGCATTGCCCGACGGGCGCAGCCGCATATCGGCTTCGTACAGCACGCCCTCAGCGGTCGGCGCGGAAATTGCCGCGACCAGCCGTTGGGTCAGGCGGGTGAAATAGGTAGCAACATCGAGCTCACGCTCACCATCCGAGCCGGTCGTGCCTTCGGGCACGTCATAGAGCAGGATAAAGTCGAGATCGGAGGTCAGCGTCATCTCCCGGCTGGCCATCTTGCCGAAGCCGAGCAGTCCGACCCGCGCGCCGGGCACCGCACCGTAGCGTTGGGCAAAATTTTCGCGCACCGCTGCAAACAGGCGGGCCAGCAAGGTCTCGGCCAGCGCGGTGAACTGCCGTCCGGCCTGCTGCGCGGAAAGCGCTCCCCCCACCAGTCCGGCGGCGATAAGGAACTTTTGTTCCTGGCCGATGATGCGGGCCCGGTCGATCAGATCCTCGAAGCTGCGGGCCTCGGCCAGAAACGCATCGACACTGGCCACAAGCGAGTCCGAGGTCGCGATATCACCGGCAAAGTGCGGATCGATCAGTCCGTCCACCACATGGGCCCGGTGGATCACCGCCTCGGCCAGCCGCGGCGCCGACGACATGAAATCGAGCAGCAATTGGCGCAAATGGGCGTGGTTGCGCAACAGCGCGAACATCTGCACGCCCGCCGGCAGCCGCGTCAGGAAATCGTTGAACCGGGTAAAGGCAATGTCGGCATTGCCGCTCTCGGCAAAGGTTTTGAGCAGGCCAGGGATCAATTCGGTCAAATGCTCGCGCGCCTTTGCGGCGCGGGTCGCGGCATAGCCGCCATAGTGCCATTTGCGAATGGTGGCCGAAACGGTCGCCGGGTCGGAAAACCCGAGATTGGCGAGGGTTTCGAGCGTATCGGGATCGTCGTCGGATCCGGTGAAAACCAGATTGCCCAACTCCCCCGACAGGCTCTCGCCCTCGGAAAACAGCTCGGAGTAATAGTCCGATACCCGCGCCAGCGCGGCGCGATAGTCAGCTTCGAATGCCTCGCGGCTCTCGCAGCCCATGAGCAGCGCAATCTCGCCGACCCCCTCTTCGGTTTCCGGCATCACATGGGTTTGCTCGTCGCGCAGCATCTGAAGGCGGTTTTCGACGGCCCGCAGGAACCAGTAGGTCTCCTCGAGCTCGTTTGCCGCATCCTCGCCAATCCATTTTCCCTTAACCAGCGCCTGCAGCGCCTTGACCGTGGGGCGCACCCGAAGTTCGGGGTCGCGGCCGCCAGCGATCAATTGCTGGGTCTGGACGAAAAACTCGATCTCGCGAATACCGCCGCGTCCCAGTTTGACGTTGTGGCCCAGGACGCGCTGTTCGCCGACCTTGCGGTGGATGTTGATCTGGCGCTTCATCGCCTGAATATCGGCGATCATCGCGAAGTCGAGATGCTTGCGCCAGATGAAGGGGGCAAGTTCTTTCAGGAACTGATTGCCCACCCCGATATCGCCGGCACAGGGACGCGCCTTGATCCAGGCCGCCCGCTCCCAGTTCTGCCCACGCGACTCATAATAGCCAAGCGCCGCGTCGAACGATATCGCCACCGGGGTCGAGCCGGGATCGGGGCGAAGGCGCACATCGGTACGGAACACATAGCCGTCGGCGGTACGGTCCTGCATGATCGAGACCAGCCGGCGGATGATCCGGACGTAAAATTTGTTGTGATCGGCATCCTCTGGCAGCACGGCCACCATGGGATCGTAAAACGCCACGATGTCGATGTCGGAGGAATAGTTGAGTTCCTGGCCGCCATGCTTGCCGAGCGCAAAAATCGCCAGCCCGGAATTGGCGGCGCTTGCCTGCTCGGCCGGTTGAACCAGCTTGCCATCCCGCCCGGCCTCGGCCATCAGGAAATCAAGCGCCGCTTCCAAAGCGGCATCGGCAAGATCGGACATGCAGCGCGTGGTCTCCCGCGAGGTCCATACTCCGCCGATTTCCGCCACCGCGGACAGCAGCGCCCCGCGCGCCTTGCCGACGCGCAGGCGTTGGGCCAGTTCGGCCTCGGCCTCGCACGATCCGGCCGAAGTCATGTCGGCGATCAATTGTGAAAAAGCCGCTTCCGGCTCGGCAGTCAGGACGTCTGCGAACCATCGGGCGTGTCGGACGGCAAGGTCGCGCAGGTAGGGAGCAGTTGCAAAGATCGGCCCAAGAGCCCCCGCAACCCCTTCGAACGCCTCGCGCTCGCTCTCGCCCAGCGCTTCGGTCAAATCGTCCGGCAGCGCCGGGCTTTCGGACGCAAGATCCAGAGCCCGCAATCGCGGTCCCAGCGCCGTCATGACGGGCGCGCCCTATGACGCGGGAAAGGTGATGACCGCCTTTGTGCCCGGCCCATTGTCCTCAACACGGATATCGCCCCTGTGCAACCGAACGACGGCCGACACGAGCGCGAGCCCCAATCCGGCCCCCGGCTCGGTACGGCTGGCTTCCAGCCGCGCAAAGCGTTCGAATACGCGCGCGCGATCGGCCTCGGGTATTCCCGGTCCCCGGTCAGCAACTTCAACGACGATCCTCCCGGCTTCGCGGCGGGCGGAAATGGATATGCCGCCGCCTTCGGTGCTCTGACCGTACTTTACGGCGTTTTCGACAAGATTTACAAGGGCTTGACCGATGAGTTCCCGGCTTGCATCGAGCCTGATTCCAGGGGCGATGTCGGTTTCCAGCGTCATACCCGCGTCTTCGGCCACCGGCGTGTAGAGTTCGGCCACATCGGCGACAACCTCGCTCAGGTCGATATCGGAGAAGGCTCCTGTCGAGGTGCCCGCTTCGGCCCGCGCGATCAGCAGCAGGGCGTTAAAGGTGCGGATCAGTTGATCGGATTCGGCAATAGTGGTCTCAAGCGCTGTCTGCCTCGCCTCCGGATCGGGATTGCGCAGCGCCGCCTCCGCCTTGTTGCGCAGGCGGGTCAGCGGAGTCTTGAGGTCGTGGGCGACGTTGTCGGTGACTTCCTTGAGCCCAGCCATCAGCCGCTCGATCCGTTCGAGCATGGCGTTGAGGCTTGTGGCAACCGCGTCGAACTCGTCATTGCGGCCGGTGACCGGCACGCGCTCGGACAAATTGCCCGACATGATCTTGGTGGATGTGCCGGTGATGGCGTCTATCCGGCGCAGAACGTAGCGTGCGGTCAGTCCGCCCGCCAGCACCGAAAGCACGATGATGCCGATGGCGCCTCCGAAAAACGTACGAAGGATGATCGCATTGAAACCGCGCCGCTCACCCACGTCCCGGCCGATGACCAGCCGCAATCCGTTCGGCAGTTCCAGCGATTCAACGATAGCCGTGCCGCTTGTGGGCACCGCGTCCTCCGGTCCACCATAGATCTCGCGCCCACGCTCGTAGCTGAGTTCATAACGCCCCGGATCGGCCAGAACGGCCACCGGAAAGTCGGTGACGTTGCCCGCGATCATCACGCCGGTCGGATCGCCGAGATAGTAGATGCCCGGTCCGGGCCTGTCGGCCAGCCGCTGCACCGCAAAGGCCACGGCCCGTACGCCCGACTGGCTGGAAAGCAGCCGTATCTGAACAATTTCGCGCTGAACGTCGCGCAACTGCTCGCGCTGGATCTGAATCGAACTTTGATAGGCGATCAGGCCCAGAAGCACGATGGCAAAGCCCACGAAGATCGCGATGAACATCGCGGTGAGCCGAACCGTGGTGGTCCGCCACAGATTGCGTCGCTGAAGGGCTCCCGGCGCCGCGTCAGTCACGGATCATGTACCCCGCGCCGCGCACGGTCTGGAGCAATTGGCGCTGAAAGCCCTTGTCCACCTTGGAGCGCAGGCGCGACATGTGCACGTCGATCACGTTGGTCTGAGGGTCGAAATGATAATCCCAGACATTTTCCAGAAGCATGGTGCGGGTAACGACGCGTCCGGCATTTTTCATAAGGTACTCAAGCAGGCGAAATTCGCGGGGCTGAAGAACTATGCTCTCAGATGCCCGCTCCACCTTGCGCGATAGCCGATCGAGGGTCAGGTCGCCCACCTGATAGGAGGTTGCCGCTTCGCTCGGGGCCGAACGGCGCGCCATGACCTCGATGCGGGCCAGAAGTTCGGAAAAGGCGTACGGTTTGACAAGATAATCGTCGCCCCCGGCGCGCAGCCCTGTGACGCGGTCATCGACCTCGCCGAGCGCCGAGAGGATCAAAACGGGGGTGTTGTCGTCCTCGGCCCGCAGGGATTCGATAATCGAAAGGCCATCCCGGCGCGGCAACATGCGGTCGACGATCAGGACATCGTATTCCATGCCCGATGCCATTGCAAAACCGGTCTCGCCGTCGCTGGCATGATGGGTGACATGGCCGCACTCGTCGAGGGCTTGAATGAGATAGGACGCCGCTTCGCGGTCGTCTTCAATGAGCAATATCTTCACGTCGGCCCCCGGAGAAAATTGGGACCGGCCACAAGGGCCGATCCCGAAGGTCTGTTACTCTTGGTTGTCGAGCGGCACACCCACGAAGCGGACGACACCATCGCGCGACACCCGCAGTGAGACCGCGGACTTGCCTTCGCTGCGGGCCGCATCGATGGCCGCCTCGAAGTCCTCGGGCGTGGATACCGCGCCCCCATTGGCCTGTTCGATCACGTCGCCGGGCAACAAACCGCGGGACGCCGCGGCGCTGTCGTCCTCGATGGAATCGACCACAAGTCCGTCTCCGTCCTCATTGGGGATGACGGTCACACCGATCGACGAACTCGTCGTTTCGGGTTCAGCCTCTTCTTCCTGGACCTGGGGCGCAGGAGCGGCTTGCTCGTCTTCCTCGAGACGGTCGAGAGTGACGGTAATGTCGAGTTCCTCGCCGTCGCGGATAACGCCGAGTTCGACATCGGAACCGGGCGACTGCTGGGAAATCAGCCGCGACAGTTCGCGCGCCGTGTTCACGCCCTGGCCGTTGACCGAAACGATGACGTCGCCGGACGCGACACCGGCTTCAGCCGCAGGCGCACCTTCGATAGGCTGGGTGACCAACGCGCCATTGGCATTGGCGAGGCCAAGAGCGTCGGCGAGATCGTCATTGAGATCCTGGAGCGAAACGCCCAGAAAGCCGCGGGTCACAAAGCCGGTGTCCTGGAGCTGGGAAATGACGCTCTGGGCAAGCGCGGCCGGAATGGCGAACGCAATGCCCACATTGCCGCCCGAGGGCGAGAAGATGGCGGTGTTGACACCAACGACATCACCCTCGGTATTGAACGACGGGCCACCCGAATTGCCACGGTTCACGGCCGCGTCGATCTGGAGGAAATCGTCATAATAGGAGGCGTTGATATCGCGGCCACGGGCCGAAACGATACCGGCGGTCACCGTACCGCCCAGGCCGAACGGATTGCCCACCGCAACCACCCAGTCGCCCACCCGGGCTTCCTCGGTGGCGAATTCGACGAAGGGCAGGTCGTCACGCTCTTCGCGGACCTTGAGCAGCGCCAGATCGGTGCGCGGGTCGGTGCCGATGATGTCGGCGGCCAGTTCGGTATCGTCCTCGAGCAGTACCGTCACCTCGCTCGCATCCTGCACGACGTGGTTGTTGGTCACGATGTAGCCGTCAGCCGAAATGATGAAGCCCGAGCCCACGGCCTGCATGAAATCACGCGGGCGGTTGGGTCGCTCTGGATTTGGCGCATTGAAGGGCTCTTCGAACTGATCGAAGAACCGGCGCAGGGGATGGTCTTCGGGCAGGTCGGGGAATTCGAACTGGAAGTTCGGGCCGCGCTGGATCTGCTGGACGGGAACCTCGGCGTTGACCTGAACAGAAACGACAGCCGGCGAAACCGACTCGACCAGATCGGCGAACCCGCTCATTGGGGGCGATCCCACATCGTTTCCAACCTGCTGCGCGATTGCGGGCTGGGTGTTGACGAAGCCGGCGCCAAGCGTACCTGCCGCGACAATCATTGCCATTGCAGATGCGGCGATCCACTTGCGCTTCGGCGTAGAAAGCATGTTGGACATATTGGAAGATCCTCTCTGTTACAGACAGTTCGTCTCTGCTGTTGGCGTCATATGTAATACGCGCGGGCTTTCCGCACAGTTGCATGCGGATTAAATCTTGGTAATGGACCGGACCGAATTGTGGCCGGAAAGCCTCTCGGTCAGGGCTAGAGCGTGTCCAGCAAAAGCATGTCCTCGACCCGATCGGGGATGGAAACGGTCTTGCGGTTCGGACACGCGACAAAACAAAGGTTTAGAGCCGAGGATTTGATTCAATCAAATCCTCGGCTCTAGCCCCAGACCGCCTGCCGCAGCATTTCGAGCGCCATCACGGTCAGAATGATCTTAAATCCCCACCGGAACGTGGTTTCCGACACCCTGTCGAGAATGCGGCTGCCCACCACGGTCCCTAAAAAACCGGTCAGGATCATGGCGAGGACCATGGGCAGGTATTGCGCGAACGCAAAACCGAAAAGCGTGAAGGTGACAGCCTTTGCAATGTTGTTGAGCGTCATCAGGCTCGCCTGGGTGGCGATCAATTGCCGACGGTCGTCGAGCTTGCGCAGGAAATTGGCGACCAGCGGCCCGATGGCGCCCACGAACATGCCGACCCAGCCGATAACGGCGCCTGCCGCAAAATCGGCAGCAGGCCCGCGCCCGGTCACGCGGGGCTGGGGCACCCACACGCAATAGAGGATGAACAGCCCGATCACCGCCTGGAAAAGGGCTTCGGGTATCGATACCGCAAGGCTTCCGCCCAGAACGATGCCCAGCACGCTGCCGGCGCCGAACCAGGCCATCAGATGCCACTGGATATGGGCGCGCTGAACGACGGCGCGGCCGCCATTTGAGCCAAGCTGGACGAGCCCGTGAACGGGAATGACGACCGCTGGCGGAAAAACCAGTCCGAGCGCGGCCAGCATGGCAATGCCGCCACCGAGCGAGAACATCGCCGTTATCATCGATGTAACGAAACTCGCGGCGATCAGGGTCAGCGCGATCCATAAGGACAGGCCGTCCGGCACAAGCTGAGCGATGTCGAAATTCATAAGGCAGGCTCCCTGCCCTTTGATGGCAGAGGCCGCAATCGAGAACAAGCGCGACAGCTGTCCGAGTTTCCGCGGTGCGGGAAATCCAGAGCGCTTCCAGGATAAGTGGCTACCACTTATCCGGTTCGGACATGCGACAAAACAAAGTCTTAGAGCAATTGAAGCGCTTCAATTACTCTAAGACTTGCGCAACCTTTCGAGCGCTTTTTCTTCCTCGAAAGAGAGGTCTGGCTTGCCCGTCACCGTCTTGCGGCGGCGGACCGTCCAGACAGCCAGGACGACCAGCCCTGCGGCCAGGAGAACCGGCGTTGCAACCCAGAGAAAGATCGTGTGCCCGGCAAACACCGGATTGAGCAGCACGAACTCTCCATAGCGGGCAACCACAAAATCATAGACTTCCGTATCGGTATCGCCCGCCACCAGCCGCTCACGCACAAGCAGCCGCAGGTCTCGGGCCAGTTCGGCGTCGGAATCGTCGATAGACTGGTTCTGGCATACGAGGCAGCGCAGATTGCCCGAAATCGAACGGGCCCGCTGTTCGAGCACCGGGTTGTCGAGCACTTCGTCGGGTTGCACCGCACCGGCCGTCATCGGCAGCAGCAGCGCCAGCAGCGTGACTAGAGCAATGACACAGCGCTTCACCGCCCGGCTCCTGCCGGCTTGGCCCTTGCCTGGGCAGGCGCGCCGATCCGCATTCGCCGATCGCTCAGCGAGAGAAAGCCCGCTCCGGCCATCAGGACGGTCCCGAGCCAGATCAGCAGCACGAACGGCTTGTGCCAGAGGCGTACCACCCGGCCATCGGCGCCGAAGCGTTCACCGAACTGGATATACATCTGGCTAAAGCCGTAAGTCCGGATGCCCGCCTCTGTGGTCGGTGTTCCGCTCACGCCATAGACGCGACGCTCGGAAGTGAGTTGTCTGTCCCGGCCCCACGGCGCATCGATCAGGAAGCTGCCCCGGTCGGCGGTGAAATTGGGGCCCTCAAAATGGGTCTCGCCCTGATAGGTGATCGAATATCCGGCGATGTCGATGGTTTCCCCCGCCCGCATGGAGGTGACGATTTCGGTCTGGAACGCCGAGGCGCAAACGATGCCAATCACCGAAACGCCGACGCCGAAATGGGCGATGGAGGTGGACCAGGCGGTCTTTGGCAGGCCCTTGAGACGGTGCCAGCTCTGCCCCCACTTGACCTTGCCGATGGCGGCGCGCTCGGCCAGTTCGGCAATGGCGCCAACCATGACCCAGATGCCGATCCCCAGCCCGATCGGCGCGAGCGAAATCGGAAAGCCCAGAAAGCCGAAAACCACAAGGGTGAGGACCAGTGTAACGACGATCGCCGCAAAAAGCCTCTGGCCCACGGCGACCAGATCGCCGCGCTTCCAGGCGAGGAACGGCCCGAAGGGGATGAGCAGGAGCAGCGGCACCATGAGCGCCCCGAAGGTGAGATCGAAGAAGGGCGCACCCACGGTGATACGCGCTCCCGTCAGCGCTTCGAGCACCAGCGGATAGAGCGTTCCGATCAGCACCCCTGCCGTTGCTGCCGAGAGAAACAGATTGTTTAAGATCAGCGCCCCCTCGCGGCTGATGGGCGCAAACAGGCCGCCGTGGCGCAGCGCCGAGGCGCGCAGCGCAAAGAGCGTGAATGCCCCGCCGATAAAAGCGGCCAGCATGGCGAGAATGACCATGCCGCGCGTCGGATCGGAGGCGAAGGAGTGCACCGATGTCAGGATGCCCGAGCGCACGAGGAAGGTACCGAGCAGGCTGAGCGAGAAAGTGATGATCGCCAGAAAGATCGTCCAGATTTTCAGCGCGTTGCGCTTTTCCATGACGATGGCCGAGTGGAGCAGCGCTGTGCCGGCCAGCCATGGCATGAAACTGGCATTTTCCACCGGGTCCCAGAACCACCAGCCACCCCAGCCCAGCTCGTAATAGGCCCAGTAGGACCCCATGGCGATGCCCAGCGTCAGAAACGCCCAGCTCGCCAGCGTCCAGGGCCGGACCCAGCGCGCCCACGCCGCGTCGATCCGCCCCGAAACCAGTGCCGCAACGGCAAAGGAAAAGCAGATCGAAAACCCGACATAGCCCAGATAGAGCAGCGGGGGGTGGATGGCGAGGCCGATGTCCTGAAGCACCGGATTGAGTTCGGTGCCGTTGAAAGGTGCCGGGTCGAGCCGCCAGAACGGGTTCGACGTGAACAGCACGAAGCCGGCAAACGCGCCGACCATCAACCCCTGATTGGAGAGCACAAGCGTCTTGAGTTCGTTGGGCAAATTGCGCCCGAACGCGGCCACCGCCGCTCCGAACAGGGTCAGCGTGAATACAAACAGCAGCATGGAGCCTTCATGGTTCCCCCAGGTGCTGGTGATCTTGTAGAGCATGGGCTGGAGCGAATGGGAGTGCTCGACCACCAGCCGTACCGAAAAATCATCGGCGGCGAATGCCGAAAGCAGGGCCGCGAACGACAGCCCCACCAGCGCGAACTGCAATATTGCCGCCTGTGAGACGAAGCGCTGCGCCAATGCGCTGCCGCGCCAGAAGGCAAAGCCCGCGCCGGCCTGCACGAGGGCCAGAACGAAGGCCAGAACGAAGGCGAAATGTCCCAGTTCGATGGTCACGCTGCTTTATCCTTCCTCACCTTCCCATACGCCTCGTTCGCGCAGGGCATCGGCCACTTCTCGCGGCATATAGTTCTCGTCGTGCTTGGCGAGCACATTGGTGGCCAGGAACGTTCCGTCCGCCTGCACGCTCCCTTCGGCCACCACGCCCTGCCCCTCCCGGAACAGGTCCGGCAAGATGCCGGTGAAGCGCGCGGTCATCTCGCCGGCTCCGTCATGGACGACGAAAACATTGGTTTCCCCATCCTGTTGCCAACTGCCCTCGAGCACAAGCCCTCCCAGCCGGATCGGAGTTCCGGGCGCTATTGCCGCCTCCGCGATCTCGGTAGGCGAATAGAAAAACACGATCTGGTCGCGCAGTGCCGTCAGGATCAACCCCGCCGCCAGGGCTAAAATGACGCCGAGGCCGGCAATGACGCCGAGGCGTTTCTGTTTGCGTGTCCAGGCCATTGGTTTACTCCATCAATCCCGCTTCTCGGCCGAAATCCTCGAGAGCCAGTCTTTCCTGCCCCGAAAGTGCGGCAAGACCGCGTTCGAGGTCGGCGCGCGCCGCGTCTGCGCCATCGAGCTCGATGCGCGAGCGTACCAGTTGTATCCACTCGGTCGCGCTGCCGCCTTCATCGTATAATCGCGCGGCGAGCCCATCGACCATGCCACGGATCATCACATCCATAGTGGCATCGGGCTCGCTGTCGCCAAGCGTGCCGCTTTCGAGCCCCGCCTGGGCAGCCACCAGCCCCGAGCGCGCCGTATCGACCCAGGCCTCATCGCCCGTCGCCAACCCCAGCAATTCGTCCCAGAGCGCCACGGCCTCCTCATATTGACCGGTTTGGGTCAATTGACCAGCAAGATAAAAGCGCGACCGGACGTGGATCGGGTCTGCCTCCACAGCGCTGCGCAGGAGCGTCATCGCTTCATCGTCGGCCACCCCGTCACTGCCCAGGATCAGGGCTTCGGCCAGATTGGTTTCCCGGTCTGCGGTCGGCGGCTCCAGCGACAATACGCGCCGCCAGGCATTGGCCGCTTCGGCGAACCGTCCCTGCTCCATATAGATCGGCGCCAGAACCAGCCAGCCGCGCACATCGTCGGGCGTCTGCTCCATCTGCGCTTCCACGGTCGCCACCGCCGCCTCGATATCGCTTACCGATATCTGGGCCGGCTGCTCGCGTCCGGCCAGCGGCAGGCCCGGCAGGTCGGCACGCCCGATCCAGGCATAAAGCCCCAGGCTGACCACCGCGGCCACCGGCAGGATCGCAAGCATGACCGTCCGCCCGCTCATGCCGCCCTTTTTGCCTGCGGTTTCCTTTTCGTGAAGCATCACCTCACGCGCCAGCTCGGCCTTTGCCGCGGTCGCTTCTTCCGACGAGAGCCTTCCCGCTTCCATGTCGCGGTCGATTCCCTCGAGCTGATGGCGGAAAAAGGCGCGTTCGGCGTCCGGGCCGTCGGCTCCCGCTGACGGGCGCGCCGGGCCGCGCAGTCCAAAGGCGAGCACGCCCAGGCATGCCAGAACCAGCAATATCGCGAAAATCCAGAACAAGTGTGAGACTAACCCTTGAAAACCAATGAGATGCCGTTTCTATAGGCCAAATTCGCGCAGATTGCAGTCGGCGATTGGCGCGCGCTTTGCCGCACCGCAGAGTAAGGGCCGGACGGG
The DNA here is from genome assembly GCF_965249125.1 of Pelagibacterium sp. GTDB lineage: Bacteria > Pseudomonadota > Alphaproteobacteria > Rhizobiales > Devosiaceae > Pelagibacterium. The sequence goes on from NZ_OZ252217.1 coordinate 2,171,499, forward strand.
ACCGACATGACCGAGCAAGCCAAAACCATTGCCGTGGTCGGCGCCTCCCCATTCGCATGGCTTCTAGCAGGGCTTTTGGCGTCTGACCATTCACGAGCAATTGTGCTGCTCAGCCCGCCGCCCAATCCCCACGCCCTGCGCCCCCTGCCCCCGCTCTCGCTGGCCCCCGTGACACGGCCGGAGACCTGGTCGATCCTTATGGCCCATGCAAGGCCAGCGCTGCGGCGTCTTTCGCGCATCGTGCCGGCCATTGGCGAGCGGATAGACATGCGTGTTGGAGCCCGGTCGGCCCAAGCCATGATTGCGCTGAGCCACATGCGTCATATCGCCGGGGGCTTTGGCTACCCTGTCGATCCGATTGAAAAAACCGCGCACGGCATGCGCGTTGGGCTGCGCGATGTCCGCTCGATCAATGCAGCCGCCCTGTTCGCGGCGGCGCCGTCATGGCTGGCCGCGACCAATGTGGCGGTGCTCAGTTCCGTCGAAGGGCTCAAGATCAGGCGCGATGGCGGCGCGCGGTTCGGGGCCACCTCCATCGACCAGGTGATCCTTGCCGACGACGACGCCATTCTCCGATGGCTCGACGCCGATGAAATCGCCACGTTCGCGCGTATCGAGCATTGGGCGGGCATCGAGACCGCGCCACAACGGCTGGCGCGTTACCGGGCCGGCTTTGATCTCGATACGGGGACCGTCTTTGCCCAGGCGGGCGATGGTGTCATTCGCGCGGCCGCCCGCAATGACGATGGGGAAGCCCTGGCCCGCATCGCCGATTGCCTTTCGCTGGACCCGGCCCCGCGTCTTGCCGCCCAGACCAGCCTTACGCGGCTTTTCTCCCATGATGGCGCGCCGGTACTCGGGCCCACACGCCGCGACAAGGTGTTCGTCGTCGCCGGCCTGGGAACGCTCGATCTGGTGCTGGCGCCATTGATCGCGGGGATAGTCTCGGGAAGGGCCAGCGGGCTGGAGGCCGAATGGGCGGCCGCACACGGCGCCGATCTGCGCCAGCCGCGCCGCGAGTTCGCCGATTTTCATCCCGGGCTCGTTGCCGGGGGTGCACCATGAGCGGAGCCAATCGTCTCGGCGGCACATTGCCGCCGGAATTTTCACACCCGGTCATCGATCGCACCCGCCCTGTGCGCTTCCGGTTCAACGGGCGCGCCGTGAGCGGCTTTGAAGGCGACACGGTGCTGTCGGCCCTGCTGGCGACGGGGGTTCGCATTGCGGGCCGTTATGCGGGCAATGTTGTGGCGCTCGACGAGCATACCGCCCCGCCCATCGCGCTCGAAGGCAACGAAACCCGCCCTGACCTTGCCATGCCCATGGCGATCTGCCCCGCCATCGATGGCGCCGCCTTCGCCTCGGTCGGCCCGCGCCCGGCCGTTACAAGGACGCTGACAGCCCGCCTGCTGCCCCCACGCAGAGATACTCTGGGGCTTGCCTACAAAACGGGCTCCGCCGAGCCGGGCGGCTGGATCGACACCGAAGCGGCCCGGCGAATCACCGCCGATGTCGCAATCGTGGGAGGTGGCGTTGCAGGGCTGTCGGCGGCGCTTGCCGCCGCTCGCAGGGGCCTTCGCGTTTGCCTTGTCGAAAAGGAAGCAACGCTTGGCGGCCTGTCGGTATTTTTCGGCAAGGCAGAGGGCGAGCCGGTCCCCGAGGATACGATAAGCGCTCTGGCAAGCCAGATCGGGGAATCCGGACTCATCACCCTCTCATTGAGCACAATGGCCTTCGATATCACCAACGCAGCCGTCCAGGCGATCCGTGTTAACAAGTCGGGAGGACTGCCCCAGCCCGAACGCCTGTCGATAACGGCCGACACCATCGTTCTGGCCACCGGAATGGTGGGCCGCATGCCGATTTTTTCGGGCAACAGGCTGGCCGGCGTGGACGAGGCGAGCGCCGCGTGGCGGCTGGCGGCGCGCTACAACATCTGGCCGGGCGGCAGCGCTCACATCCATAGTGCGACCAATGTGGGCTACCGCATGGCGCTGCTGGGCGCGGCCAGCGGCAAATCGGTGGTTCGCACCAGCGACCCCCGCGTCGATCCGCAGACCCGGTTCATCGAATTCTGCAAGGCCCATGGTTACCGGCTAGGGTGGGGCATGACAGTCGGGTCGGTCGCCCCCAACCGTGGCTCCGGGCTCTCTGTGCATCTTGCCAATGCGGAAAACGGAGCTCCGGCCGAAGAGCCCATCGCCTGCGACCGCCTGATCGTCTCGGGCGGCTGGCAGCCCGATCTCGATCTCTGGCTCAAGGCGTCGGGCACAGTCAAATGGAACGGAGCGATACAGGCGCTCGTGGCCGACGGTTCTCTCGGCGGCATCGTTCTCGCGGGCAGCGTTGCTGGCTATCTCAGCCTTGCCGGCTGCATCGCGCATGGCGGAGCGGCGCTCGAAACGGCGCTCGACGGCAAGGAACGGCCGGTCGACGACCCGCGCATCGATCCCGTTTTCGATACGCCTGACGGGCCAATGCTCGCCACAAGTCCCGCCCAGCCCAATGCCGCCGCGGCCTTTGTCGCCCCCGGCGCCTCAGGCATGCTCGCCGCTCCGGCGGCGCGCGGCTGGCCACGGTTTCCTGGCCCCCAGCAAGATCGGACCGGCGCGTCCCTGGCCGGGCCACTTAACGTGCTCGATGTGGTGGGAGAAATCGTTGCCCAGCGTCTGGACCCCGCCTTGGCGCCCGCGCTGTGCGCCGAACGTTGCGTCCTGCCCCGCGCGTTGGAGAAATCTGCCGATCCCGCGCCGTTTTCGGCGCACATTGCGGACGACATCCCGCTCTTTCTCGAACACCGCTTCGGTGCAGGTCAGAAGCAATGGTTCCTCAACGCCGGCCAGCAGCGGCACTTCGATCCGGGTTGTCTGGTCTTTGCCAACACCGACCACCGCTCGCCGCTCGACGCGATCGGCGTGGTGCTGGCCGATGAAGGGGGCAAGATCCGGGTGCTGCTCGCAAAGATGGCGATGAGCGCCGGCGACACCGTCTATATCCGCGACGGGCTCACCGTTCTCGCGGCTCGCCTTGAACGGGCAATCTAACCTTGAGCGGTCCGGCGCTCGGCGCCGTCACGGGCCCGGCGTAAAATATCGGCATATTCGGGATTGAAGCGGATCTCGGCCATCTTGATGCCCGCGTCCAGCCGCTCGCGCGCCACCGGATCGGCGGGCTTGGCGCGATACATGTCGAGGGCGCGAGTCACCAACACCTCGACGGTCTGTCCGGTATCGGTCCAGGCCTGATCGAGCAACGCATTGACGGCGAGGGAGTCGCGGCATTTCCTCACCGTCATCAGAAGATAGAGCCCATTGAGCGCCGCCAGCACGTCGTCGGGATCGACCCGGTCGTTGCCGTCGCGCGGGCGCCGAAGCGCCTGGGTAACGTTGAGCGTGATTTCCTTCATCGGGCGTTCCAGCCGCTCGGACAGCCGTGCCGTGAGGTCGGTCATGATCGTTCCCCACAGGGAGCGCCGCTCGATTTCCAGATTGTAGTTTATGGCGCGCAACAGCCTGTGGAACCGGTCGATCGCCTTGCACGAAAAGTCGATGTCGGAGAACAGGTTGGGCTGGCTTGCAAGGCAGCCGATCTGGCTCTGGGCGTGGCTGAGAACGGCCTCGACCAATGAACCGTAACCGGCGTTGGTGATCCGGGTTTCGCCATTGCCCCCGGCGATGGCGACGGCGGCTGCCATGAGGCGGCTGGGATTGGCCATGTACCCCACCATCGCCTGCATCCAGAGCGCGCGCGTCAAAGGATTGGTGATCGAAATCGACTGCAGCGCCGTCGCCAGTTCTGTCTCATCGGAAATCGAACCAACGGCAATGCCGAATTTTCCCGCCTGCATCAAAAGGGGGCGGCGGCGCATGGCCATGATGACCGGTGCGAGCCGCCGGCGCGCCTCCTCGCCGCCCATCTGCATCGAGTTGCGGCGCTCAAGCTCGCGATCTTCCTTCTCGGCGACAGCGTTGGCCTTGAGCCGTTCGACAATTTCGGGAAGCAGCAGGTCGAGCGCCTCGACCGCATCGGCTCCCGAATCGATGGCGTCGGTCAGCCGCGCCACCTCGTCAGCGGCGATGTCGCGCGCCATCCAGGTCCAGATCTTGCCGGCAATCTCGCGCTCGATGGCGCCCGGAAAGCCATGTGGAGCGGGCGGATCGACCAGAACGCCGGCCAGCGCCTCGAGAAAGGCATCCTTGCCCGAATCGGCCCCGCCTCTGGCGCCTGCGGCGCCACGCGGCTGGTTCTTTGTGCCGGGAAATGTATCGGGAAGAGTCATGGAATCCTGTAACCGGTGCGCTGCGCGAGGGACCGAACGCAAACCCTATCGTCAACGGGCTAAAAAAACCTTTCGAGATACAAAAAGGGTGCCGCCAGTGGCGACACCCGTCAATCGTTTTGTCGTCTAGGGGATAACCGATAACCCGAAGTCCCACGGACAATCGGGTTGGCCCCATACGACCTAAGCAGTTACGCCCCAGGCGCCATCCGCCTCGCGGCAGGCCTGGCCCGACCGGGTATAGGTCTGTCCGCCCACCGTCACGCGGTGCGAAAACTCGCGGCAATCGAGATTGTTGACCCGAACATAGGGGCCGACCGAAACCTGGCCGGTCGCGCCGCCCGAAGACCAGGTGCGCGGCGCACCGGGACGTCCGAACTGGAGCGCGTAGAACTGGGCGTCATTGGCGGCCGAGCGCTGGGCCGGCGTCAACTGGCCGACAATTGCGGCATCGATATACTCGTAGCTGCCCGGATCCAGACGCGCCTGCTGAATGGGTGCCGAATCGGTTGGGGTCACGACATCGGGCGTCGTCGGCGTGGTCAAAACAGTGGGCTGCGGCATCGCCGGCTGGGAGGTCTGGAAATTCGCCGTGCGCGTACACCCGGCAACCACCAGAGCCAGCGAAACAAGTGCAATCGCCCTCAACATTTTCATTGCAATACCTTTCGTAGCGGCCCTTTGGGACCTTCGATGTCTATCTCGGCCAATACGGCCAAATTGCGGTTTGATACCGCCGGTTCAAGTCTATTGCCGTGCCTGCCGCGCAGCAGGAAGCTGAAGTGTTGCCCGAAGGCCACCCAGTTCGGAGCGTGTCAGTGTCAATCTTCCCCCATAAATATCGACGAGTTCCTTGACGATATCGAGTCCCAGCCCGCTCCCCGGCGTTTTTTCGTCCAGTCTGACCCCGCGGCGCAATACTTGCTCGGCCTCGGCCTCGGTCAGACCCGGTCCATTGTCTTCAACGATGATCTCGACACTACGGTTCCCTGAAACGCTGGCTTCGCGCGCCGCCAGGCGAACCTCCGAGCGCGCCCATTTGCAGCCATTGTCCAAAAGGTTGCCGGCCATTTCCTCAAGATCGCTCTCGTCGCCCCGGAACCAGGGCACGGAGGCCGGCAGGTCGATTTCAAGGTCGCACTGCTTGTTGAGCTTGCCCATCACCCGCCCCAGCCGTTCGAGCACGGCACGGGTATCGGCCCGCTTGCCGACCACGCTCGAGCGGGCCGCAAGCCGCGCCTTGTCGAGATAGGTGGACACGATGCGGCTCATATTGTCGGTTTCGTGCAGCACTGCCTTGGCCAGCGCGGACTTGCCTCCATCGGCCTCGTTGCGCAGCACGGCGAGCGGGGTTTTCAGCCCATGGGCGAGATTGCCCACCTGGGCGCGCGAGCGCTCAACGATCTGGGTATTGGAGCGCAGGAGTTCATTGAGTTCGTCGGCCAGCGGCGCGATTTCCTGGGGAAAGTTGCCTTCAACGCTGGGCCTGTCACCCTCACGCACCGCCTCGATGGCTTCACGCAGCCTCTCGATGGGTCGTAGCGCAAAGCGCGCGATCATGCCGCTCATGGCGGCAAGGATCAGGGCCACAAAGGCCAGAACGATAATCGCCTGCCCGCGAAACGCGGCGGCGCGGCCTTCCACATCGGTATAATTGCCGGTCACCGTGATGACATAGCGCCCCAGATCGTCTAGCGTGACCCAGCGTTCCACGGCCCTCAGCGTCTGGTCGCCATAGTCGTCGGCGATCATGCCCGAGCGGGTTCCCGATGCGTTGAAGGCGCCCTCCAGATCGGGCAGCACGGTTCCAACCATGGAGGGGGAGAAACTGACGAGGCTCCCCGCCTCGTCGCGGATCTGCCAGTACCAGCCGGAGGTGGGGCGCGAAAATCGCGTGTCGGCGAGCCCGATTTCCTGGGAGGCCGCCGAGTCGAGCTCAAGCGTCTGCCCGACCAGCGACGAAATCTGCAGGTCGAGGCTTTCGGTCAGGTCCCTGTCGAGCGCCTGGGAATAAAGCTCGGTCAACAGAAATGCCGTCGCGACCAGCGCGACGATCAGCCAGCCCGCCGACAGCCAGAACAGCCGAAAGGCGATGGAGCCGCGAGTCACTAGAGCAGGTCCAGGAAAAGTGGGAACCGGTTTTCCCTCTGGACCTGCGACCACAGGGAAAATTGAGCCAGGTTCGGGTTTCGCAGAAAGCTGAACACGGCTCAATCCGCCAGGATCTGATAGCCGAGCCCGCGAATGGTCTGGATCAGTTCTTCCGGCAGCTTTTTGCGCAATCTGCCAACAAACACTTCGATCGTATTGGAATCACGATCGAAATCCTGATCGTATAGATGTTCGGTCAACTCGGTGCGCGAGATCACCTTGCCTTTGTGCATCATGAGATAGGCCAGAAGCCGGAATTCGTGGCTGGTGAGCTTTATCGCCTGTCCGTCCACGGTCACGCGGCCCGCCTTGGTGTCGAGCCGCACATTTCCTGCGGTGATCTCGTTGGAGGCGTGACCCGCCGCGCGGCGCACGAGAGCGCGGAGCCGCGCCAGCACTTCTTCCATATGGAAAGGCTTGGCCACATAGTCGTCGGCGCCCGCATCGATCCCCTGTACCTTATCGCTCCAGCGGTCGCGCGCCGTCAGCAGCAACACCGGCATCATGCGGTTCTCGCGGCGCCAGGCTTCGAGCACCGAAATCCCGTCCATGCGCGGCAGGCCGATATCGAGGACCACCGCATCATAGGGTTCGGTATCGCCCAGGAAGTGCCCTTCCTCGCCGTCCGTAGCGCTATCGCAGACATAGCCCGCGTCGGTCAGCGCCTCGCAAATCTGCCTGTTGAGGTTTTCGTCGTCTTCGACAACCAGTATCCGCATGGTCCCGCCCCGCCTGCGTGTAGCCTAGATTTTTGTTTCATCGCGCGTCCGAGCCGATAAAATGGAATTCACTTTATCTGGACACGCTCTATTGTGCACTCAACGTCAGATTGCGCGCCTGTCCCGATGTTTCGAGCACCGCGAGCACATAGACCAGCGCCCCGCCCTGTTCGCAGACCTTGACGCTGAGCACCTCGGTGGAAGGGTCGATCCCCTCGCGCGAGAGCACGGCCGCCACCGGCTGGATGCGGCCTTCGGCAAGCGCCGACTGGATTGTCGAATTGTCCCAGCATCCCTCCTGCGCCGCAACAGGCACGGCGCCCAACGGGAGAGAAAGGCTCAAAGCCAGGGCCAGCGATGTGAGTCGGGACACGAAAGCGTTTTTCATGCCCCGACTATTACCGTCACTTTGCTGAACTGCAAATGAATGGTTCGCCCAAAATGTGGCGAACGCGCCTAGATCCTGCCCAGATCGGACTTCAGCCCGCGCCGCAGGAAGATGATCGCCAGCGCTTCCATCACCATCTGCGGCCCGGAATATTCGCCGAACATGGGAATTTCGATGCCCAAACTCTGCGCGATGCCGACTATGAGCATCAATGCCCCCACGATATAGGTCTTGTAGCCGTCGAAAACACTCATGTCCTCGATATCCTTTTCGGTTTGAGAGGGAGGTTGCAGCGCCACGGCAGAGAGCGCCGTGGCGCGAATATCTGAGACGCGGCTGGTCCAGCCACGCCCGAAACTGGCCCAGTTTGCCAGCCGTTGCAGGAAACCCATGCGCTGGTCGCACAGCGCCTCGATCAGGGCGCGCGTGTCGCGCTTTCCAACCGCCGCCAGTGTCACCGGCCCGATGAATCCATCCTGGATCACGCCCACCAGCGCCTGCAGCACCCGCACCACCCGATCGGGCCCGGAATTGACCGCATAATCGAACACTGCAAGGTCGAGCCCCGCTGGAAGCGATGCGGCCCTGCACCGCTCCCAGTAGAGCGCCTTGTAGATCGCCGAAGCCTCGGCGCGCGTCAGCGCCATTACCTCCGTTTTCGGCAAATCCCACCATGGATCGATCCCGCGCCAGCGGGCCAGCGCCTTGTGGGTGATCCCCATATTGGTCGCCCCGCCCGGATCGGAGGGATGGTCGACATAGCCGCCCTCGTGCTTGAGAATTTCGGCAAGGCAAAGCGTCCAGCGCGAAGCCGGCATGACGGTTCTCCCTATTGAATCAATGAGTTGTACGCAATGACTGCCTCCCCCCACCGGTCACCCCGGCCTTGAGCCGGGGCCCAGTACACTCGGTGCTTGAGAGAGAACCACCAATGCTGCCGGCTATTGGGTCCCGGGTCTTCGCCCGGGATGACGATGGGGAGGCTTGGAGACCCACGGTCCCCTGAAAATCAGCCGTTGTTGGAAAAGGACAGCTCGATCCAGTCGCTGCCGCGCCGGACCAGCATCAGCGCGTCCTCAAAGTTGTTGAGCACGCGGTTGTTGACCAGTTTGAGATTGCCGGTCCCGTCGCGAAAGGTCAGCGCATTGCCCGCCGTCCCCGTGACGATCAGCACCGAGCCGTCGAACCCGCCCGAGATCGTATCGACATCGTCGGTCGTTCCGCCTTCGGGCGCCGGAACCACATAGCCCGTTGCCGCCGCCAGAACGCCTCCGGCAATCGTGGGAAAGCTCACTGCGCAGCCCGCAAAGCTCGAAAACGTCACGAACCCCGTCGATCCCTCGAGGCTTATGGCAGTCTTGAAGTCGGACCCGTCATCGGAAACCTTGAAGGTGAAATCATCGTTGCCCGCAAGCCCGATCTCGGCCCGGCCGGACCAGCCCGACTGGAAGATCAAAGTTGCACTATCCGCCCCGCCCTGCTTGTTGAGCGTCAGCCGCACATTTCCATTGCCGCCCTCTCCGTCCGGGATCGCGGTAAACAGCGCCGCTTCGGAACGCACGGCCAGCCGGTTGGTCCCGTCCGGGTTCGTCCCAACGCCCAGCCCCGCCACCCCATTGAACAGCGGCGCCCAGTTCCCGGCCCGGAACATCACCGGCTGCGCTCCGCTGATATCCCAGGCCAGCCAGCCCTCGGCCGGTTCGGCAAAACGCCACCCGCCCTCGCTCCAGGCCGCCAACTGCCCGTCATGGCCCTCCCATGCGCCCGTCGCCGCCGCCCCGATACCATAGGTATCGCCCGCCTCTGGATCGGCGGGCGGCGCGATCACCGCCAGCCCGGCAAGCCGGATCTGCACCAGCGCATCGAGCAATACCAGCGCCTCGTTGTGGGTCACGTGTTTTTGCGCCTGCTCGGAGGCAATCAGCGGCAGGTCGAGCCGCGCCGTCGAACTCATGGGTAAACTCCCTGTGCGGCCAGCCCCGCGCCCAGCACCGGACTGACCTGTTGAATTGCGAAGTCGAACACGCCCGCCAGCCCGCCGAAATCGGCAATCTGGTCGGCCATGGAATAGGTCCAGCCCGGCGCGTCCACATCCACGACGCGCACCGGCGCACCGCCGTCGAAAACGGAAACCCGATACCGCTCGGGCACGACATCGAGCGCGATATCGCCATAAGTCCAGCCATTGCCGCCCACCCGGCCCCGCCGGATCCAGGTCAAAGCGATATCCCCGCCAGCCTCCCGAACGGCCCGCAGATGCACCGGCGCCAGGGGCAGCGCGGTCCCGATATCCACATCGACGCCCAGCGCCGTGCCTTCGGCATCGCGCGGTCCCGCATAGGCCAGAAGCGTCCGCGTATCGCCGAGCGCGCCTTGCGGCACGGCAAGCCGGGCGCAATTGGCATTGACCACCATCGCCCGGTTGCCCGCCGCCGCGGTCCCGACGCGCGTTCCGTCCTGCCCGCGCAGTAACCCCGTCAGCCGATAGGTCGAAGTCTCGACGAGATCGGCGTGCTCGAAGCCGACCAGTTCCCAATGGCCCGCATCGGTCTCCACCGCCAGCCGATTGCTCGCGGCCAGCACGGCCTGCGGGTCGGCTGACGCCAGATGCCCGCCATGCAATGTCAGGACGATCTCACCGGAACGGTCCCAAATCCCGGCCGGCCCGGCCGTCATGGGCTGCGTCAGGACGCCGAGCGTTCCCGCCGCCGTCAGCCGCGCCAGTTCCGTTCCGGTTTCGGGATCGCGCAGGGTAATCGGTCCCGGCCACGGCTCGCACATGGCCGCCGCCACTAGCTCGGTGCCCCCATCGCCCGCCGGCAGATGGGCAATGGTAATGAGCGGGGTCCCGGCGATTGGCGGGCTGACCTGAGGCATGCGCCGCTCGGGCGCACTCGCCACGCCCTTGATCGTCCCTCCATATGCCGAGGCAGAGACCTGCCGCACCGCTCCGTCGCGCACCGTGCCGATCACGAACGGCCCGTCCACCTGCCCCTCGACCGCCACCATATCGCCCGCCTCGAGCGCCAGCATCGAGGGCGGCAGCGCAAACTCCAGCCCGTCCTCACCCTGCCGCATACTCCGCAACATGGCTTCTGCTACAGCGCCCGCGTCCGCAGGATCGAGCACCAGCCCGCTTTCCGCCCCGGCGTAGCGCTCGCCCCTGGGCGCCACGGCCAGAGCCGTCGCCGTCTGATAGTCGCGGTCCCTGTCGAAATAACTCAGCGTCAGCCGCCCGGCCCGCTCGGCCCAATCCCCGCGCTTGCGCGCAACGATGGCTGCCTCGCCCACCGCCAGGTCGGCCCGCGCCATTTCGGTCACCGAGCGCGCATCCCCCGCCCGCCAGACGAGCCCCGTCTCCCCGTCACGCACCGAAAGCCCCAGCGCCTCGACCAGCCCGGCCGATGCCTCGCGCAGACTGGTCACCGCCTCGATGCCCAGCCCATGCACCATGGGCGCCCGCGTATCGATCGCCTCGACCGGCACGCCGAACTCGTCGGCCATGGCGGCCAGAAGCTCCTCGCCGCTCGCGGCCCCCAGTCGCCCGTTCAGCCAATGCCCCGTGTCGTAATTGGCCGCGTCCGACCAGATTTCGGGTATCCCCGGAAACGCCGGATAGGGCCGCGCGTCCCAGCACCAAAGATATATCCGGTCACTATCGAGCATCGGCCCGCCATAGACGGCCGACACCGGATTGTGCGCGCCCGTTTGCGCCCAGTACTGATGGCAGGCCCGCAACATCTGGCGCTGGATCAGCGGATCGGGCATCCCGCTCGAGAAAGGCGGCCGCTTGTCCTCGGCGCTTTTGGGATCGCCAAACGCATTTGGCGCGTTCGGCCCCTTGTCCACGGCCCCGCACCCCAGTTCGGTCAGCCAGATGGGTTTGGCTTGCGGCACCCACGCCGTCGGCGCCCCCGCGCGCACCCCGCCCACGCGGTTATGGTGCGGCTGGCTCCAGAAGCTCACCAGATCCTTGTAGCGCCACACCCAATCTTCGCCATAGGCGCCATCCTCTATCGGCGTGCGCACCTGATCGGCCCGGTCGGCCTCCGAAGCGTAATACCAGTCGAACCCCTCGCCGCCGGCAATATTGCCCTTGAGATAATCGAGGTCGTAGATCGCCCCCGCCACCCCAGCGTCTAGATGGCCTTCCCCATCGCGCCAGTCGGCCATGGGCATATAATTGTCGATCCCGATGGCGTCGATATCGGCGTCGGCCCACAGCGGATCGAGATGGAAGATCTTGTCCCCCGATCCATCGTCGGGCTGATACCCCGAATATTCCGACCAGTCCGCCGCATAGGTGATCTTGGTTCCACCTCCCACGATGGCCCGCACGTCTCCGGCCAGCACCTTGAGCGCATCCACGAAGGGAAAACTCGTCGTCCCCGAGCGCACCCAGCTCAGATGCCGCATTTCCGAGCCGATCAGCATCGCATCGACCCCGCCCGCGTCCTCGGCAAGCTGGGCATAATGCAGGATCATCTCGCGATACCCGTTCGCCATGAAACTGTTGACCTGGCTGGTCGCGGTCCCGGTCCCGTCCGGAGAACCGGCAACACCGGGCGCGGGATGGCAGGTGATCCGCCCTCGCCATGGGTAGGCCGGCTGGCCCGCCCCGAGCGTATAGGGATCGATCTTTCCATTGCCTTGGGGAATATCCATCATCACGAAGGGATAAAGCGTCACCTTGATCCCGCGCGCTTTGAGATCGGCAATCGCGGCCTTGACGCTCGCATCCGACGGCGTTCCCCCATAGGCCGCACCGCCATCGTGATCGCTGACCCGATTGACTTCGCTCCGCTCCAGCCCCGCCACGGACCAGTTTGTGCCCTTCACCTGCTTGTTCGTGCTGTCCACCCGCGGCTCGACCACGCACTGCCCACAGCGCAGATCGGTGCCGAACCAGGCGACCACCAGCCCGACATGTTCGAGATCGGGGCACAGCGCCGTCAGCTCGTCGATGGACATATCCCAGTCCGAACGCACCGCGCTCAAATGGCAGTTCTCCGCCGCCGCCCGCCCCGGCCCCAGCACCCGCACGCGCGGCTTTGGATCGTACCCGAACTCGGTCGAACCGGGGATCAGGCATACGGCGCGAATGTCGCGTTCGAGATCGCCCACCGGCCGGCAGATTTCCACCGATAGATTGGGAATGCGGTTGCCGAACGGGGTCAAATCGAGCCGCTCGAACACCAGGTAACACAACCCGCGATAGGCCGGCGTTTGCCCTTGCTTGCTTACGATCAGCCCGTCGCGCGGCTGGTTGGTCGTACCGCGATAGAACCTGATATCGAGCCCGTCGGTTTCCAGCGGTTTGCCATCGGCCCAGATCCGCCCGAAATGGGCGACCTCACCCTCGCACAGCGCCAAAGCGAAACTGGCGGCAATCGTTTCTTCCTCCGCCCCCGACGCCCCAAACCCCTTGGAGCCCGAACTTTCTGCCGCTATCTTTTCGAGCTCGGTCGCCCAGATGATATTGCCCGAAACCCGGCTCCAGCCATAAATACGCGCAATGGCCCCGCCCTCGCTCGACCCGATCAGCCTGATGTCGGAATGAGGACGTGCAGCAGGCTTTTCGCCAAAGATCTGCGCATCGACCGCGCTCCCCGCCAGCGCCCCCAGCGCCCGCCCGATCGTCGCCCCGATCGGCCCGCCAATCGCGCCACCCACCACCTGCCCGGCCAGCGAAAGTGCCAGAGTTGCCATGTGTCCTGTCTTTCAAAACGGAAAAATCTTCAGGAGAGCGTCATCCCTCCACAAAAAGGTCCGCGCTGGAGATCGAGCGCTTTGTCCCACATTCACCACCGTCATCCCGGCCTCGAGCCGGGACCCAGTACACTCATCGCCCGAGATGAAACCGCCAACTCTGCCGGCTACTGGATCCCGGGTCTCCGCCCGGGATGACGGCGACGGGTGTTTTGCCCACCAGCGCTCAAGGCATTTCTCACCTCTCCCTTGGGGGGAGAGGTCGGGGCTTGCGCAGCAAGGTCCGGGTGAGGGGGCCTTTTCTCAAAAGCACCGGCGCTCAAGGCCCCTCACCGGCCTGCCGGCCACCCTCTCCCCAGTGGGGAGAGGGCACATCGTGCCGAAGCCTTGGGACTTAAGCACCTGCATTTCGGGGCCACAGCCCGACTCCCTCGCCCCTCTGGGGTGAGGGGGCCTTGAGCGCCCGCGATGTTCCCCTCACGGAAACCCGAACACCCCGGCAACCCGCCGCGCCCAGCTCTCGCCCAGCGCCACCTCGACCACCCCCACATGCTCTTGGGCATGCACGAACCGGTCCGGCGCCACCATCACCCCGCAATGGCGGGCCGGGCGATGCCGCATCAGCTTAAACAGCACAACATCGCCCGCCTCGGGTGCGCCATCGCGCGCCACGAGATGCCGCCGCGCCGCCGCTTCCAACGCATCGCCAACGCGAAAATCGCGCCAGTCGCTGCCATAGGCGGGAACGGGTCCTGCCTCACCGCCATAAAGCTCCCGCCAAATGCCCCGGATCAGCCCCAGGCAATCGGCCCCTGCCCCGCGCCTGCTCGCCTGATGCCGATAGGGCGTGCCGATCCAGCCCCGCGCAGCGGCGGCAACAAATTCGCCCCCCTGCGCCCGCCCCACCCCCGAAACACCCTCCCCTTGATGGGGAGGGATGGGGAGGGGTGACGCCACGCGCTCTGATGTCACGACACAATCCTCCGACCGTCCAGCCGATCATCGGTGCCCGGATAGCGCAGCACGAAATCGGTGCCCGGAATATGGGGAAACCCCTGGAAATTGATTGCGTTGGAAAACTTCGCCCCGCAAGTCGAAAACCGCTTGTCGCACCCGGCATAGACCGTCAGTGTATCGCCGATCTCCACCCAGTCTCCGACCGGACGATCGAGTGCAATCGTTCCGCCATCCTGGCGCACGATCGTCTCTTCGATCCCGGCCCGCCTGCCGCTCTCCCAACGCGCCACCCCGTGGCTGAACCATCCGGCATCGAACCCATCAAGCCCGCTCACCGTGGCACTCGTCGCATCGGGCTTGCCCGTCACGGTCGCCGCAACGCGGAACGCTGCCGTCTCGATGTTCTTGCCGCACCGCCCGTCCCCCAGCCGCGCGTCGCACATATGCTGATAGAGCCGCCCGCGCGGCACGTTCATCGCATGCTGGCCCGAACGCAGTTCGGCGCGAAACACCCCATCCTCTCGGGTGATCTCGCCGATCGTGTCCGCCCGGATCAGTTCGCGCTGTGCACTATCGCGCCAGTTCACCCGCCAGCTTTCCACCCGCGCGCCGTCATAGCGGCCCAGGGCAATATCGTCCTCGCTGATCGCCTCGGAATGGAGCACGCCGAGCACTTCGGCAGTCTCGGTCTGCGCGCCGAGTTTCTGCACCGTCTCCCCGCCATCGAGGCCATGCGCGGGCTCAAACGCGGTGCCCCCGAACGCCAGCGCCACATCGTGATCGGTAAACCCCAACGTCACCCCATCGGTGCGCTCGATCCGCCAGCACCAGCACAGCGTCGTCGCCCCGCTCGCGATATGGGCGGCAAATTCCTCGCCAAACTGTCTCATTCGCCGATCACCTCGATCAGGGGAATGGAAGGCGCCATCGCCGCGTCGAACCCCGACATCTCGACATCGAGCCTGTCGGTATCGAACCGCACCGGCACGTCGAACTCAAACCCCGCCGTCACCACCGCGCCCGGGCCCGGCGCAAAATCGAGCGTCACCACGCCCGTCAGCAGGTCCACCGAAAATGCCCCCGGCCCAACGGGCACTGCGTCCACCGCCACCGCGACGCTCCCCGCCACCGGCTTGGTGATCGGACGCAAATAGGGGTCGAAGTTCGCACCGTAGCGCTTGACCAGTTGAAACGCGGTCGTCTCGCCATCGCGCGTCCCGATCTCCTGATCGGTCGCCGTGGGCGTCCCGCCATTTTCGCTCGATGAAAAATCAATCCCGTCGCGCCACAGGAACGAATGAAACCGCCCCCGCCGCTCCTCGAAGAACGCCAGCACCGCCAGCATGTCGGCCCGCGATTTGATCCCATATCCGGCATTGTAGCGCCGCCGCGCATGCGCCCAGCGAGAATTGCGCTCCTCGCGCCCCGACGCCAGCGTCGTCACATCGGTCGCCCGCACCGGCCCACCCTGCGCGCCCAGCGCGATATCGAGCGGAAACCGCACCTGATGAAACGCCATGGTCCCTTGTTCCTTCTTTTTTCGATTGCCGAATTCCGATACTCAGCGCCCCTCCCGCCGCTTCGCCCCAAAGGGCGCGGTAAGAATGCCGCAGGCGCCCAGCTTCACCTCTCCCTTAGGGGGAGAGGTCGACGCGGAGCGTCGGGTGAGGGGGCCTTCCCGGCTTCCCTGCCCGCCAGATCCGCTCGTTAACTCCCCCGCGTCCCGCGCCTTACAGCGCGCAACAGCATGGCGCTCACTTCCGCTTCCGCCGCCGCAAAGCTGCGCGCATCGCTGGCCGTGACGTTGAAATTGACGGTCACCGCCTGCCCGCCGCCTCCGGCAACGCCCAGCCGTCCATCTGACCCGCGGGCCAGCGGCAATATCGCCTCCGGGCCCGCCTCCCCGGCCAGCCCCCATTGCCCTGGCATGGGAAAATAGGTCGGACTGGCCAGAACCCCGCCCTTGGCGAACGGCTTGACGCTGGCCAGCGCCGGATTGAAGCCCGAAAACAGGCTTTCGATGCCACCGGAAACCAGATCGCCCAGCGGCTTCAGGGCCGCTTTCATCGCAATATCGGCAAAGGCGCGCCCGATATCGGCGAGCAGGCTCCGCAGCGAGCGCCCCTCCATGATCGCCCCGCGCAAACCGCGCGTCAGGGTCGATCCGACCGAATTTCCCAGGTCGCGAATGCGTTCGAGCTCGACGGCAACATCGGTCATTTCCGCCTCGAACGTCTCCCCGAAGATTTCGCTCATCGTTTTTCTCCGTCAGGATGCTGTGCCATCAGCGCTTCCAGATCGCCTCGCCCCGGCGCCCCGGCTCCCTTGCGGCCCGCCGCCCCGTCATGGGCCGCCGCCAGCTCGCGCGGCGTCATCGCCCAGAACGCATGCGGGGACAGCCCCAGAACACCCAGTCCGAACGCCATCGCCTCGCGCCACGGAAACCGGCTCATTGCGCGTCCCCGAACGTCGCCTGCAGCAGTTTTACGCAGATCTGCGCCGCGCCCTTGAGACCGCCCTCGATAGAAAGCCGCGCCAGATCGTCATCGGTGATCGGATTGCCCGCGCCGCGCAGGCCGGCCCCCAGGATCGCCGTCAGATCGCGGGCCGAAACCCGTCCCTGGGCAAACCGCTCGACCAGTCCATTGAGATCGGATGCCTGCAGCCGTGCTTCGAGCTCGGCCAGCGCGCCCAGCGTCAGGCACAATGTTTTCGTCTCGCCGCCGATCTCGGCGTCGATTTCCCCGCGTTGCGGATTGGCCATTCCATGGCTCCCTGAATGTGCTAGGTTGTGTTGTGATGTGTACCAATGGAGCGCGCCAGAATGGCAAAGCCCTCGACCACGCTTACCGTGCGTTTGCCGAGCGAAACCCGCGACAAGCTCGACCGCCTGGCCGAGATGACCCAGCGGTCCAAATCCTTCCTGGCCGCCAAGGCGCTCGATGCCTATGCGGAGCGCGAACTTGAAAAGTTCCAGAAAATCGAAGCGCAAATGCGCTCCACGCCGAACGCGCCAGACCCCGATGCCGACGAAATCTTCGCCATCATGGAACGGGCCAGCCGCAACGCGCGCAGCTAGGCTCAAGCCCCACCTCCTCACCGGCGTCATCCCGGGCGACGACCCGGGATCCAGTAACCGGCAGAGCCCGTGGATAGCCGGCGCCGCTCCCTATCCTAAAGCGCCGTAAACCCGATCTCCCCCGCGCTTTCCAGCGCCAGCTCGAACGTCACCTCGCCGGCGTGGTCGCCCGCAAACTCCAGCGCCACGATCTGGAACGGGCCCTCGACCGTCCCGAAATCTGGAAGGATCAGCTGCCAGTTCCGGATCGTGCCACCGAAAAACAGCTCGCGCACCCGGGCGTCCGAATTCTTGTCCTTGAAAATCCCCGATCCGGACACCGAGGCGCGCTTGATCCCGCCGCCTTGCAGCAGCTCCCGCCAGCGCCCGGCGCTTTCGGCGTCGGTGGTATCGACGCTGGCCGCGTTGAAGGCGAGCTGTTTGGTGCGCAATCCCGCCACAGTCAGAAAACTCCCCGCGCCGGTCTCGTCGAGTTTCAAAAGCATGTCCTTGCCGCTCTGGGCCGTCATCTCAATCGTCCTTTGGTTCGGAGAAAAACCGCAATTGCACAGCCGCCCGTGCCCGGCCCGTCGCCAGGTCGATGGCCGTTTCGGTGCGCACATGCCGCCTGTGGGTCAAAACATGGTCCTGGGGCGCCAAAGCCCCCATCACGGCCACGCGCTCGATCCGGTCGGCAATCTGGATGGCCGCCGCGCGCGAGGGCTGCGGGCTCCAGCAATGGATGGTCAGCCGGTGCTCAAAGCCCGGCGCTTCGTCGCCGTCACGCGGCACCGCGTCATGGCGCAATATGGTGACGTATGGCGGCCGTTGCCCCTTGGGAGGAGCATCGAAAATCGCACCCTCCCCGATCAGCAGCGCCAATGGCGCATCGTCCGCCCAGGCGGAAACCAGCGCGTTCTGGATATCTTCCAAAGCCTGCATCTATCCCACCATCGCCGTTTCGGCGCACAGGCAGGAGAGGTAGGCCCGCCGCCCGTTCAGATCTTCCGCCTCGACGATCTCGAGCGCCCGCCCGCGATAGACGATCCTGTCGCCCGGCCTTAGATCCTTGCGAAACCGCAGCACCACCGCGTGCGTCGAGGTAGCGGCGCGCCCATCGCCCTCGCGCATGATCCGCGCCGAGCGCGAGCGCACCCGCGCCCAGACCGACGTGATGGGCAAAAACAGCGTTTCGTGCCCGCCATCGGGCATCAGCGCCATGTCGCGTCGTTGCAGTTGCACCCGGTCCCGCAGCGTGCCGACCGGCGGCACCGCGCCCCTCACAGCCGCACCCGGCGATGGCTGGCGATAAGCCGCTCGAACCCGGCGGGCACCGAGGCCCCGGCCCCGCTCACCAGCACCGCGTCACGGTTTTCGTACCAATAGGCGACGAGCGTTTTGAGCGATTGCAGCAGGTCGGCGGGCACCTCCTCGGGCTCGGTCCCGAACCCGGCCACATAATCGATCTCGATCCCCATCCGCTCGCGCAGTACCGGCATCCCGGCGATGCGCGGCGGCAGGATGATCCGCGCCGGATTGGCCCGCCCATCGGGCAGAACCTCATCCAGATCGATCTGATGCGCGTTGCCGCCTGTGTCGTAGCAACGGATTTCGCTCAGCGCGATCATGGGCGAAACCGGCAGTTTGACCACCCGGTCCTCCGGCCAGAAATCGAGCACCAGCCGCCAGGTCTGGGCCAGCAAGGCCTTGCCCGTCAGGCTCTCGACATGCACCCGCGCCGCCACGATCAGCGCCTCGATCAGCCCGTCCTCGGCCTCGTCCTCAACCCGCAAATGCGCCTTCATCTGCACAAGCGAAACCGGCTCCTGGGCGGGTCCCGCCAGAAGGTATGATGTCATTTCTGTTCTCTTTGATTTGTTGGTTTGGAGAGGCACTAAAGGCCCCCTCACCCGTCTGGCTGCGCCATCCGGCCTCTCCCCCAAGGGAGAGGTAAGAAACGCCGCCAGCCCCACGCTTCACCTCTCCCTTCGGGGGAGAGAGCTTGCCCCGGACGCGATCCGGGGTCGACGCGAAGCGTCGGGTGAGGGGGCCTTTTCTGTCCAGGCGAGAGCCGCCGCCCGGCATGGATCAGGGCGTGGCGAGAACGGTATTGGCCGAGAACCGGAGCGGAGCGTACTTTGGTACGTGAGCACCGGAAGCGCAGGTCAATGCCGTTCGCAGCCCGCCCTCATTCATGCCCCGAACTTGAGGAGCTTGATGGCGTCGTAGTCGGAGATCCCGCCGCCGACGCGCTTGGTGGTGTAAAACAACACATAGGGCTTGGCCGAATAGGGATCGCGCAGGATGTTGACGCCCTGCCGGTCGACGATCAGATAGCCGCGCCGGAAATCGCCGAAGGCGACCGAAAGGCTGTCCGCACCGATATCGGGCATGTCCTCGGCCTCGACCAGCGAAAAGCCCATAAGGCTCGCGCGGCCCTCGGGCGAAGCGGCAGGCTGCCAGAGGTAATTGCCGTCCGCATCTTTCAATTTGCGCACTGCCCCTTGCGTGCGCCGGTTCATCAGCCAGGTCGCGTTCTGGCGATAGCCGGCTTTGAGCGCATAGACCAGATCGACCAGAGCGTCGGCCGGGTCGGTGGCATCGAACCCGGCATCGACACCCGTCGAGATGGTGCCCAGCGATTCCCACGCCCAGCTCGCCTCATCGACCGTCGCGGCATCGAGAAAGCCCGAAGGCTTGTTAACGCCATCGCCGAGAATGAACGCAGTCGTTTCCTGCTCGGCGAACGCGGCATTGACCTCCTCGGCGATCCATTGGCCAACATCGACCGCCGCGTCGTCTAAAAACGCCTGGGTCGCCGCCGGCATGGCGTAAAGCTCGGTCGTGGGGAAGGTCAGCTCATCGATCACCTGGGAATTGGTCTGGGTGCGCGCCGCCGTCTCGCCGACCCAGCCGACTTGCGGCCCGGTCACCGTGATGGGTTTTTTATAGACCGAGGAGGACACCTGCCGCACGCCACAGATCGAGCGCATGGGCGAAATCGCGGTCAGGAGCTTGGTGATCTCGGTTTCGGTTTCCCCGGGCACCAGATAGCCGCCATCGGGGTTCGAGCCGATCGAAAGCGCCTTTTCCTCGCCGCGCTTGATATAGGCGGAAAACGCGTCCTTATATTCATCGCTCGCGACCGCCCTGCCCCCTTCGAGCGCCGGACGGGCCTTGTCCACCGCCGCCTTGTCGAGCGCCGATTTATGCCCGTCGAGCACCGCGTTGAGCCGGTCGAGCTTGCCCTCGAGCAGCGTATCGGCGGACCCGCGCTTTTCCAGTTCGCCCAGCCGCTGGTCGTTGGTCGATTTGAACTCCTCGAAGGCGTTCATGAAATCGGCGAACAGGGCGTTCACGTCCCCAGCCGGAAGCGCCGCCACCTTGGTTTCAAGGCGCGGTTCGGTATTTTTGGTCATCGATTTTCCCTTGCTTTTCGATTGTTGCTGGGCAGGGCCCACCCTCTCCTCTTCGTCGTCCTCGGGCTTGACCCGGGGACCCGCAACGCTGCCGGACGGCCCGAAAGACGTGTGTCCCTCGCGCCATCCGCGTCCAAAGCTCTTCGGCGATTGCGGCGGCGTCTCAGATTGTCGGGTCAAGCCCGACAATGACGAGGAAAGGCGGGAAGCCTCGCCCCTAAGACGTCATCAGTCGCGCCGCCGCGCCAAGCGTTGCGGCCAGTTTGGCGGATTGCCCGCCCGGCACGGAGCCGATTCGTGCCGCCTCCATCATCGGAAAGGTGACGATGGAAATTTCCCAAAGGTCCACGGCCCACAGCCGCCGCGTCCCCGTCCTGTCCTCGCGGGTGGCCCGCACGGCCCGAAACCCGATGGAGAGCCCGTCGATGGCCCGCTGCGCGATCAGCGCTTTAAGGCTTGACGCGCGCGGCACACCGTCGAGCAACCGCCCGGAGACCTTGAGCCCGAACCCATCCTCGACGATCTCGTCCCACAGCCCGATTGGCTCTTTGGGATCGTGCTGGAACAGCAACCGCACCCGGTCGGCGCCGCGTGATTTCAGCGTGTCGCGAAAGGCGCCGGGCATGACGATGTCCCCGCCGCCGTCGAGCCGCCCGAACACCGAGGCATAGCCCGAAAACCGCCCGTCGGCGTCGATCGCAACGCTCATCTGGCGGTCTCCGGCTTTGCCTTTGCCGCCCTGCCCGGCCGTTTGGCCAGCGATCCCGCCAGGTTCCAGGCAAACTGGCGAAACACTTGCGTCGCGTCTCCCGGATTGCTCTTTGCCGTCTTTTTTGTCCCCATCAGTCCTTGTCCCTGAACAGTTTATTGAGGTGGGCGATTTCGGTCACGAACGTATTGAACCGCCGGTTGGCCGCCGAAAGCTCCTTGAGCAGCGTAAACACCGCCACGCTCGCCCCGCCCGCCCACAAAAACAGCGCCACATGCGCCAGATCCCCCTTGGCGAGCACCGTCGAAATGATCTCGTCCATGTGTGTTCCTTTCTGCCCCCCAGGCCCCCTCACCCGGCCCGCGGCCGACCTCTCCCCCAAGGGAGCGGTAAGAAGTACCGCACGCGTCGCGAAACACCTCTCCCTTTGGGGGAGAGGTCGGCGCGAAGCGACGGGTGAGGGGGCCTTCGCCCAAGCTCCAACCGTCGCAGTTCGTCGCCAATGCCAGACCCACGCAAAACCCTCGCCCCTTTGGGAAGAGGGCTGGGGTGACGGGCCGTGAGTGCAGGTGTTTACAAAAAAGGCCCGCTACCCCCCCTTCCCGAACCCCAGCAATTCCCGCTTCTCCTCGTCGCTCAAAAACGACGCATTGCCCACGCGCTCCCAGTCCATCGCGCGATCAGCGGCCAGCGCCTCGATGCCGTCGAAATCGGGCATGAGCTCCACCCCGCCAAAGCCCGGCGACAGCCAATGGGTCAGCGATCCCACCACGGCCCGCACCAGCGGAATGATCGTCTGCCGCCACAGCGCCCGGCTGGCCTCTGCATAATTTGCATAAGTGTTGTCCCCCGGAATCCCCAGCAGCATGGGCGGCACGCCGAAGGCCAGCGCGATTTCGCGCGCCGCCGCGTTCTTGGCGTCGAGAAAGTCCATTTCGGCCGGGGTCAGCGCCATCGCCTTCCAGTCCAACCCGCCCTCGAGCACCATGGGCCGCCCGGCATTGATGGCCCCGGCAAACCCCTCCTCGAGCTCGGATTTGAGCCTCTGGTACTGGTCCTCGGTCAAATTCCCCGCTGCCGCGTTGTAAACCAGCGCTCCGGAGGGCCGCGCCGCGTTTTCCAGCAACGCCCGGTTCCAGGCGGTCGCCGCGTTGTGGGTTTCCAGGCTCGTCTGCGCCGCCTGCAACGGCGCCTGCCCGTAATGATCGTCCAGCGGATCGAAAAGCGTCAGATGCAAAACCCGCCCCACGGGTCCGCCGTCCAGCATCAGCTTGTGGGTCCGCCCGCCGGCGGTATAGGCATATCCGATCGGCCAGCCATCCTTGCCCGCGATCACCGCCATGCGGTCTGGCCGCAGCCCGTAAAGTCCCTTGATCTCTCCCTCGACGATCGCCGCGTCGAGATAGGCGTTACCGGCGAGTTGGAGATAGGAAAACACGCTTTCAAGCAGCGCCTTGCCGTCCTGGCGTGGATTGGGCCGTCCGAGCAGCGCAAGCAGCGGATGGTCGGTCAGAACCTTATCCCCATCGCGCACCTCGAGCGGCACCCTCGCCGCGTTTTCCGCCACCATGCGCACGCAACGATAGACGATCGGGTTGCGCGCGAACCCCTCATTGGCCAGCGCCGCAAACCCCTTCTTGCCGCTCCCGCCAATCCCCAGCGGCGCAAGTTGAAACAGCGTCTGCGGCGCCACCGATTTGTGCTCGCCGCCCACACGCGATCGCCCGCCCATAAGGCGCCCCAGCCAATCGGCCATCGTCTCATCCTTTTTTCAGAAGATTTGGGAGATCGCCGCAGCATCTCCATCATGGCTGAACTCTACCCCACCAGCGTGACGCGGGGATAAGTCGGCAATAAAAAACCCCGCCGGAGCGGGGTTTTACAAAACGCTATGATGCGCGTTGCTTGAACAAGACAAACGCCGCAAAGGCACGTCTGTCTTTCAGCGGGGTGGCCTCAAAGCTGGTAATAACAAATTCGACCTGCTCTATATCGAGAAGGACCGTAGATTTAAAAACCTTCGCATTTGGATCGTAATCCGCGATGTGCCGTTTTTCTTGCATGGTCACAAACAGATTCGCAAAATCCTGAATTTCCTGAGGGAAATTCGCAATTTTTCCATTCTTGCAAGCGTTCTTACAGACGCCGTGCTCAAGAGCCCGATAGGCCTGATGCCAAGCTGATTTGCTCCGAACAGCGCCGGACCCACCTATCAATAGGTCTGCGCATGACCTCGCGAGGGCGTGAAACAGGGCATAATAAGCCGTGCTTGTCGCACGCAGAAGATTGGATTGTCGTGGCTTTCCATTGCTGGACGATACAAGATCCCGCGCCGTATGGAGGAGATCAGCCGGTTTCAAGCGTGCCCTAGTCCCACGTCTCTTCCAGAAACGAAGGAGAACATAGGAAATGCCCTCTCGCCGATATCTGTCAATCTGGGCCGCACATTACGAACGGCCCCCGATAGCATCTTGGCATCTAAATCTTTGGGCCGCCCTTCAAAAACAACCGAAATGAGCAAGACATCGTCGCCGTCGGCGTCGACATCCTCACGAACGTCCACGCGCAAAATCTTGACGTTGTGAAAGTCGGCTTTAAGGACTTCCTCAACAACAGACCCGATCTTGGTAAGGTGATTTTTGCTGCTCATGGCCTATACAAATTGGTTCACATGACCAGTTTCAATGTGAAATCCAACATAAGATGCTTGCAGAGAATTGACAAGGAATAAAATTTTAGCCTACGCACATGAGTGCGTAGGCTAATCAACTCAAACCCGCACCCGCGGCACCGGCCCGTCTCGCAGCAGCAATTCGGTCACCGCCCACACCAGCGCGTCCAGCCGATCGGGCGAATGGCCCTCGCTCAGCCCGTCGGGCCCGAAGGCGCACAATTCGTCTTCGAGCTCGGCAAACATGCCGGCATGTTTTACCCGCCCCTGCGCGTAAAGCGCCGCGACCGGCTCGGCGCGCACCCATTTGCCCCTGTTGGCCCGCGCTTCGAGCACCGGCACGCTGGCATCGACCTGGTTCATGAGGTTTTTCACAAGGCCGCCGCCCTGGTTCACCTCGGCGAGGATCGTATCGGCACCAAATTCGTGAAACGCGGTGATCGCCACCCGCGCCCAGCCGACGGGGGTCACCCCCTGCACCGTCCGGTCGGCCAAAACCACCGCTTCATCGCCGCAGCGGCCGGCAACGATGATCCCGCAGGCGTCCGAATTCTTGCCGCCCGTCACCGGCGGATCGACCGCCACGACGATCCGGCTCAACCCCGGCACGTCGGCAATCCGCCCCGCCTCGATCTGGCCGCGGTTCCAGAGCGCGCCGGGCATGTCCTCGACCATCTCGCCGTCGAGTTCCTGGCGCCCAAGCACCGTCTCATTGTATCGCGCCACGATCGCTTCGAGAAACGCAGGCGCCAGGTTGTCCCGGTTGGCTTTCGTTTTCATGCGCGTCACCACCGTATTGGGGTCCGCCATCAACCGTTTTAACAGCCGCGTTGCCTTGGGCGTCGTTGTCACCATCTGGCGCGGCCGCACCCCGATGCGCAGCCCGAACTGGAGCATGTCCCAGGCCGCTTCGGCCTTGGGCCATTTGGCCAGCTCGTCGCACCAGGCGGCGGCAAACTGGGGCCCGCGAAACCGCTCGGGATCGTTGGCCGGCATCAGCCAGGCTTCCGCCCCGTTGGGCCAGACGACAACACCGCGCGCCTTGTCCAGCCGTGGCCGTTCGGAAACCGGGTACACCGAAATGATCCCCGAGACGCCTTCGACCATGATGGCCCGCGCCTCGTGCATGGTTTCCCCCACCAGCGCGATTGGGGAAACGGGTCGGGTGCCCGAAACCAGTTCGCGCACCCATTCGGCCCCGGCCCTCGTCTTGCCCGCGCCGCGCCCGCCCAGCATCAGCCATGTCGTCCAGTCGCCCTCGGGCGCCCGTTGCATCTTATGACCCCACAGGTCCCAGCAGATCTTGAAGTTTTCCAGATCCGAGGCTTCGAGCACTTCGGCGCGCCGCATCATCTGCGCCTTGCGCGCTTTGGTCAGCGGCGGAAGCTCAATCTTCGGTTTCAAGCTTGGAAATCCGGTCGATGAGACGCTCGCGAATGGCTTCGAGTTCGGGGTCCATGCGCACCCGCTTTTTCACCACCTTCTTTTCGGCGGCTTCGAGCGCCGTGATCTTGTCGAGCGCCTTGGTCATGGATTCGAGCATGCGCATTTCGGTTGCACTCATGGGTTCCTCTGCCAGTTTCTTTTCCATCTGCGTAATCTGTGCCTCGATCAGCCCCAGCATCCGGGCCAGCAAGCTCTGGCGCCGCTGCCGCCCGACGCCGGGCTTGCGCAGCGTCCAGTGCTCCCTGCGGCGGCGGGTGTTGAGCTGGTTGAGGGTCACTGCGTGCGCGGCAGCAATTTCCACGATCGGTGTATCGGTCTCCTCGTAGTCCGCCCGTACGGCCCCCCAGTCCGGCTCCACCGTTCCGCTCATCGCCCGATCCATCGCTGTCTTGAAAAGGTCCGGTGAGACCGCCGCGCACCCCAGGGCACCGTGGAGGGACCGTTGCCCAGCCAAACGTCGGCGCAGCAATCTCACCGTGCCACAAATCTAACCGGACTGCGTGACGCGGGGATAAATCCCTCGATTTTTCGTGAAACCCTCCCCCGCCCCGCGCGTTGGATGGCAAGGCTCTCGCCCGACTGTGCCCGTGTAAGGTCGGCCCGCCGACTTGTGGGACAGATGTGAAAACACGGAGTTCCCCCATGATCCGCCCCCCGCTCGCTGTCCTTGTCGCCGCCTTGGCCGTTCCCGCCGTGGCGCAGGAGGCAACCCTTGATATGGGCCGCGAACGCACTGAAGCGTTCATTTCCGGCGATCTCGAACCGATCTGGGACGAAATGACTCCGCAAATGCAAGAAGGCCTCGGCTCGCTCGATGATTTTTCCGCCTTCCACCAGCAGATCGCCACCGAACTGGGCGAGGAAACCGCAATCCTCGACGAGGAAGCCACCACCGAGGGCGAATTTTCCGTCTATACCCGCATTGGCGAATGGTCTTTGATCGACAGCCCCATCGTCATGGAATGGTCCTTTGATACCGATGGCATGATCGCGGGATTTTTCATCCAGCCCCAACCCGAAGCCGCCCCCTCGGCCCGTCTCGACTACGAGACCAGATCCGAGTTGCGCCTGCCCTTCGATGGGGAGTGGTATGTTTTCTGGGGCGGGCGCGACATCGCCGACAATTACCATGCGGGAGACCCCGCCCAGCGCTTCGCCTATGATTTCGTGGTGAAAGACAACGGGCAATCCCACGCCGGCGATCCCCAACAGCTCGAAAACTATCACTGCTGGGGCCGCGAAATCCTCGCCCCCGCCGACGGCCAGGTGATCGCCATGGTCAACGACCTGCCCGATCAGCCCATCGGAGAGACCGACGCGGAAAACGCCGCCGGAAATCACGTGATCCTTGCCCTCGCCGAGGATGAATTCGCCTTCCTCGCCCATATGCGGCAGGGCTCGGTCACCGTGCAGCGCGGCCAGGAGGTTGCCCGGGGCGATGTGCTCGGGTTATGCGGCAATTCGGGCAACACGTCCGAACCGCACCTGCATTTCCATCTCCAGACCACGCCCGATCTTATGGATGGCGAGGGCCTGCCTGCCCAGTTCCAAAATTACGAGGCCGATGGCGAGCCCATCGCGCGCGGCGAACCGGTACGCGGCCAGGCGGTTGCACCGGCCTCCTCCTGACGCCCCCGAACCAACTGGGACACGTCCAAGGAACCTCATAGCGCCCGATTGTGTTGTGCCCTGTGAGGCAATCGCACCGGGAGAGCATCATGGACGACACGCATCGCGCGCGCCGCGGCTTCGGCTTTTGGGCAGCAATGGTCATCGGAGCTATAATCGCCATCTTCGGGGTGCCGATCTTTGCCGGGGGCGTCTGGCTCGCGGCATTGGGCGGCTCTTGGTATTACATCGTGGCCGGCATCGGCCTGCTCGCTACCGCTTTCTTCCTCTTCCGACGCTCCATGCTCGCCGTCTGGATCTATCTGGCAACCTTTGTCGGCACTGTCGCCTGGGCGCTGTGGGAAGCCGGGTTCGACGGCTGGGCTCAGGTTCCGCGTCTTGTGGCGCCGACGGTGGTTCTGGTACTGGTGCTGGCCACCATTCCCGCCCTGCGCGGACGCTTTGCCCGCCCTGCCGGCGCCGCGGCGGCGGCCATTGCTGGCGGCATCGCCCTGGCCGGATCGCTTGCAATCCTTAATGTTTCGAGCAATGGCATCGCCCTCGCGCAGGACGAAACGCCGCCCGCCGCCGAGCAACCGGCACCCGATCAGCCATTGCCACCCGCCCCTGACGCCGCGCCGCCTTCGGCTCAGGATGACGCCACTGTCCAGGACGACGCGGCACAGCCCCAGACAGAGGCCGAAACCGAGGGGCCGACAAGCCCTACGGGCGTGCCGCTGCGCGCCGCAATGGAAATGCCTCAGACCGGCACCGACTGGCCGGCCTATGGCGGCACCCATCACGGCACCCGCTATTCCCCTCTCGACCAGATAACCCCCCAGAACGTCTCCCGGCTCGAACGCGCCTGGGAGTTCAATACCGGCATCATGCCGCCCGACGACGCAGGCGAAAGCCAGCGCTGGTCGCCCGAGAATACGCCGCTCAAGGTCGATGACGACCTCTATGTCTGCACACCGACAAATGTTGTCATATCCATCGACGCGCGAAGCGGTCTTGAAGAATGGCGCTACGATCCCGTGGTCGATCCGGCCATTCTGTCGATTGGCGCCTGCCGTGGCGTCTCGTATTTCGAGGACCCGCAGGCCGATCCGGACGCCCTGTGCGCCCGCCGCATCATTTCGGGCACCGAGGACGGACGTCTGCTCGCGCTCGACGCCGATATCGGCCAGCCCTGTCCCGAGTTCGTCCAGGGTGGCGAAATCGACCTCGAGGACGGGCTCGGTGACACGGTTCCCGGCTGGATCGGCGTCACCTCCGCTCCCACAATCATTCGCGGCATTGTCGTCGTCGGCCACAACGTCAACGACAACGAAGCCGAGGACGCGCCTTCGGGCGTCGTGCGGGGCTTTGATGCGGTGACGGGCGAACTCGTCTGGGCCTGGGATCTGGGCAATCCGGGCAATCGCGGCGCGCCCGAAGAGGGCGAAGTCTACACCCGGGGTACACCCAATTTCTGGACCGTGGGCGCCGCCGACGAAGATCTGGGCCTTGTCTATCTTCCGCTCGGCAATTCGGCCGTCGATTATTACGGCTCGAATCGCTCCGAGGTCGAAAACGAGTACGCGACCTCGCTCGTCGCCGTGGATGTGACAACGGGCGAGGATGTCTGGCACTTCCAGACCGTCTATAACGACGTCTGGGACTACGATCTGGGCAGCCAGCCCGCGCTTGTCGATTTTCCCGCCGAGGGCGGTACGGTTCCAGGCGTGGTCGTTTCCTCCAAGCAGGGCGAAATCTACGTCCTCAACCGCGAGACCGGCGAACCGCTGTTCGAGCCGGAGGACCGCGAGGTGCCCCAGGGCGGCGTCGAGCCCGAATATCTCTCGCCTGTTCAGCCCTTTTCCACCTATCACTCCCTGGCCGCCGAGCCCATCGAAGAGCGCGACATGTGGGGCATGACACCGCTGGACCAGCTCTGGTGCCGCATTCAATACCGCCAGGCCAGCTATCAAGGCATCTACACGCCCCCCACGACGGACTGGTATATCCAGTACCCCGGCTACAATGGCGGCCAGGATTGGGGCGCCATGGCGGTCGATCAGGAGCGGGGCATTGTGATCGCCAACTACAACGACGTGCCCAACCGGCTTCGCCTCGTGCCTCGCGAGGAGGCCGACGAGCGCGGCATGAGCACCGCCATCTATGATGACGGTGTGGGCGGCGATCCGCAGATCGGCGCACCCTATGCCATCGAGATCGATGTCGGCTGGCGTTCCGATTTCACCAAGCTCATGTGCAAGCAGCCCCCCTATGGCGGCATCAGGGCAATCGATCTGGCCACCGGCGAAACGCTCTGGGATCAGCCCTTCGGCTCGGCCCGCGCCAACGGCCCCTTCAACATTCCCTCGATGCTGCCTTTAACCATCGGCACCCCCAATAATGGTGGCCCCATCGTCACCGCCGGCGGGCTGATCTTTGTTGCCGCCACCACCGACAACCTCATCCACGCCTTCGACATCGAAACGGGCGAGGAAGTCTGGAACGACGTGCTGCCCGCCGGCGGCCAGGCCACGCCCATCGTCTACGAGGTCGAAGGCGCCCAGTATCTTGCGATGATGGCCGGCGGCCACACACCCATGGAAACCAAATTGGGTGACCACGTCATTGCCTGGGCGCTGCCCAATGAGGAGGCTCAGGGTGAAGGAACCACCGGGGATTCCGACGCCCCATAACCCAAAAACAAGCCGCCGCACGCCTGCGGCGGCTTTCCTTTTGCCCGGCCGCATCATCGGTGAGGCTGCGCCACCATCGCCCCTTGACCGCCTCCCCCAAATCCGATTTGGCTTGCCGCGCCGGAAATCACTTCAGGATCGTGTGCCCAGATGCGTGGCCAGCTTGCATTGCTGCTCTCCTCCCGCCGCTGGGAGCAGTTCATCATCACGGTAATCATCGTCAACGCCATTACTTTGGGGCTCGAAACCTCCCCTGAGGTGATGGCGGCAATCGGCCCGGCGCTTATGGCGCTCGATTCGATCATCCTGGCGCTGTTCGTTGTCGAAATCGTGCTGCGGCTTTACGCCCATGGGCTCAAATTCTTCCGCGATCCATGGTCGATCTTCGATTTTGCCATCGTCGCCATCGCGCTCATCCCCACTTCGGGCCCCTTTACTGTGCTGCGCGCCCTGCGCATCCTGCGGGTGCTGCGGCTGATTTCGGTCGTTCCCTCGCTGCGTAAGGTGATCGGCGGGCTCGTTGCCTCGCTCCCCGGCATCGCCTCGATCTTCGTTTTGCTCATGCTGGTGTTCTATGTCTTCGCCGTCATGGCGACCAAGCTTTACGGCGCCACCTTCCCGCAATGGTTCGGCTCGGTTCCGGCCTCTTTCTATACCCTGTTCCAGGTGATGACGCTGGAGAGCTGGTCGATGGGCATTGTGAGGCCGGTCATGGAGGTTCACCCCACCGCATGGATCTTCTTTGTGCCCTTCATCGGCGCAACGGCCTTCACGGTGCTCAATTTGTTCATCGGTGTCATCGTTTCGGCCATGCAGGAAGAGCACGATTCCGAAGCGACCACCCAGCGCCAGGAATTGCGCGGCGAGACCGAGCAGGTTCTGGCCGAAGTCCGCGCCCTGCGCGCCGAAGTGGCACAGATGCGCCGCGAGCAAACGGCCGGGAAATAACGCCGGGCATCGACAGCAAACCAGATACCGGGAATTAACCCGCGAGTTTCATGCCGCCGGCATAACCCAAACGCGGTCCCAAGGCGTGAGCGACCTTTAAGATCGTCGCCAAGCTGGGATTTCCGTCTTCGGACAGCGCCTTGTAAAGCCCCTCGCGGCTCATTCCGGCATCGCGCGCAATAACCGCGTTATGAAGGTACGTCGCGACACCCGAGTGACACGCGGGCCCATCGGCGCTATGTCGGGGGCCTTCCGAGACCCTGGGCCTGGCCATGCAAGAAATCATCCGCTCCATCCTTTCCTCCTCGGTCTATGACGTCGCGGTCGAAACCCCGCTCGAGAAGATGGGCCCGCTCGCCGACAGGCTCGGCCGCCCGATCTATCTCAAGCGCGAAGACCTTCAGCCGGTGTTCTCGTTCAAGCTGCGCGGCGCCTACAACAAGCTCGCCTCGCTCACCGATGCCGAGCGCGAAAAAGGCGTCATCTGCGCTTCGGCCGGCAATCATGCGCAGGGCCTTGCCTACTCGGCCACCCGCATGGGCACCCGCTCGGTCATCGTCATGCCCACCACCACGCCCTCGATCAAGGTCGAGGCGGTCAGGCGCCTGGGCGGCGAAGTGGTCATCCATGGCGACAGTTTCGACGACGCCCGCATTCATGCTCTGGCCCTGTGCGAAAGCGAAAACCTCACCTTCGTCCACCCCTATGACGACCTTCAGGTCATTGCCGGTCAGGGCACCATCGGGGTCGAAATCCTGCGCCAGCATGGCGGCCCCATCGCCGCTATCTACCTGCCGATCGGCGGCGGCGGGCTTGCCGCCGGGGTCGCGGCCTATGCCAAATTCCTGCGCCCCGACATAGAACTGATCGGGGTCGAACCCGAAGACGCCGCCTCGATGAAAGCCGCGCTGACCGCCGGGCGCCCCGTGCCGCTCAACGAAGTGGGCATCTTTGCCGATGGCGTTGCCGTCAAGCAGGCGGGAGAATGCACTTTCGACATCCTCAAGGACACGCTCGACGATATCGTCACCGTCTCGACCGACGAAATCTGCGCCGCCATCAAGGATGTGTTCGAGCACACCCGCGCCATCGCCGAGCCGGCGGGCGCGGTGTCGCTGGCCGGCCTGCGCAAGCACGCGCCGACGCTCCAAGCCAAGGGCGCCGCCATCGCCATCTGCTCGGGCGCCAACATCAATTTCGACAGGCTGCGCCATGTCGCCGAACGCGCCGAGTTGGGCGAGCGCGCCGAAGCCGTCCTGGCCGTCACGATCCCCGAAAAACCCGGCGCCTATCGCGCCTTTATTCGCCTCATGGGCGCCCGCGCCATCACCGAATTCAACTACCGTATAGCGCCGGGAAGCTCGGCCAATATTTTCGTCGGCATCGGATTGAAGCGCGGCGAGGCGGAAAAGGCCGAGATCATCGCCATGCTGCGCGGGCACGGCCACAAGGTGCTCGATCTGAGCGACAACGAAGTCGCCAAGCTCCATATCCGCTACATGGTCGGTGGCCGCGTCGAGGGGCTGGAAAACGAATTGCTCTACCGCTTCGAATTTCCCGAACGCCCCGGCGCGCTTTTGAAATTCCTCGAAGGGCTTGCGCCCGACTGGAACATTTCCCTGTTCCACTACCGCAATCACGGCTCGGACTATGGCCGCGTCCTCACCGGCGTCCAGGTCCCGCCCGACGAGCGCGAGGCCTTCGAAGCCTATCTCGACACGCTGGGCTATGCCCATTGGGACGAAAGCGAAAACCCCGCCTACACCATGTTCCTCGCCCCGGCCTGACAAGCCGGTTCAGGCGCCTGCGTTCACATCCTCGACTTCCACGGTGACGTGCGAGAGCCCGCCGATTTTTACAAGGCGCGTCTTGTAGGCCGAAGGTTGCCTGGGGTCGCTCGACACCAGCGAGACTATAGCGGCGTGATAGCCCGGCCCGACCTGCCAGACATGGAGATCGGCGATCCGGTCGGTTTCGGTTTCCAGAACCGCGCGGATTTTCCCCGGCAGATCATCGCTGTCGGGCGTGCGATCCAGCAGCACGCCACCGGAATCGCGGATCAGGGTCCAGGACCAGCGGGCGATCACCAGCGCCCCGACAACGCCCATTGCCGGATCGGCCCAGTTCCACCCGTAGCTGCGTCCCACCAGCAGCGCCACGATGGCCAGGATCGAGGTCAGCGCATCGGCAAGGACGTGCAGATAGGCGGCGCGAAGATTGTTATCGCGCGCGTGATGAGTGTGATCGTGGTGGGCATGGCCGTGCGCGCCGTGATCGTGGTGATGATGGCCATGAGAATGCCCATGCCCGTGATGGTGGGAATGATCGTCCCTGAGCAGCCATGCGCAGAGCAGATTGACCGCTAGTCCAAGACTGGCTACGGCGATGGCCTGCTCGAAGCTGATCGCCACAGGGTTGGCCAGCCGCGTCAGGCTCTCCCAGCTGATCAGCAGCGCGACCAGCGCCAGAACCACAGCGCTGGCGAAGGCCCCGAGGTCCCCCAGCTTGCCGGTCCCGAAGGTGAAACGCGGATCACCGGCGTGGCGGCGGGCATAGAGATAGGTCAGCGCGGTGATCAGCATCGCCCCGGCGTGGGTGGACATGTGCCAGCCATCGGCAATCAGCGCCATCGAGCCATAAATTGCCCCGGCACCGATTTCGGCCACCATCATCGCGGCGGTCAGCCCTATGACCAGCCAGACCCGCCCCTCATTGCGCCGATGGTCGCTGCCGAGGAAATTGTGCCCGTGGGTGTGGGCCGAGATATCGATTGCAGACATCAACAAACTCCCGCCGGCGGACCGGCCTATTTCATGTAGGTTCGGATGATTTCGATCAGTTCCTGGCCGCCGGCATTACGCGAGGCGTCGGTTTGCGCCTCCAGCACATGCTCACGGAGATGATCTTCCATCACCTCCGCGGTCAGCCCGCTCATCGCGCCGCGAGCCGAGGCGAGTTGGCGCAAAATCTCCGCGCAGGGCTTTTCGGCTTCCAGCGCGCGTTCGATTCCCTCGATCTGGCCCTTGAGACGGCGGACCCGCGCCGTAAGCTTGTCTTTGTCGCGAATGGTGTGAGACATGGCGATGGCAATCTCAAATTGAATATAGTATAGGGGACTATATTATAAATCGGCGCAATGGTGAAGCCATGGAATGGACCGAAGATCGGATCGAATGGATGGTCGACGGAAAGCCCGTCACAATCGGGTTGACGCGGGCCGGCTCAGGCCCACAGCTCCTGCTTCTGCCGGCGCTCAGTTCGATCTCGACCCGGCACGAAATGCGCCCTCTACAGGAACGACTCGCGGCCCAGTATGAAACCTTGGCCATCGACTGGCCCGGCTTTGGCGATCTGGCCCGCCCCAAGGTGGACTGGAGGCCCAGCCTCTATCGCGATTTCCTGCGGTTCGTCCTCTCTGAAATCGCCTGCCCGGTCGCGACCGTCGCGGCAGGCCACGGCGCCGGATGCGCCATCGCACAGTCCGCCGATGCCCCCTCGAGCACCGGCCGCTTGTGCCTTCTCGCCCCGACATGGCGCGGGCCTTTGCCCACAATGACGGGAAAGCGCATGGCAATGTTTCAATGGCTGGCGAAGGGCGTCGATGTGCCCGTTGCCGGGGCAGCGCTCTACCGGCTCAACGTCAACGGCCCGGTCATCGGCATGATGATACGCGGCCACGTCTATTCGGACCCCGCATGGGTGACACCCGAGCGGATGGCGGAAAAACGCAAGGTCACCGAAGCCCCCGGCGCCCGGTATGGCTCGTTCCGCTTCGTGGCTGGCGAACTCGACCTGTTCGAGACCCGGGAAAGCTGGCTCGACGCCGCCCGCCGTGTGCCCGAGACCATCGCCCTGATCTACGGCGAACGCACCCCGCGCAAGTCCAAAGCGGAGATGGCAGCCCTCGCGCAATTGCCGGGCGTCAGCGCCACGGTCCTGCCGCAGGGCAAGCTGTCCTTTTACGAGGAATATCCCGAAGAAACCGCCAAGGCGGTCCTCGACGCGTTGGCGTAGTCCGTCCTGCTGCCAGCGAGCCCCGTTCTTTTCGGCCCATTGCCTCGGCGCGTCCGTGGTGTTTTTCGCCTTGCGTGCGCAGCTGGGCTACCGCCGGGCCCCTTTTTTGCCCGAACCGACCCGGTCTAGGGTCCCGACCCTGGCAAAAGTGGAAATGCTCCAGCAGATCGGAAGGCCCCGCCC
The DNA here is from genome assembly GCF_965249125.1 of Pelagibacterium sp. GTDB lineage: Bacteria > Pseudomonadota > Alphaproteobacteria > Rhizobiales > Devosiaceae > Pelagibacterium. The sequence continues at coordinate 2,206,451 of NZ_OZ252217.1, forward strand.
GGCGATGCAGGACGGGGCCAGTTTCAGACTAGCCTTGGTTCATCAACCGCCGGAGCTTGCCCACCGCCGTCTCGGTGCCTTCCCCATAAGCGATGGTGCCAAAAAACTGCCCTGCGCTATCGATCAGGAACACAGAGGCCGTGTGGTTGACGTTATAGCCGCCGCCTTCCAGGGGCGCCTTTTCGGCGAATACCCCCCAGGCATCGACCATCCTGTCGATCTCGGCGGGCTCGCCGGTGATCCCCGTGATCCGCTCGGAGACCCAGCCCACATATTCGCCAAGCACCTCCGGGGTGTCGCGTTCGGGATCGACGGAGACGAAAAAGGCGTTCACCCGGTCAGCGTCGTCGCCCAGTTCGGCAAACCAGTGCTGCATGTCGCCCAGTGTGGTCGGGCACACATCGGGGCAGTGGGTGAACCCGAAAAACACCATCGAGGGCTTTCCGGTGAATGCCGTCTGATCGACCGGCGCGCCTGTATGGTCGACGAGCTGGTAGTCACCGGCCCCGTACTGCCCTTGCGGCGCGGCGGCCAGTCGCGTGGACGGATCGGGCCGCACCTGGGTCGAATACCACAAAGCCCCAGCCCCGGCTGCCGCGACGACGACCAGGGTCCAGAGCACGATGCGCACCGTATGAAATATCGAATTGGCCATCGGATCAGTGCCCCTCGTGCCCGGAAGTCATTCCCGACGCCCCGAACGCCTGCACCGCCAGTTCGATCTCGACAGCGCCGGCCCTTTCGAACGTCAGCGTCACGGGCACGGTTTCACCTTGAACGAAGGGCTGGGCAATGTCCATGAACATCATGTGCAGCCCGCCCGGCGCCAGCGTTACGGTTTCCCCGGCGGGGATTTCGAGCCCCTCGGGCAAGTGCTGCATGTTCATGACGTCGTTGACCACAGCCATTTCGTGGATCTGCACGTCGGGCGAAAACCAAGATTGCGCGGAAACCAGCCGGTCGGGCCGATCGCCGGTATTGGTGATCGTCACATAACCCCCGCCCACGGGGGCATTGGGCAGGGTTGCGCGCGCGAACGCGCCCGAAAGCTCCAGATCGCCAACCGTGACGGCATCGCCGCCATCGTGCCCTTGATCGGCCGGTTCATCGCCAAGGCTCACCGCCGGCTCCCAGCCAAGCGAAACCTCGCCGCACATCTGCTCGACGGCAAACAATATGTCGGTCTCGGGCAAATCGGTTGCAAACCTCCCGGTAAAGGCAAAGGTCTCGTGTCCGTCATCGGGCACCGAACCGCCCGACCAGACGATCCGGCTCACCCGACCATTGTGTTCCGACGTTTCGAGCGCCCAGCCGTCCTTGGCCTCGGCGCTCGCATCGGCAAAGCCGTCGGGCAGCGTCACGCGCACCGTGTCGGTCGGGGCGCCATCGCAGCCATGGGGCAAGACGAGGACGCCCCGAAAGGTTTCGCCCGGCGCCGATTGCGCGGTCTCGAAGGTCATATGCGCCATGGCGGGCGATGCGATGGCAAGGGCGGATGCGGCGGCAAGCGCCGCGCGGGAAGCTATATGGATCATCGGTGATCTCCAGCTAGAGCGCGTCCAGCAAAAGCATGCCCTCGACCCGATCGGGGATGGGAACGGTTTTGCGGTTCGGAAACGCGACAAACAAAAACTTGGACCTGTTGAGCGCCCCTCCGGGGCCGCGAAAAGCTCTGATTGGTCTGAAAGAAATTCGAATTCAATCAGGCCGGCGCTGGTGGCGCTCGCGACTTGTGGGGCGAAAATGGATGCTGTCGGACCACCAGGTCGTCGGCGAGCGTAAACCGGGCCAACGCAAAGGAGGCATAAGCGGGCTCGGTGACGCAGGGGGCCGCAGGAAGGTCGGCAAGCCCGGCCCGGCAGGCGTGGCAGGGCGAATGGCCGGTGCCCTTGTCGCCGGGCGCACCACCGCAGAACGAAAGGTCGGCGACCGAATAGGAAAGCCCGTCATCGGCGGTTGCGATGGCCAAAGGTTGATGCGCAAACGCGAGAAACACCAGCGCCAGCACCGCCAGCGCCCCTATGATCTCTTTCGCAATGTCGCGCGCAAGGCCCATGCCTTCGCTTTCCCCGTCAGTTTGCCGGTCCCGCGCTTTTACACCAGGACCGGCAAAGGACAATGCGGCGATTTTGCCCGCTGGCCGGCCCGCCGGATGAGGCGGCCCGGCCGCGCCCTCCCCATCGCTCCAGCAAACCCAACCCTCGCCCCTTTCGGGGAGAGGGTGCCCGGCAGGGCGGTGAGGGAGGCTAGAATACTAAAGGGCCAGAAAGGCCCCCTCACCCGTCGCTTCGCGCCGACCTCTCCCCCCAAGGGAGAGGTAAGAAAGCCGCGAGCGCCGAGAGCCACCTCTCCCTTGGGGGAGAGGTCGGATGGCGCAGCCAGACGGGTGAGGGGGCCTTCCCCGAGAACCACCACCGCTCACCGCCATGTCGAAGCTGCCCCAGAACAGATGCACCGGGCTGACCTTGCCCACAAAGCTGTCCGGAACATCTCGAATACCCGGTTAATCGGCACCAGCGCCCCATGAAAGCGCCGCACGGCGTCGGCGTCATAGGGGCGCTCTGCGCTATCCTGGGCAAAAGGGATCGCCTCGGGAATTTCGTTGGGTCTGCCGTCAAATTGAGGAGTCGCGCCAATCTCTTGCAGGAGCGCGGTAAACTTCTGCGCGAATCCAATTGGCGTTCGCGGTCATCGGGATGCACCTCTTCCGATTCAAAGAACGAGTTTGCGCAATTTGCAGCGGTCCGGGCAAGTCCACCGGCCTTGTGGAAAACCCGCTGCTGCTTGGCTGCCGGAAGCCCTGATTTCCCCAGCCCGGAGAACCCGCGACCGATAGAGCGAGACTCCTGCGACAATTTGCGCTTAACTTGTCGTTAAGGGGTCAAAATTGGGTATGCCGGGCTGTTGCGGACAATAGAAAACCAGATGGCGCCCGATAGCGGCGCAAAGCCCCCTTCATCCGATCCGTACTTGTACTGGCGAGTTGAGGGGAAAATGGATGTCAGACATCTACATAGTGGGCTTCGACGGGACCGAAGCTTCGGGGCGCGCTGCTGATCTTGCCGCCGGCCTCGCCAAGACATCGGGTGCCACGCTGCATCTGGTTCTGGTGCTTGAATGGTCGCCCTACAGTTTCCTGAGTCAGGAAGAGCTGGCCGAGCGCCACAAGAGGCGTGAGGAAGAACTCGTTCGCGCCGCCAGGGTCGTCGAACCGGTTGCCGAAAAATACAGGGCCTCAGGCATCACCACCACCCACGAGGTGCGATACGGCCACGCCGGCGAAATCATCGCGGAAATTGCACAGTCGTCCGGCGCAAAGCAGATCTTTGTCGGCCGCCAGGGCTCGCGCAAGCTCACCGACCGCCTCCTGGGCGGGCTGACCATGGCGCTCGTCCAGGTCGCCACAGTGCCGGTCACCGTGGTTCCGTAAGGGGTCGCACCAATCAACACTTCGCCCGAAGCCGACGGCAAACCGGCAGGGAGCGAAGGATCAAGGGGACATCAAAATGAGAAAACTTCTATTGGCACTGGCGCTGCTGCTGCCATTGTTCGCCCTTCCCGCCTTCGGGCAGGAGGCGACCGAGGAGACCGCCGAAGCCGCCGTCGAGGCGCAGGAGACCATCGAGGAAACCACAAGGACCATCGACATGATGGTCAATGACGCCATTTCACCGCTTTCCAACGCGGTCGTCAGCGTCATCTTCTATTCGGTGCCCGTCGCTGGCGTCGACTTCCCCCTCATCGTGGGCTGGCTGGTCATCGCGGCGGCCATCTTCACCGTCTATTTCGGGTTCATCCAGTTCCGGGTGTTCGGGCACGCCATCGCGCTTGTGCGGGGCGATTATTCCGATCCAAAGGACGCGGGCGAGGTCTCCCATTTCCAGGCGCTGGCCACGGCGCTCTCGGGAACCGTCGGGCTGGGCAACATCGCCGGGGTCGGCGTTGCCATCGCCGTCGGCGGTCCGGGCGCGACCTTCTGGATGATTCTGGCCGGCCTGTTGGGCATGGCGTCCAAGTTCACCGAGTGTACGCTGGGCGTCAAATACCGCAACGAGTTGCCCGACGGGCGCGTCTCGGGCGGTCCGATGTACTATCTGTCAAAGGGCCTTGCCGAGCGCGGCATGGCCGGACTGGGCCGGTTCTTCGCCATCTTCTTTGCCATCTGCTGCATCGGCGGGGCGTTGGGCGGGGGCAATATGTTCCAGTCCAACCAGTCCTTCCAGCAACTCGTCAACATCACCGGCGGCAACGGCTCCAGCCCGCTCGCAGGCTTCGGCTGGCTGTTCGGGATCGTCATGGCGCTCATCGTCGGCGCGGTCATCATCGGCGGTATCAAGTCGATTGCCCGGGTCACCGAAAAAGTCGTGCCGTTCATGGGCATCCTCTATGTGGGCACGGCGCTGGTCATCATCCTGATCAACATCGGTTCCATCGGCTGGGCCTTCTCCCAGATCATCGGCGGCGCGTTCTCGCCCGAAGGTGTGGCGGGCGGCGCCATCGGCGCCCTGATCCAGGGCTTCCGCCGTGCGGCGTTCTCGAACGAGGCGGGCATCGGCTCGGCGGCCATCGCCCACTCCGCGGTGCGCACCAAGGAGCCGGCCACCGAAGGCATCGTCTCGCTGCTCGAACCGTTCATCGATACCGTGGTGATCTGCACCATGACCGCGCTGGTCATCATCTTCACCGGCTCGCTCAGCACGGGGCTCACCGGGGTTGAACTGACATCGGCCGCCTTCGGCGCTCAGTTCAGCTTCTTCCCCTATCTTCTTGCCCTGGCTGTGCTTTTGTTCGCCTTTTCGACAATGCTGAGCTGGTCCTATTACGGGCTCAAATCGTGGACCTATCTGTTCGGCGAGGGCAAGACCAAGGAGAACGTATTCAAGATCATCTTCTGCGTGTTCGTGGTCATCGGCGCCTCGATGAGCCTGGGCCCTGTCATCGACTTCTCGGATTCGATGATCTTTGCCATGGCCCTGCCCAACATCATCGGCCTCTACCTCTTGATGCCGGTCGTCAAGCGCGAGGTGAACCAGTATTTCGCCAAGATCAAGTCGGGGGAGATCAAGAAGGTAAAGGGCCACTAGACGGCAACCGCACTAGCCTCAGGCGACACTTGCGTAGGGGCGGGCGAAACTCCCGCCCCTTTCCCTTTACACCGCTGTATGGCCGGCGCTTCTGCAATGGGGTGGTGGGCTCAGCCGGTCACTGCAACACCTTATGCAGCCTATTGGCCGGGGTCTCGAAGTCCAGGGTTTTTCGCGGTCTCTGATTGAGCCGTAGAGCCACTTCGTCGAGTTGAGCCTGCGAGACTTGGGAGAAGTTTGTTGCTCTCGGGAAGTACTGCCTGAGCAGGCCGTTGGTGTTTTCGTTGCTGCCGCGCTGCCAGGGACTGCGCGGATCACAGAAGTACACCTGTAGATCGGTTGCGATGGTGAAGCTCTTGTGGCGAGCCATCTCCTTGCCCTGGTCCCATGTCAACGAGCGCCGCAACTCTTCGGGCAATGTGCCGATCCTGTCGGCGAGGGCCGCCACGACGGTCGCCTCGATATCGCCGCCGCAATCGAACACCACCGCATTCGCCTTGTTGGTGCCGGCAAAATCGGAAGGATAGACAAGCAGATACGTGCTCCCGGTCTTGTAGACCAGCACGCCACCCATGCCGTCCTCTTCGAGTTCGAGGCCAAGCGTTTCGCTATAGAATTTGCGCGCCCGCTCGATATCGCTCACCGCGACGATCGCCGACGAGATCTTGTCCTTCAATTGCGCCATGACGGTTCTCCTGTGTCGTTACATCTCAAGGACGCACCGGCGTGTTAAGTTCCGACACTGCAAAACAAAAAAAGGCGGGGTCTCCCCCGCCCTCCATGTCAGGTGCAGACCGCCGGTATCAGCGGGCCGCCGCGACCTCCTCGGTCGTCAGAACGCCGAAGTCGTTGCCGAACGAATTGCGGATATAGGTCCCGATCTGGGCGATATCCTCATCGGAAAGCTGGTTGCCGAACGCGGGCATGTAGCCAAAGCCGTGGATCAGGGTGTTGGCAACGAAGCTGGCGTCGGCCAGGTTTTCGTTTCCGGCCAGTACCGCTCCGGCTCCGCCCTGCCCGGCCGGGCCATGGCACATGGCGCAATTGGCGGCAAATTTGGGCGCGCCGAGGCCGGCGACTTCGCTCACATTGGAATCGCTGGTGATGGCGGCCGCTTCGTCGCCGGCTTCACCTTCTGCCGCTTCCTTGCCGGTGTTGGGGTCCTCGAACTCCTCGGGTCCGGCCTCGGCCTGCGGGCTGGCATCGAAATCATTGCCTTCGACAACGCCAAGGCCGCCGCCCTCTTCACCATAGGTGAACATCAGGATCGAGCCGGGGTTGTGCAGAACCGAGGTGTTGAGCCCTTCGCCGTATTTCTGGGCAGCGGACCCGAACGCGTCGGTGGCGATGAACACCGTCTTGCCGTCGGGCGAAACGATGACGTCGCGATAGCGGTTCTGCGTGCTCAGCCAGGCTTCGGGCAGCCCGTCGGTCTGCTGACCGTCCTCGGTGAGATGCTGCACATAGAGGGTGCCGTGCTTGAGGGTCGGGATCAGAACCGAATTGTCCCACTCGGCAATCCCGTCTTCACCGGCGCCGTAATAGAGGATCGAAGAGGGAGCCACCGTCGGATCGCAGATATAGCCGCAAATCTGGCCGAACTCGTAGCCGTCCTCGACAGTGAAATAGGTGGCGATGGGATCGATCATGTCGCCTTCGAAGTCGCTTTCCTCGAATTGCGGCACGGTGTCGGGGATCGGGCGGGCATTGCGGTCGACGCCTTCGGGTCCCTCGCTCCAATTGGCGTAGAAATAGGCCTGGTCGTCGATGAAACCGGCCACATTGGGCCAGCCGTAATTGCCGCCGGGCCGGATGATGTTGAATTCATCGTCGCTGGCCGGGCCGTGCTCGGCTTCGTAAAGCGTGCCGTCCGGACCGAAGCCGAGACCCTGCGGGTTGCGGTGTCCATAGCTCAGGATATGGCTCTTGACGCCGTCGATCTCGGGATTGTCCTGTGGGATCGAACCGTCAAGTTCGAGGCGCAGGACCTTGCCCGAATAGGTGTGCCAGTCCTGATTGTCCACCTCCTGCTGGGTGGGCAGGACCTGGGCCAGATTGGGACGCTGGTAGTTGCGGCCGAAATTGGCGCCCTGTTCACCGATCGAATAGTAGAGCTTGTCGTCCGGGCCGAACACCACGCGACCGGCATTGTGGTCGTTCCAGGCCGGCAGGCCCTCGATCAGGATGGTCGGCTCGACGAGTTGCTGGAGGCTGGCATCGTAGGTGTAGCGCACGATCTGTGCCGACGGATCGGGCTCTTGGGCTGTACCGTTGTTGATCGTATAGCCGATATAGATGTAGTCATTTCCCGTGTCCTGGAGCAGTTCGGGATGCAGGGCCATGCCGAGCAGGCCCTCGTGCTGGGGACCGGTATAGACGTCGTCCAGCGTCAGCAGCAATTGCTGGGCGCCGGTGGTCGGATCGACACGGGTCACCTCGCCGCTGGTGCGCTCGGTGAGCCAGATCATGTCGTCGGGACCCCAGCGCATGGCCCAGGGATTGGACAGGCCCGTGCTCAGGACGCGCGAGGAAAACAGCGAGTTGTCGCCGCTTTCGATTTCGACCGGCGTCACCTGCGCGGCAACCATGCTCGTTGAAAGCATGAGCGCGGCAGCGACCGCGCCGCCCATGAGCGCCTTGGCAATCGGGGGCCTGCCTCCGCGTTCACTATGTCGCGTCGCCATGAGCAATCTCCTGTAAATTTTTGAAAATAGTCTGTGAGGAATCAGAACCGCGTGGGACGCGGTTGCGCTCGCTTTAACGCATGCGGCCGCATGCCGTTCCAGCAGCATAAGACTTTAGTTGCAACAAACTTATGTGACGGTATCAGGAATTTATGACCCCTGCCGGTTCGCGCCTCCTGCTACCAGCCGCACGCGTCGCGCACGGGCTGGAGGGCAGCCTCGATGCCCTCGAGCTGGAAGCTGACGGTCACCGAACGCTGCGATTGCGGCGTGGCGCGCACGAACAGCCGCTGGGTCTGGCGCAACTGATCGATGACCGGCCGCGCCTGGGCGGTTTCGAAAAAGCCGATGGCCAGCCTGTCCGGAGATAGCGCGACCGATTGGGTGCGGGGCGGCTGGCGATCATATTGCAGAGTGATGGCGGCGCTGTTCGATGTCGGCGTGCCCATCGCCGAGCCGGCAAAGCCGAACTGCAGCGTGGTCTCGCCATCGACGCACAGGATCGTCACACGGGCCGGAGCCCGTCCTCCGGCCAGAGCGGGGATCAGCTGTTCGGATTCGAGCGTGGCGAAGGGCACTTCGGTCCCCTCGATCTGGGACACCTCGATGCCGCTGGTCCACAGGCCCTGGTCGCCGGCGGCATCGCCATCGTCTCCGGTGAACTGGTCCGAGCGGAAGATCGAATCATAGCAGGCCAGCCGCTCGCTCGCGGGGCCGATTGCAGCGCAGCGTTCGGGCGCGGTCTGGGCCGGTGCCGGCATGGGCGCGACCAGCAAACCGGTCACCGCCACCATTGCGGCCAACCCAAATCGTATCATGCGCCCTGTCTCCCGGGATATTTCCTCATTGTTGAGCAATGTGGTGGCACCGAACGCTCAAGTCCATACATTTTCACGACATTGTTTGGGGGAGGTTGGCAGCGGCCCCGCCCGCTCCTACATTGGCGCACACGTCCCGCCCAAGAGGAGCCCTTCATGCCGCACCATCCCGCCTATGAGCTGATCGCCGAGGAAAAGATCAGCGAGGTCAATGCCTTGGCCCGCCATTACCGGCACATAAAGACCGGCGCGGAAGTGCTCTCTCTCATCAGCGACGACGAGAACAAGGTGTTCGGCATCTCCTTTGCCACCCCGCCCGAGGATTCGACCGGTTTGCCCCATATCCTTGAGCATTCCGTCCTCTGCGGCTCGGAAAAATTCCCCGTCAAAAAACCGTTCGTTGAAATGCTCAAGGGCTCCTTGCACACCTTTCTCAACGCCATGACGTTCCCCGACAAGACCGTCTATCCGGTGGCCAGCCAGAACCTCGCCGATTTCTACAACCTGACGCAAGTCTATATGGACGCTGTGTTTTTCCCGCTCCTGACCCGCGAGACCTTCCAGCAGGAGGGCTGGCACTACGAGGTCGAGAATCCCGGTGATCCGCTGATTTTCAAGGGGGTGGTGTTCAACGAAATGAAGGGCGGTTTCTCCTCACCCGATCAGGTCAATTACGCCTACGCCCTGCAATCACTTTTCCCCGATGGTCTCTACTCGAACTATAGTGGCGGCGATCCTCGGGTCATGCCCGATCTCACATATGAACAGTTCAGGGATTTTCACAAACGCTACTATCACCCTTCAAACGCCCAGATCATTTTCTACGGCGACGACGACCCCGAAAAGCGGCTCGAACTGCTCGATGAAGTGCTATCACGCTTTGAAAAAGGCGAGAAATCTCAAGCACATAGGCTCCAGACGCGCTTCGATGCGCCGCGCCGGGTCGAAAAGACCTATCCGGCCGACGATGCCAACAAGCGCTCGTCCTTCGTTACCGTCAACTGGATGGTCGAACCGACCGGCGACATAGAGGAACAGCTCGCCCGCACCGTGATGCGCCGGGCGCTGGTCGGCAATTCCGCGGCGCCGCTGCACAAGGCCCTTATCGAATCGGGGCTGGGCGAGGCCATCATTTCCTCGGCCATCGAACTCTCCCAGCCGGTCCTCAATTTCGGCCTGCGCGGCGCCGATGCCAACGATGCGGACCGGATCGAAACCCTGATCCTGAACACCCTCGCCCATCTCGCCGAACACGGGATCGACGATGCAACGATCGAAGCCACGCTCAACTCGCTGGAATTTGAACTTCGCGAACAGAACACCGGCGGCTATCCTCGTGGAATCGCTTACTTTTTCGGTGCGCTGAACAATTGGCTCTATGGCCGCGATCCGCTCGACGGGCTGCGGTTCGAGACCGCGCTGGCCAGTCTCAAGGCCCGCATCGCCTCGGGCGAAAAAGTCATCGAGGGCCTTATCCGCACCAACCTTCTCGACAACACCCACCGCACGACGCTCGTCCTGCGCCCCGACCCCGAACAGGCCGAGCGCGAGGAAGCCGCCGAGCGCGCACGGCTCGATGCGGCACGCGCCGCCATGAACGATAACGACATCGCCGCCGCCATCGAGACGACCAAAAAGCTCAAGGCCCTCCAGAATGCCGCCGACAAGCCCGAGGACCTTGCCAAAATCCCGACCCTGACCGTGGCCGATTTGCCGCGTGAGGGGATGAGCATTCCCACCGAGGAAAAGGCGGTAGAGGGCGTGCGGACGCTCTATCACGACATCGCCACCAACGGGATCGTCTATCTCGATTTAGGCTTTGATCTCAAAACCTTGCCGCGCGATCTTCTGGCTTATCTTCCCCTGTTTTCCCGCGCGCTCAAGCAAACCGGCACTTCGAAAGCCGATTTTGTTGCGCTCACCCAGCGCATCGGGCGCTCCACCGGTGGCATCGGGATTTCCCGGCTCAATTCACCGATCCTCGACAGCGCGGAAGCGGCCGCATTTCTGATCGTCCGCGCCAAGGCCACCGCCGAAAAGACCGGGGAAATGCTTGATATCGTTCACGATATCCTGACCGATGCCCGGTTCGACAACCGCGATCGCATCCGCCAGATCGTCGCAGAGGACAAGGCCCGGACCGAGGCCTCGCTGGTGCCCTCAGGCCATCAATACGTCTTTACCCGCCTTCGCGCTTCGCTCCACGAAGCCGACTGGCTGTCCGAGCAGACCGGCGGTATCACGCAGTTGCTGTTCCTGCGCGAACTGGCGCAGAAGATCGAGAACGACTGGCCCTCGGTCCAGTCGGCGCTCGAAGACATTCGCAGCCATCTCATCAACGCCAATGCGGCCATCGCCAACGTCACCACCGACGGGGCGGCATGGCCTGCCTTTGCCGACGAACTCAAGTCCTTCCAGCAGCGCCTGCCGCGCCGTGATTTCGTCCGCGCCGACTGGTCGCCCCTGCCCCATCCGGCCAATGAAGGCCTGACCATTCCGGCCCAGGTCAATTACGTCGCCAAGGGGGTGAACCTCAAGGCGCTCGGCCATGAACCGTCCGGTGCGCTGTCGGTGGTCACCAAGTATCTCGGCACCACTTATCTGTGGGACAAGGTTCGCGTCGAAGGCGGCGCCTATGGAGGATTCGCCAGCTTCAATCCGCTGGCCGACACCTACGCATTCGGCTCGTATCGCGATCCCAACCTCGTCGCCACGCTCGATGTGTACGACGCGGCCCCGTCCTTCCTGCGCAAAGGCGTTTCGCCCTCCGATGTCGCGCGATCGATCATCGGAACCATCGGCGACCTCGATCCTTACCTTCTGCCCGATGCCAAGGGTTATACGGCGCTGGTCCGGACGCTGACCGGGGTAACCGAGGACTACCGTCAGAAACGCCGCGAACAGGTGCTTTCTACATCGGCAGCCGATTTCGCAAAGGCGGCGGATCTTCTGGACGAAGTGGCCCGCAACGGGCACATCGTTGCCATGGGATCGGAGAAATCCATCACGGCGGCAAACCGTGAGCGGAACGGATTTCTCAACGTTTCCAAGGTGCTGTAGACCGTGACGACCGGCATCTTCGAGAGGAAGATCTTTGACGATTTCGTCGCGACGCTAGTGGGGACTTCACTTGTCGATCAGTGGGAGGCCCACGTCGCCAAGGTCGGCGGCAAGGTGTTCGTGCTGCTCAGCGCGGACGAGAACGGTGCGGCCCTGACCTTCAAGTGCAGCGAGGAAAGCTTTGAGCTTCTGACCAGCCTCGATGGTGTCGGCCAGGCTTCGTACTTCGCCAAGCGCAAATGGGTTACGGCCGCAGAGCGAGCGCCCCTTTCCGCCACCGAACTGGAAGCCTATGTGAAGCGCTCCTACGAACTGGTAGCCGCCGGCCTGACGCGCAAAGCGCGTCAGCTACTCGGCATTTCCCTTTAGGCTGCGGTCACGCGCCAGACGATGTGACCGACATCGTCGGCAACGAGCAGGGCACCGTCCTTGGCGACAGTGACGCCAACCGGGCGGCCATTGGAGAACTTCTCGTCTTGCGAAAGAAAACCGCCAAGGATTTCAATGGGCTCACCCGAAGGTTTCCCGCCCTTGAACGGAACAAGGATCACCTTGTATCCTGAGAGTTTCGAGCGGTTCCATGACCCGTGCTGGCCGATCACCATGCCCTCTGGAAGGCCGGGCAGTGTGCCCGCTGGAAGCCAGCACAGGCCAAGCGAAGCCGTATGCCCGCCCAGCGCATAATCGGGTGCCGTCGCCCTGGCGACGAGATCGGTTCGCTGGGGCTGCACGCGGTCGTCGACAGTGTCGCCCCAATAGGAATAGGGCCAGCCATAGAACCCGCCATCCTTGACCGAGGTGAGATAGTCGGGCGGAGTTTCGTCGCCCAGTCCGTCGCGCTCGTTGACAACCGTCCAGAGTTGCCCGTCCGTCGGCTCCCAGGCCATGCCGACCGGGTTGCGCAGGCCCCCGGCAAATTCGCGATTCTGGCCGGTCGCCAGATCGAGTTCGACAATGCAGGCGCGGCCCTCCTCGGCCTCAAAGCCCTCCTCGGCGATGTTGGAAAGCGACCCTATGGCAACATAGAGCTTCGTGCCGTCGGCGCTGGCGATGAGATTGCGGGTCCAGTGGCCGCCGTCCTTCATCGTAAAGATCGTCTTGCCCGGAGCCGCGATGGAGGTCTGGCCATCCTCATAGGGGAACGCCACTACGCTATTGGAGTTGCCGACATAGAGCGTCGAACCGATGAGCGCCATGCCGAATGGCTGGTGCTGATCCTTGAGAAACACTTCGCGGATTTCAGGCACCCCGTCACCATCCGCATCGCGCAGCAGCGTGATCTGGTTTGCGTTCGGATAGGTCGCTCCAGCCCGCTTCATCGTCCGGTTCATGGCATAATCCATAAACCCTGAAACCTTGCGAGGGATGGTTGCGGACTCGGCAACCAGCACATCGCCATTGGGCAGCGCATAGACCCACCGGGGATGTTTGAGTTTATCGGCAAACGCGCTGACTTTCAGACTCTGAGCCACCCGAGGCCTGGCCCCATCGCGCCAGCCGCGCGCCGTCGGCATTTTGAGCATGGGAACCGCGCCCTGCGGCTTTGGCGACGGAATTGCAGGTTTTGTGCCGAATTGCGGCGTATGCGTTCTTACCCGCGTATTCCACCACACATACCCGCCGCCGATAATTACGACTGCCAGAACCGCGATCACCAGTAAAATTGTCCAGACCGACATAAAGCCCTCCCAAGGGCGAAACTTCCAAAAGGCGATCTATTGCGCGATCGTGACCCTTCGGGCAACCGAGTCGCGCAATTTTCTGCCGTACCGTACGTTACGGTACGGTTTATCTTTACACTCGGGCCCAGCGGCGTTAGAGATAGGTAATGGTTCCGGTGGTGCCGAGGAGACACCGGCCGGGATGGGCCAAGAGCCAACATTTTTTCTTTTCCGCAGGTGACCTCATGCCCGCATATCGCTCCCGTACAACCACCCATGGCCGCAATATGGCCGGTGCCCGCGGCCTTTGGCGCGCCACCGGCATGAAGGATGGCGATTTCGGCAAGCCGATCATTGCCGTGGTCAATTCCTTCACCCAGTTCGTGCCGGGCCATGTGCACCTGAAAGATCTCGGGCAGATGGTGGCGCGCGAAATCGAGCGCGCCGGAGGCGTCGCCAAGGAATTCAACACCATCGCCGTCGATGACGGCATCGCCATGGGCCATGACGGGATGCTCTATTCCCTGCCCAGCCGCGAAGTGATCGCCGACAGCGTTGAATATATGGTCAACGCGCATTGCGCCGACGCCATGGTCTGCATTTCCAATTGCGACAAGATCACGCCGGGCATGCTGAATGCGGCCATGCGGCTCAACATTCCCGTCGTCTTCGTTTCTGGTGGCCCCATGGAAGCGGGCAAGGTCGTCCATCGCGACAAACTTCAGGCACTCGATCTGGTCGACGCCATGGTCGTTGCCGCCGATGACAGCTACACCGACGATGAAGTGGCCGCCATCGAGGAAGCCGCCTGCCCCACATGCGGGTCGTGCTCGGGCATGTTCACGGCCAATTCGATGAACTGCCTGACCGAAGCCCTGGGTCTCTCCCTGCCGGGCAATGGTTCGACATTGGCGACCCATGCCGACCGCAAGCGGCTATTCCTGGAAGCGGGACATCTGATCGTCGATCTCGCCCGCCGCTACTACGAGCAGGACGACGAAAGCGTGTTGCCGCGCTCGATCGTCACCAAAAAGGCCTTCCAGAATGCCATGGCGCTCGATATCGCCATGGGCGGGTCGACCAACACCGTGCTCCACATTCTGGCCGCCGCCTATGAAGGCGAGGTGGATTTCACCATGGACGATATCGACGCCCTGTCGCGCAAGGTGCCGGTCCTGTGCAAGGTGGCTCCGGCCAAGCAGGACGTACACATGGAAGACGTCCATCGCGCCGGTGGCATCATGAGCATTCTGGGTCAGCTCGATCGGGCCAATTTGCTGCATCGCGAATTGCCGACGGTCCACAGCGCAACCCTGGGCGATGCGCTCGATCGCTGGGACATTTCGCGCACCAATTCGGAAAGCGTGCGTCAGTTCTTCATGGCGGCGCCGGGCGGCGTGCGCACGACGCAGGCGTTTTCGACCGAGAACCGTTGGGCCGAGCTCGATCTCGACCGCAAGGATGGCGTCATTCGCTCCACCGAGCATGCCTTTTCGAAAGATGGTGGACTTGCGGTGCTCAAGGGCAATATCGCGCTCAATGGCTGCGTGGTTAAAACCGCCGGCGTTGACGAATCCATTCTCAAATTCACCGGCACGGCCGTTGTCTATGAAAGCCAGGACGATGCGGTTTCGGGCATTCTGACCGGCAAGGTCAAGGAAGGCGACGTCGTCGTCATCCGCTACGAGGGCCCCAAGGGCGGCCCGGGCATGCAGGAGATGCTCTACCCGACGAGCTATCTCAAGTCCAAAGGACTGGGCAAGGCCTGCGCGCTGCTGACCGACGGCCGGTTTTCCGGCGGCACATCGGGGCTTTCCATAGGGCATGTCTCCCCCGAGGCAGCCCAGGGCGGCGCGATCGGGCTGGTCGAAGCGGGCGACAGGATCGAAATCGACATTCCCAATCGCACCATCAACCTTGCGGTTTCCGATGCTGAATTGGCGCGCCGCCGCGCGGCCATGGACGCCAGGGGCGCTGATGGCTGGAAACCCGAAGCGCCGCGCAAGCGCAAGGTGACGACCGCGCTCAAGGCCTATGCGGCCTTTGCCGCGAGCGCCGATCTGGGTGCTGTCCGCATCCTTCCAGAATAAGCAAAGTGCCGGCTCTGAGGGCCGGCATCCCTCCTTTCAGATGCGGCAGCGTAGAGCACATGCATCTGAAAACGAGGCTTGCATAGCGATGCAATTGGGCTAGGTTCGGCCCCAGCTCCCCCGTTCTTGCCAGGCGTATTTCATGTCCAGTTCGACCGTCGGGCACCAGGACCGCCGCTTGTTTGCGATCGGTCTGGCGCTTGTCACCTATATATTCTTCACGATCTGCGACACCTGCGCGAAGTGGATGGCACTTTCGGGCATGCCGCCGACCCAGGTCGCGTTCGGGCGCTACTTTCTGCAATTCGCGTTCATGGCCGGGCTGCTGCTGCCGCAATTGGGAATGGGCAGCTTCAAGACCCGACGACCCGCCCTGCAAATTCTGCGCGGGTTCGGGCTGCTCGGCATGACAGCGTTCAATTTCTTCGCACTGCTCTATCTGCCGCTGACCGTGACCTCTTCGATCATGTTCGGGATGCCGCTGCTTATCACCGCCTTGTCAGTACCCTTTTTGGGCGAACAGGTCGGCTGGCGACGCTGGGTGGCCATTTTCGTAGGGTTCGTCGGCATCGTCATCATCATCCAGCCTTGGGATGCCAGCTTCCACTGGGCGATCTTTCTGTCCTTGGGCAGCATCCTGTCGGCTGGACTTTATTTCATCCTGACCCGCAAGCTGACGGAGACCGAAACAACCGCAAGCCTGCAGCTCTATGCCGGCCTCGTGGGCACCGTCTGCCTCTTGCCGTTTGCCCTGGCCAATTGGACATGGCCCGACGGGCCATTTGCCTGGCTCATCTTCCTGGGAGTTGGATTGGCCGCCATGACGGGTCACCAGATATCGATCGTGGCGCACCGTTACGCGCCCGCTTCGGTTCTGGCGCCATTCGGATACAGCCAGATCGTCTGGATGACGCTCTCGAGCTGGCTGATCTTTAATCAACCGCCCACCCTGTGGCTGTTCATGGGCGGGCCAATCGTGATCGGGTCGGGGCTCTATATCTGGCTGCGTGAGCGCCAATTGGCAAAAGAGGCCGTCCGTCCGGTCACAACTGCCGACGCGGACATCGCCGCCGAGAAAAAGGATGCGGAGGGCCATCCGGCCTGACCAAATTCGGTCGGTTTCGGCCCGCTATCGTCGTGTAGAATTTTTTTCTACCGAACAGCTCTTGGCGCGACATTTTTTCGCATCTATAAGAAGTGCTTCGTTTGGCGCAAACCTGCAAGGAGGCGTTGCATTGACCAGTATCACCGCACCCTCCCAGGGTTATGAACGCCACCGTTAGGTTGCCGGCCATGCCCCGCGTCCGCCGCCTCTAGAGGCCGCCACGCATTTTCCTTCATTCGAAGCGACCGTCACACGGGGATAAGTCCGCCTGTCGCTCGGTCATTCCATTTCCAGTTAATAGGACCGGTGCGCCCGCATCTGTGCGCGGCAGCCGGTATCGGCACCATGACTCGCAAGAAACTCGATATCAACGCCGCGACCTATCGGGCTGTTCTCGGCTACACCTTCCGGCATTGGCGACGCCAGCCCTGGCGTATCGCCGCAATTTTGGGCTTCATCATGCTGGCGACGCTGGCCGATGTGATGACACCCTATTTTGCGGGCCGCCTTGTCGAGGCCATCGCTTCGGGCTCGGTCGGCGATGAGCCGACACTGCAAGCAGCGTTTTCGGCCCTGGGCATTCTTGTTGCGCTGGGCGCGACAGCGGTCGTCCTGCGGTTCGGCGCGTTCCGCAACATCATCCGGCTTACGCTCTTTATGATGGCCGACGTGGTCAACGAGACCTTCCATCGCGTACAGCGGTTCTCGACCGACTGGCACGCCAACACGTTCGCCGGCTCCACCGTGCGCAAGATTACGCGCGGCATGTGGTCGCTCGACCTGTTGAACGACACACTGCTCGTCGCCCTGTTTCCTTCGACGATCATGCTGGTGGGCACAACGGTATTGCTCGCATCGTTCTGGCCGGTGATGGGACTGGTGATCGGGCTTGGATCGTTGCTTTTTATTGCCGGCACCATAGGCATCACCGTGGCTTACGTGTCGCCGGCGGCCTCGCTTTCCAATGCCTGGGACACCAAGGTGGGCGGCGCGTTGTCGGATGCCATCGGCTGCAACGCCGTGGTCAAGGGTTTCGGTGCCGAGGCACGCGAAGAAGCCAGGCTGGGTGGCGTTGTCGCCAAGTGGCAAAAACGTACGCTCAGGACATGGAACCGTTACAATCTCAACGGCGTGACGCAGGATACGGCGCTGCTCATTCTGCGCGCCACGATCCTGGGCACCGGTGTGCTGCTCTGGATGCAGGGCGTGGCAAATGCAGGCGATATCACCTTCGTTCTGACCTCGTTCTTCGTCCTGCAGGGCTATTTGCAGGATGTCGGCATGCATTTCCGCAACCTGCAGCGCTCGGTCAACGAGATGGAGGAACTGGTCGAACTCGACGCCGCGCCCTTCGGCGTTGCCGACAAGGCCGATGCCACGCCGATCCGCATTGGCAGGGGCGCGGTCGCGTTCGATCGGGTCACCTTCCAGTATGGCGGGCACGACAACCCGCTCTACAAGGACTTTTCGGTGACGATCAAGCCGGGCGAACGCATCGGACTCGTTGGACATTCGGGCTCGGGCAAGACCACTTTCGTCAAGCTCATCCAGCGCCTGCATGACATCAATGGCGGCCAGATCCTGATCGACGGGCAAAACATCGCCGAGCACACACAGGCAAGCCTTCGCGGTCAGATCGCCATTGTGCAGCAGGAACCGATCCTGTTCCACAGGACCCTGGCCGACAACATCGCCTATGCCCGCCCTGGTGCAACGCGTGCAGAGGTGATGGACGCCGCCAGGATGGCCAACGTCCACGACTTCATTACCACCCTGCCCAAAGGCTACGAGACGATGGTGGGCGAACGTGGGGTCAAGCTCTCGGGCGGTGAGCGCCAGCGGGTGGCCATTGCGCGGGCGTTCCTGGCCAACAATCCGATCCTGATCCTGGACGAGGCGACATCGAGCCTGGATTCCGAGAGCGAGTTGTTGATCCAGCAGGCCATCGAACGCCTGATGACGGGCCGTACGACGCTGGTCATCGCGCACCGGCTTTCGACGGTTCGGGCGCTCGACCGCATTCTGGTGTTCGATAAGGGCCAGATTGTCGAGGAAGGCGATCATATGGCGCTGATCCGCCGCGAAGGCGGCATCTATCGTCGGCTGTTCGAAAAGCAGGCGCTGGAACTGACCAAGGGGCTGGTGGCGTAAGCCACCAGCCCTGCCCTACAGCCGGTTCAGGACCATCGCTTCGAAGATGGCGATCAAGTGCAGCGTTGCCCCGGTGACCACGAAGGCGTGCCAGAGCACGTTCTGGAAGGCCAGTTTTTCCCACAGATGGAAGATGATGCCGGCTGAGTAGGCCACGCCGCCGGCGACCAGCAGCCAGAGGGCCGTCGCAGGGAGTGCGGCGGCCAGTGCCTGGAAGGCCAGAATGCCGCTCCAGCCGATGGCGAGATAAAACGGGATCGCCAATCGCCCGAAATGCTGCGGCACGAAAAGCTTGAGTGCAATGCCGATCAGGGCCGTGGCCCATACAAAAATCATCAGCCGGTCGGCTATGGCGACATCGCCCAGCGCGATCAGCAGCGGGGTGTAGCTGCCTGCGATGAACAAAAAGATCGCCGCCTGATCGATCCGCGCGAGCCAGGCCTTGATCGGCACCTGCGGGCACAGGTTGAAGGCCATCGACGCGCTGAGCAGGGCCACAAACGAGCCGACATAAATAGCCACGCCGGCAATCTCGGCACCGGTAGCATGAACCACGGCGAGGGTGATCAGGACGGTACCGGCGATGACGGCCACCAGCAGGCCCACGCCATGGACGATGCCGTCGGCAATCACTTCGGCAAGCGTGAATGCTCGTCTGTGTCTGAGGACGTACGCCCTGGCGTTGCGGCGCAGATTTGTGCCCATGCCTGCCATCTCCTGGTGCCGTTTGCTGACTGCTTCCGATCCTCGTACAGCCATTATAACGCCGGGTAAGGCAGAATGGTGAACCGGAGTTTGAGATTTTCGTCCAAACGGAAGGCGAGCGCGCTTTTGTGACGGCTGGCGCTTCAGTGCATATCCAGGGGACGGATCGTTTCCCCGTCTTCCGAAACCGGATCGACAACTTGTGGCAGGGCCGCAAAGCTCACGCAGTTGCGGCCGGCCTTTTTTGATTCGTAAAGGGCAATATCGGCCTGGGCAAACCACTGTATCGGTGAGCGGAGCCGGGAATCGAATGGCGCAATGCCAAAGCTGGCGGTCACCGAAATGACCTTGTCGGAATAACGGAAACGCAACCCGCTGATTTCCTCGCGCAGGCGCTCGGCACATTGGCTGGCCTCATAGGCCATCGTCTCGGGCAACAACATGCCGAACTCTTCTCCGCCCAACCGGCCGAGCCGGTCGGTGCTCCTGAGGCATTCGGCGGCACGATTGGCGACCGATTTGAGAACCTCATCGGCAATTGCGGCGCCAAAAGCCGAATTTACCCGATGAAATCCGTCTATATCGACGAAAATCAGCGTGGCCGGCCGATCATAGCGCAGGGCCCGCGCGTATTCGCGATCAACCTCGTTTCGAAAGCTCTTGCGGGTCAAGGCGCCGGTAAGATAGTCGGCCTCGCCGGGCTGGCGCGACGCCAGTTCGGACATCACAAGATGGGCCAGATGACTGGCCATCGTGATCTCGCGCTCGCCAAATTGGCGGGGGTTGGCGTCCATCATCAGCAATGTGCCGATGACATACCCATCGGCGGTTTGAAGCGGCATGCCCAGACACGATCCGATGGGCGTTCCGCCGGGACTGACTTCAAGACTGACGCAGCGCGGATCGGCCGAGACGTCCTCGATGGCCACGGGTTGGTCGCTCTCAACGGCCAACGCGGCCACGGACCGGTTCCGGTCAAGCCGCCGATAGCTTACGCCGGCGGCGGCGAGGACGATCTCGGCGCTTCGGTCGATGATGGAGATCACCGCCATGGGCGCGATGCTGATCCGGGCGAGTTCCAGGATATGGTCAAGGGATTCGATGGGGGCAATCAGCGCGGCAGTCAGACGGTTGAGCGCGGCCAGCCTTCCCTCTTCACCCTTCGATATTTCCATAACCATGGGACGGTCCTCTTGCCCTCCGGGCCGAAAGATTACCTTGAATCCGGGGCTTTATGGAGTTGGACCGGGTTGTATGGTTACCCAGTCCTCACTTTGGGAGAACCTAGCGCAATGCGGAAAGCAGGCCGCTCGAGGCATGACCGTCGGCCAGAAGGCCGGCGGCGCGCTGGAACGCGATGATGCCCTGGCGTGTTTTAGGGCCAACCACCCCGTCGGGGGCGCCGACATTGTATCCCCGGCGGTTGAGGAGGGTTTGCAGTTCTTCGCGCTGAGCCCGCGTCAGCCCCGTCTCATTGGCGGGAAACGAGCGGATGAAGGGGCCGACCCCAAGGATGCGGTCTGCCAGATGGCCGACGGCCAACGCGTAATTGTCGGAATTGTTGTAGCGCTTGATGACGTCGAAATTGGCGAGCATCAGGAAAACCGGCCCACTGCCCCCCGCGGGCATGAAAATGCGCCCCATATCGCCGGAGCGCGGGAAATTGCGCCCGCCCGTGCGCCGAACGCCCATGGCTTCCCACTGGCCCAGCGTCTGGCGTCCGATATCCCAGGCGCGGCCATAATCGAAATTTGAGGGCAATTGCACCTCGTAGCCCCAGGTTTCGCCGTTCCGCCAACCATGGGATTTGAGGTAGTTGGCGGCCGAGGCCAATGCGTCCTGCACAGAGTTCCAGATGTCGCGCCTGCCGTTGCCATTGTAATCGACCGCGTAGGCCATAAAGCTCGATGGCATGAACTGGGTATGCCCCATTGCCCCGGCCCACGACCCCACCATTTGCGGTGCGGCCACGTGCCCCGCCTGCAGGATCTCAAGCGCGGTCAGCAACTCGTTCTTGAAGAAATCGCGCCGGTAATTGCCGTAAGTGAGCGTTGCCAGCGCGTGGATGACGTTGTTGCCGCCCATGTAGGAGCCGTAATTGGTTTCCATCCCCCAGATGGCCAGGACGATCTCGGGTTGAATGCCGTAGCGCTGCTGGGTCGCGCCCAATGTCTGTGCCCATTCGCCGCGCATGCGCTGGCCGGTGGAAACGCGAGTGGATGACACCGCGTCAGACACATACTGGCCAGTCGTCTTGACCGTTTCGGGCTGGCTGCGCGTGAGACTCATTATGCGGTCCGAGGGCGCAAACCCTGCGAACGCCTGCTCGAATATGGCCCGGGAAACGCCGCGAGAGGATGCTTCGGGCCATACCGATGCGACGAAATCGGAGACATTGGCGAAGGCGGGGCGGGGCAGCACGAGGGCCGCGCCGGCGCCCAACGCGAGCGCCATCGCGCGGCGGCGGGAAAGAACGGGAAAATTGACGTCAGGGGCGGTGTTACGCATGGAGGGACCTTTTCCGCTTCCAAATGCAAGCCCACACTGCCACCTGTTTGTGGCGATACGCTGTCCCGGCCCCCGACGGACAGCATGGCGAGGCTCGCGATACTGAAACAAAACCAAACTCTATGGTCCGAATCTGCCCCAATGGGCTTAAGGCCGGGTTAAGCACGTTGGCTTACAGCGCTCCGGCGCTTAAACTCATGTTCACTCTCTCGTGAGCGTCCCATGTTCGAATTCGTGTGCAGTACCGATCTGGTTGCCGATCTTTCTCAAATCGGCATCCGGCACGGAGATATCGTCATGGTGCATGCCGCCATGAGCAAGGTGGGCAATCTCATAAACGGTCCCGATACCCTGATCGACGCGCTCTTGCGGGCGGTCGGGCCTCAAGGGACCGTTCTTGCCTATACCGACTGGGACGCGCGGTACGAAGGCCTGCTCGATCAGAGCGGGCGTATGCCGGAGGCATGGCGGACCAGGGTTGCCGGCTTCGATCCGTTGCGTTCTCGCGCGGTTCGGGATCATGGCGTGTTTCCGGAATTCCTCAGAACCACGCCGGGCGCGCTGCGCAGCGGCAATCCGGGCGCTTCGGTCACTGCAATTGGCGCGCGGGCCGACTGGCTGGTTTCAGACCATCCGCTCGACTATGGCTATGGCCCCTCCTCGCCATTGGCGCGACTGGTCGAAGCCGGTGGCAAGGTGCTCATGGCCGGCGCGCCGCGCGATACCATGACGCTCATTCATCATGCCGAGCATCTCGCCGACATTGGAAACAAGCGGATCAAGCGCTGGGAGGTGCCTTTCGCCGGTCCAGAAGGCACTCTGTGGCGGATGTGCGAGGAGTTCGACACCTCCGATGCCGTTGCGCCCCAGCTTGACGGCATCGACTATTTCACCGCGATCGTAACCTCTTACCTTGAAACCGGCCGGGGGCGGGAAGGCAGGGTCGGAGCGGCAGACAGCCTGTTGGTCGACGCAAGAGAAATGCTCGAGCACGCCGTGGCGTGGCTCGAGCGGAACTGTCGATGATGACTGGCTGAATTAGAGCGTTTTGGCGAGCGCCTCGAGCTGGTCCGCGCACTGGCCCCAGCCTTCGTGGAAACCCATCTGCTCGTGCTGCTGCTTGTCTTCGAGCGTCCAGTGCTTGGCGCGGGCGATATAGCGGGTCTTGCCCCCCTCGTCGGCGAAGGTCAATTCGCAGGTGAAAAACGCCTTGTCGGTCGGCTGCCATCCAGCTGTGAACGCGTCGGTGAACACCAGTTTTTCGTCGGGCACAACTTCGAGATAGATGCCGGGATTGGGATACTCATTGCCCTCGGGATCGGCCATTGTCACCGTGCTGGCGCCGCCGGGGCGTACGTCGATTTCCACCTTGGGCGTGGTCCAGGGCTTTGGCGCAAACCATTGCTTGATGAGGTCGGGCTCGGTCCAGCACCGATAAACCTTATCGCGCGGCGCATCGATCAGGCGATCCAGCACGAGTTCCTTGTCGGTATTTGGGGTGGCGGGCATTTGTCGTCTCCATTTGCAGGTTGATGCATCCAGGACGCGTGAGTGTGATCCCATCCGACAAAAATCTGCAAATTCTTTCGCAAGCCGCCGGGGCGTGCATATTGACTTGGAAAGCGAAAATATATAACTAAATAGATATCAATCTACACGGTTATGTAATGACGGAATCCGAACGCCTCGACGCCACATTCATCGCCCTGGCCGATCCCACCCGCCGCGCCATCCTGGCCCGGCTGATCGACGGCGAGGCGACGGTCATGGAGCTGGCGGCGCCCTTCGACATGAGCCAGCCTGCAATTTCCAAGCATATCAAGATGCTGGAGCGGGCCGGTCTGGTCTCGCGCAGCCGCGATGCCCAGAAACGCCCAGTCAAGATCGAGGGCATCGCGCTCAAGGAGGCCACTGACTGGCTGGAGAATTACAGGAATATCTGGGAAGCCAATTTTTCCCGGCTCGACGCGCTGCTCGACGAGTTGAAGGCCCGCCGCCAAAAGGAACAGAACTGATGAGCCTGGCCACCACCCTGTCCGTTTCGACCCCCAGCGACCTCGAAGTGGTCGTTGAGCGGATGTTCGACGCACCAGCTGACCTTGTTTTCGATTGCTATACGCAGCCCGACCTCGTCCGGCGCTGGATGACCGGCACGGAGGGGTGGTGGGTTTCGACCTGCGATATCGATCCGCGCCCCGGCGGAACCTATCGCTATGTCTGGTCGGGCCCGGATGGCCAGAGCATGGGGCTGAAGGGCATTTTCCACGAGGTCGAGCGCCCGGTCCGCTTATTGACGACCGAGACGTTCGACGACGATTTCGGCATGGGAAAAATGCTGATCGATACCGGGTTTCATGGCGAAGGCACGCGCACCCGGCTCAAACAGACCATCACCTATGAATCCAAGGGCCACCGCGACGCCTCGCTGGCGACAGGCATGACCGATGGCATGGGCGAGAGCTTTGACGCACTTGCGACCCTGCTTGCCGAACTGACCGGCAAGTAGAACGAGAAAACGATGGGCTCAGCGCCGCCAGAAGGCCGGGCTGAACAGGACAAGAATTGCGAGTATCTCAAGGCGTCCCGCCAGCATGGCAAAGATCAGCGCCCATTTGGCCAGCGGCTCGAGCGAGGAGAAATTACCCGCCGGGCCGATGATCTCACCAAGGCCGGGCCCGACATTTGTGAGCGCGGTGAGCGCTCCGGTAAAGGCCGTCAGGGTGTCGAGACCGGTAAAGCCGAGAACCAGCGTCACCGCCAAAAGCAGCACCAGAAACGCCCCGATAAAATGGTGAACCGATTTGATGGCCTGCCAGGGCACTTCGCGCCCCTCATAGCGTACCACGAATATGCCGTTCGGATAGATCAGCTCCTTGAGCCCGTTGCGCAGCGACTGGTAAATTATGATGAGCCTGTAGGTCTTTATACCCCCACTGGTCGATCCCGCCGCGCCACCGAGAAACGTGGCGAGCAGGAAAACAACGTTCACGAAGGGCCCCCAGAGCGTATAGTCGGTCGAGGCAAATCCCGTGGTCGTGACCACCGACACGATATTGAACGCCGAATGGATCCCCAGTGCGCTCGCGTCCGACGGCCAGTGGACGAGCGCCGACAAAAAGACCGCGAAGCTTAAAACCGCCAGAATCGAGAGCAGAACCGGCACCTGCGCCTCGAAGGCCGCCGATAGTCGTCCGGTCGTGACAGCGCGCAGGATCGCGATGAAGGGCATTGCTCCGGCGATCATGAAGACAATGCCGACGATCAGGACAGGAAGCCCGAAATGGCCCATGGAGGCATCGTGGGTGGAATAGCCCCCGGTCGAGACGGTGCTCATTGCGTGATTGATGGCATCGAAGGTGGACATGCCGGCAAGCCAATAGGCCACCGCGCAAGCCAGTGACAGGGCGAGATAGAGCCCCACCATGGCCCATGAGAACTTTGTGAACCGCGCAAAGGGCGAGTCGGCCTGAGCCGAGGATTCGAGCTTGTAGATCTGCATGCCGCCAACCCGGAGGAAAGGCAGCAGCAAAAGCCCCATGGCGATGATCCCCAGCCCACCGAACCATTGGGTCATCGAGCGCCACAAAAGAAGGCCCGGAGGCATTTGGTCAAGGCCGGAAAGAATTGTCGATCCAGTTGTGGTGATACCGGATGTCGCCTCGAAAACCGCATCGGTAAAACCGATGGAAAGCCCCGATAAAAGCAGCGGCAGGGCGGCGACGATCGAGGTTGCGGCCCAGATCATATTGACGAGCAGGAAGCCGAATTTCAGGCTGAAAGGGGGCATTTGGCGTCTCGTGGCGAGCACGAGGAAACCCGAGGGCACGCCGGCGGCCAGCGCCGAGAACAGAAAGGCCTGCCAGTCGGGGTTGCCGACCGAGAGATCGACCAGCATCGGAACAAGCATCATGCCGGAAAGAACGAGCGTGAAAAACGCGGTGACGTAAGCGGTTGCACCAAGCATGTACCGGCCCCTCCAGCGTGGCGCGGGACCGTTTACGCTCTTAAAGGCTGGAAATCAACGCCACGAAAAAGGGCGCGTGCCCGAAGGGGCCGCGCCCTGGATCGAAAGCCGGGCAGATCACCAGCCGAAGACGAAGCCGAGACCGGTCTGGCCGCCCGATTGGCTGACATGGGCATCGGTGCCTTCGCCAAACTGGAACAGGCCGTAGCTGTTGTTGCCGCCCTGCTGATTGAGCGTGCCGTTATGATTGCTGCCTTCCTGGTGGACGATGCCGAGATTGCCGCTGCCGCCCTGCATGAGGCCTGCCATGTTGTTGATCCCGTTCTGGGTGATCGAGCCGTTCTGGATGCCGTTATAGAGGGCGTAAAAACCGAGCCCGGCCTGCATCATCTGCTGCTGCTCGGCATTGGCGGGGTTGAGGTTGATCGAGATTTGCCCGGCGTTGGCGGGGGCTGTGAATGCGCCCAGTGCCATAATGAGTGCGAGGCCGGTGGTCTTTGCGGTGAGTGTGTTGCGTCCCATGGTCCTGGTCCTTTGGGTTTGTTGCGGCGGTGTTGCGCCTCCATGACCGCGACTATGAATCAGGCGGGCTGAACCGACCTCGAAGGGCGCGTTTATCTGGCGTTAAGGTTGGGCCGGGCGTGAAAGCCCCGTCACTTTGGAACCCGAGGCACGCGTTGCTTGTTGTTTGGAATGAGGGGCTGCGCCATGCCGGGACGCTCCTGCAATTTTCGTTTTTCCATTCGCTCTCTCAACGAGGGCCAAAAGGATTTGTCATGGACGACACCGAAAACCCCGTTCCGACCAGACGAAACCCGCTCGTGATCGGACTGGCCGCTGCTGCCGTACTTGGTTGGGTGGCCTTTCTGATCTTGTGGCTGGCCTCGTCCACATCCACGGGCGGCTTGCGCAATGAAATCAATATGCTGACATCCGAGCGCGACCAGTTGGCGACCGACGTACGCACCATGGAACAATCGGGCACCACGCTCGAGGAACTGGAAGCCGAGATCGCCACGCTCACTGAAGAGCGCGACAGGCTGACCGAAGAGCGCGAAAGCATCGTTGCCGAACGCGACGCAGCGCAGGCTGATCTCGAAGGCGCGAACGCCGAGTTGCAGACGGTTGCAGATGCGCTTTCCGAACGCGAGGGCCGGATAGAGCAATTGCAGACCAATCTGGCGGAAGCCGAAAGCTCATTTTCCGAAGTGCAGGACCGGATAGCCCAAAGCACGGCGGAACTGGCCGATGTGGGCAGCCGCCTGCAAACGGCCCGCACCGAGGAAGCCGAGTTGCGCGAGACCGCGGCCCAGTTGACTCAGGAAGCCGCCGACGCGACGCGAACTTCGGCCGAAATGGAAAGCGAGGTGCAGGCGGCGCGCGAAGCGCAGGCTGACGCCCAGACCCAGATCGCCGAATTGCGGGCCAGCCAGGCCCAGTTTGAGGAACAGCGGGAAAATCTGGAAACGGTCGTGGCCGAACTCGAGGGCCAGCAGACCGAACTGGAAAGCCAGATCACAGATGCGCAGAGCCAGCGTGACGAGGTACAGGCCCAGCTTGAAACGCTGACCGCGACGCTATCGGAGCGCACGGACGAGCTTGCAGCCATTGAGTCGGAAGTTGCGGCGCTTCAGAACGAAGGCGATGCGGCGGCGCAGGCTGCGATCAGCGGCATCGTGCCCGGACGGTTCGTGGCGCAGGGCGCGGGCACCAACAGCCTGACATTCCTGTTCGGCAATGACGGATCGTTTGCCGCATGGGAGGGTGTGGTGCTCGATGCGGAATCGGCCGATCCGGCGCTGAGCGGCACCTATGCCGCTGGCGAAGGATCCCTGACGATCGAGGAGATCGATGGCGAAAGCTCGGTGCCCACCCCGTTCGAATGCGATATCGAGGCTGGCGATGGCGGCCTGGCTGTCGCGGGCGATTGCGTACTTTCGGGCCTGACACTGCGGCAGGTTCGGTAACGCTTCAATAAATGCCGGAAAAGGGGGCTCCCGTTTCGGAGCCCCTATTTTGTTACGCCCAATTGCCCTGCGGATCGAGGCAGGTGTGGGTCACGCCGTCGACTTCGACTGTCAGCGCGATATCGTATGCCGGAGCGTTGCCGACCGACACGCGGCCAAGGCTGATAGGTCCGGCGGCGTGCGCTGCAAAACCGCCGCCCTGATTGATGCTGGAGCTGTTGGCTCCGCCGACGGTCTTGACCGAAAGACGGTATGTGCCGTTCGCGGGCCCCTGCGCATTGTAGATAGCTTCAAGGGCCACGCCGTTGCCGGTGGCGGTCGACACCACTTCGCACGGTGCCGGGCGGGTTGAGCCTGCAACATCGTCGGTCGACCGGGCGTAGCTGGCAGTACCAACGGCGACGAGCGCAACGACGGTGCCGAGGATGGAAAGCGTATAGGCCTTGCGGCGATCAATGGTCATCGGATGATTCCTTTCCAGATTGCCGGGCGGGCCTCGGTTGGTCGCCTACCCGGCCTGGGAAATGAGGTGAGCCATTCGCCACTATCAGGGGCAAACCTGAACGAAGGCGGCGACATTGCCCGATCCGTTCTGATCGACCGCGGCCGTGCAGCCATTGCCGACCTGGACCCCGGCAGCGACGTTGCCATTGCCGTCCTGGGTGAGGACCGAGGTGTGGTTGGCGCCGAACTGGCCAACACCGGCCTCGTTGAAATTGCCGTTCTGCCAGGTCTCGGACTGGTTGTTCCAGCCGGTCTGGCCGCTGGCGGCGACGTTGCCCTGGCCTGACTGCTGGTTGGTGCTCGAATTCCACCAGCCGTCCTGGAAGATGCCGATGGTGTTGCCTGTGCCCGACTGCGTACCACCGGCCGAATGGCCCCAGCCATACTGGTTGATGTAGATACCGTTGGCCATGGCGGGAACGCTCACGGCACCGAAGCTGGCAGCAAGGGTGGCTGCGATGATGATCTTTTTAAACATTGTTCCGTCTCCTGGTTGAGTTGGCGGGTGTTGCGTACCGCCGGTTGTCTCTTGCAGGATCAGGTCTAGTGCGTGTGGCCGGAACCGGCCCTGAACTCGATATTCAGAAAGCGTTCATCACGATATTTTTTTCGGGCTCAGGGTCGAAGCATCAGGATCGGCGAGCGCGAAGTCGTAAACGTCTGAAATTGTCGTTCGACAGGGGTGCCGCAGCTTTAATACGTACGGCGGACATAATTAATCCCGCAACGCCGTGCAAGTCATTCCGCCGGCTCCCAATCGACCCAGTCGATGATATGGCTCTCCCAGTCGGAGGTGTCGGCGTCCGCCTCGGCGATGGTGCGGCCCCTTACGGAAATCCCGGCGGCGTGAACCGTATTCGGATCGCCCGAGACCAGTGGGTGCCACCAGGCGAGCCCCCTGCCCTCGGCGATACGGCGATAGGCGCAGCTTTTGGGAATCCAGGCGATCTCGCGCACCTTTTCAGGGGTGAGCTTGATGCAGTCGGGAACCTTGGCCTGGCGGTTGGGGTAGTCCGAACAGCCGCAGGTTTCGCCGTCGAGCAGCTTGCAGCGCACATTGGCGGGAAAGATCTGGCCGCTGTCTTCGTCCTCGAGCTTGAGCAGGCAGCATTTCCCGCACCCGTCGCACAGGGCTTCCCACTCCTCGGTGGTCATCGCTTCAAGCGGTTTTTCATCCCAGAATGCCATTGTCGGCACCAACTCCACACTTTTAACCCCGTTGGCAAAACCACATAAAATTGTGATGACCCATGGGGGCTTAACGCCATACAATAGCATCGGTTCGGGCTCGAGCGCACCCGGACGGGCAATCGATCAAAGCCGAGCAGAAAAAGGCCCCAGGTGCAGGATCCGTTTTACACAAAGCAGAAGCGCTCAAAGGGCAAGAACCGGCTGCTCGAAGCCGATGCGTGGCTGGATTCGTTTCTCTATGACGGGATGCGATCGACGGGGCGAGTCTATACCAGAATTCAGGATTTCTTCTCGCTTTTTTCCGTGCGCGGGCTGCGGCGCATTTTTGTGGAGTTGGCGTCCGACGCCTTGAGCTTTGGCGCCATGGGATCGGTGCTTATGGTGGCGCTGGCGCTTTCGGCCATGGATGCCACAGCCTCGGGCGAATTCAACCGGGCCGAAGACTATTCGGTGATATTCCTCGATCGCTACGGCAACGAGATCGGGCGGAGGGGTATCCGGTCCGACGATTCAGTGGCGCTGGCGGAAATCCCCGACGTTCTCATCAAGGCGACGCTGGCGACCGAGGACAGGCGGTTTTACGAGCATTTCGGCATCGACGTCTGGGGTACGGTGCGCGCGCTGCTCTCCAACGCCGAAGGCGAGTCGGGGCTGCAGGGCGGGTCCTCGATCACCCAGCAACTGGCCAAGAATTTGTTCCTCTCCAACGAGCGCACGCTGGAGCGCAAGATCAAGGAGCTGTTCCTCGCCTTCTGGCTCGAGGCCAATTACTCCAAGGACGAAATCTTAAAACTCTATCTCGACCGCGCCTATATGGGCGGCGGTAATTTCGGGGTGGTCGCGGCGGCGGAATATTATTTCGGCAAGCCCGTGCAGGATATCGACCTTGCCGAGGCGGCGATGTTGGCCGGGCTCTACAAAGCCCCCACCCGGTTTGCGCCGCATGTGGACATCGCGGCGGCCCGCGGGCGGGCCAATGTGGTGCTTACCAACATGGTCAACGGGGGCTATCTCACCGAGGGCCAGGTGACGGCGGCACGGCGGCGGCCGGCCGAGCCCATCGACCGGTCGGCGGAGGCCAATTCGCCCAATTATTTCCTCGACTGGGCGTTTCTGGAAACCAAGCGCATCGTGGGCGACAGCACCGAGGTCGGGTTCGTGGTGCGGACAACCATCGATCCCGATCTTCAAGTGCATGCCGAAGACGCGATAATTTCGGTGCTGCGTGAACAGGGCGCTGCCTACGATGTGGGCCAGGGCGCCATGGTGGTGATGGAGCACAATGGCGCCGTGCGCGCCATGGTGGGGGGCACCGATTACGGGCAAAGCCAGTTCAACAGGGCAATCGCCCCGAACCGGCAACCCGGATCGGCCTTCAAGCCATTCGTTTATGCCACCGCCTTTGAAATGCTCGGGCTGACACCGCGCAGCCCGATAACCGACGCTCCGATCTGCATCGGCAATTGGTGCCCGCAGAATTACGGGCGTTCGTTTCGCGGCGGAACGACGATCCGGGCCGCCATGGCTGCTTCGATCAACAGCGTTCCGGTTCGTCTTTCCACCCAGACCGGGCGCGAACCGATTGCGGAGATGGCGCATCGGCTGGGCATCCGCAACGAATTTCCGGTAACCCGCTCGCTGGCACTGGGGGTCGCCTCGGTCAGCGCGCTCGACATGGCGTCAGCCTATGCGGTCTTTGCCAATGGCGGCTATCGCGCCACCGGATTCGGGGTGACCCGCATCACGACGCTGCGCGGCCAAGTCATCTATGAAGCCAATCCTGACGAAAATCGTGTGCGCCTTCTGGACGAGCAGATCGTTTTGTCGATGAACGACATTTTAAACGCCGTCAATTATGGCGGCACGGGCGGACGGGCGGTTGTCGAGGGTGTCCCCAGCGCGGGCAAGACCGGGACGACGAGTTCGTACCGCGATGCGTGGTATGTCGGCTATACCGGCAATTACGTTGCCTCGGTCTGGTACGGGAACGACAATTACACAGCCATGAACAATCTGACCGGGGGCAGCCTGCCAGCCATGAGCTGGCAGAAATTCATGGCTTACGCGCACACAAATATCGAAGTGAAGCCGGTGTTCGGGGTGGATATGGAGCCTAGGCCCTTCATCATCGCGGACGCCGCGAACGGCGAAGATGGCGAGCAGCCGCCAGAGCGTGCGCCGACGCTGGCCCCGGCGGCGGCGATCAAGCTGCTTGATCTGTCGGAAAAAATGCGCCAGTCCCTCGCCATAGGGGGGAACGAGGCCGTCGATCAGGCGACTGCCCCGGTCGCTGGCGCAAGCGAGAGTCTGTGACGTCTTGGGTTTGATTTTCCGACTGCTGATTGGCCTTGCGGTCGCCCTCTGTGTGGGGTTTGGCGCAAGCTATTACGCGCTGACCGACGGGCGATTGTTCGCGGCGGTCCGGGTCGGCTCCTGGGCCGCCTGGCCCGATATCGGACAACCCACGCCCGATCCCTACAGCCGGGCCTATCTGGCGCGCACCGGCACGCTGCAACTGGGCTATGCCGAAGGGCTGCAGTTTACCGCCTCCACCGACGATTCCGGCGATCCGCTGGATGCGCGGTGCCAGTATCGCGTCACCGGCGAGGTGCCGGGCGCCAGTTTCTGGACCTTGGTGGCGAGCGACCCTGAAGGGGTCAACATCGCCGCTTCGCCCGACCTGCCCGCGTTGCACAGCGAGCGGGTGGCCCGCTGGGGCGATGGCGGGCTCAACGCCACAATCGGCCAAGCCATGGGACCGGGGAACTGGCTGGAAATCGAGGGTACGGGAGCGTTCAGGCTGGTCCTGACCCTTTATGATGCCGTGGTGTTTTCCGGGGCCAACACCACAATCGAGGCGATGCCGGCCATCGAACGGATGGGCTGCCAATGAGCCGGTTGCTGTTCTGGATATTCGGCGGCGCGGTCCTGGGCGGGCTGATTCATCTGGTGGTCATCCTGACCCTGCCCGACGCCGCGGTGCGCGATGTCTGGCATCGGCTGGAAGCCATGACCCCGCTCGAGGCCACACTGGTGCTCGACGATATCGCTCCGGGCGAAGTCAACCCTCTCGGTCTCGACCCCGCGCTTCTTTACGGCATATGCAGGCTGGAACTTGGCGACGGGCCGGGGATCGTAAACGGCGAATTGCCGCTGGCCTTCTGGTCGGTCTCGGTCTTCAACCGTGACGGGCATGTGATCTATGCCACGACCAACCGGTCCGGATCGGGTGACTTGCTCGACATGGGACTGTTCAATCCCGCCCAGACGCGCCTGCTCGCCGAGCAACGTTTCGAAATCGACGAGGGCCTGCTGATCGTGGAATCGCAAGGCAACAGCGTGGCCGTCGTGGTTCGGCTGGCACCGCCCCATCCGGCAATGCGCGAACGCTATCGCGAGGCGCTCAGCCAGCTAAGCTGCTCGACCATACGCTGAAGCCAATCGCGGCGCCCGCACCCCATCGTGGCCCCCTCCCCCTCTTCCGGTTCCACCACCAGCGCCCACCCCCCCATCGCAATGCCAGGCTCGCCCCTCCTGCGGCTCATAACCACCATAAACCCACCCCGCGTCATCCTCGGGCCCGCCCCGGCGGCTCCATCCCCACCACTCACCCCACTCCCGTCGTCATCCTCGGGCTCCCCCCCGCGGCCCCATCACCGCCACCGCTCACCCCCCGCGTCATCCTCGGGCCCGCCCCCGCGGCTCCATCCCCATCACTCCCCCACCCCCGTCGTCATCCTCGGGCCCGCCCCCGGCGGCTCCATCCCCACCACTCACCCCCACCCCCTTCGTCATCCTCGGGCTTGGACCGGGGATCCGCAGGGCGTCCGCAAGCGCGGCAGAAGTGGTGATCCTTGACGCGTCATCGGTCCCCAACCCCTTCACCGGCCGCCTCGACGCAGCAGATCCCCGGGCCAAGCCCGAGGATGACGCGGGTGAAGGTGGAAGCGCTCGAAAAATCTTATCCCCGCCCCCAGACACTCGTGCCATTCTCCCCCCACGGTGTCGCCAGAGACGAGGATGCATACGAGCTTCCGGCGAGACCGATCCGGGTTCCATGCGGGTCGCCGCAGGGAAGGCCCAAAGCGGACGGATGGCCGGACGAGGAACCAGGCGTTCCACGTCGCACTCCCGAAAGGGAGAGGGGCACCGACGGGAGGTTGGCAGGGAAAGTGGGCACCGGTTTCCCGGTTCGCCAACCGACCCACTAAAAATGCCAATATCCCGGACGACAAACCCCAGCCCGAGACGCCGCCATAAGCCCAAAACCCCGGATGCGTGGGGCGATGATCGCTTCATATACTAAATAAACATGCGGAGCGTTCTTCGCCCCATGCCGTCTGTCTGGAGCGCTTCCAGAAAAAGTGGGAACCGGTTTTTCGGTTCGGAAGCGCGACCAGCAAGAAAGTCAGCAAGCCGAGGCCGTTGGCCGTCGGAGGGTTTGTCATGGATGAAAGAACCGAGTGTTCGGCAAGCGAGACTACTTTCGCACCAGCGGCTCGGGCGTGGGCGGCGCCGTCGCGTAACGTGAGGCGATGGCTGTGTCCTTGAAAACCAGCCCCTCCCCGCCGACCAGGCAGAAGTCACCAGCTTGAGCACGGGCGACGTAGGGCCGCATGCGGGCAAGCTGGGCGTCGACGACGCGGGCCTCCTCATGTGGAGTTTCGACGAGAAGGCGCTCAAGAGCGACCGAATAGGACTGATAGCGGTAGGTCAGCGCCCGGGTGAACCAGTCGATGGTCCGCTCGTTTTCCCATTTGCGGGCTGCGACTTGTGCAGCGGCATCGGGAGCGGCGAGCGTCACGTTGGAAACGGCGATGGCGCGCTGACGATCGACCTCGATGACCCGGCAGATGGCGGCGAAGGTGGTGGGGATGGTGGCGATGTCGATGTCGATATCGTCGGCGACCTTTCGGTATCGAACCCGCGAGGACTGGTATTGGGTGCTGCGCAGGGTCGAGTAGTAGCGATCGGCAATAAACTGCGTATCGAGGTTGGACGCGATCCGCGTCCGCTGGAGCTCAACGGCCGTGTCGTAGAACCAGTCATAGGCGTGTGGGGCGATGAGGAAGCGCCAGACGCGATCATGCATCTCTCGCTCCTGGTCGGTCTGATTGAAATCGGAAACTGGCTCGCCATCGGCCGCGGCGCGGGCGGCGCCGACCGTGGGCATGATTCGATCATGGAGCACGCTGGGCGCGGCGCGCCCGAAATCGCCCGTCGGACGGGCACAGCCGGACAGCAACAGACATGCTGCGGCCACCATCGCGCCGCCGATCAACCAGTCCTTCAAAGTCTTCAGCCCTTGCGGGTCCGCCTGACCTTCGGTGCCGGCGCGGGGTTACTCCCCCCGGCTCCGCGCTCATAGCGAACGCCTGTGAACAATATGACCTGCGCGCCCGACCCTCCGGTCATGACCGGTGCGGAGCGCGCGTCTTTGGGGCTGAATTTTACCAGCATACCCATAATTGGCCTCGTGATACGTCCGGTCCTCCGCTTGCCCCGCCGGCACCATGCCGTCCCGGATCCGAACATTACGCATTAAGACTTCGTCAAGGTTAACAGTCCGCTAACGAATCTGAGGCAATAGTGAAGAACAACAAGAGTGGACCGGGGGATCGAGTCGACCAAATGATCGGCTTTCAGCCATACGAGACGTTTCAGCTGCTGATTGAAACCGGTGGCGTCGAGCGGGCCAACACGCTTCTGGTGGCCGCGTGCGATGCTTACGCGCGGCGCAGCAAGCCGCTGGCGGCCGAGGCCGAGCAGTTCGAGACCCTGGCGCGACGTCTGTTTCCCACGGCGGCACCCACCGCGCGAACACGGGCTGCCGGTATCCTGGCGAGTGCGCAGCATCTGACGCCACAGCTTGAAATCCTCGTCTATGACCATCTGGGCACGGGCCTGATCGCCCATCTCGAACGCGCGCCTTCGCTTTCAGACGATGTGATGGCCCGGCTCATCGACAAGGGCAACGCAGACGTCATCGCGGCCATTGCCCGGCGCCCTGCTCTGTCCAATGCAATTCTGGCCCGCCTGTTTCCGGTTAACAGCCGCAAGGTGTATCGCGCCCTGGCCGCCAACAAATCAATTGCGCCAAGGGGCGCTTACCTCAACGCCCTGACCCGTTCGGCAGAGATGGATCACGAAGTCGCTGCCATCCTTGCCGGCCGCGACGATTTCGATGCGGCGCTTCTGACTGGCGTGTTTTTCGATCTGCCCGAAGAAGGCCGGATCAACGTGTTGCGGGCCTATGCCCGACGCAACCTGCCGCAGGCGCCGATGATGCGCACCTTCGAGCAGATCTCGGTTGCGACGAACGAATTTACCGGGGCGCTCATGAAGCTGTTCTCGGAGAACCGCCGGCCCAAAATCACGCGTCTTCTCAGCCAGATCACGGGGCTGGATGAATTGCGGTGCGCGGAAATCGCCCATGACACGAGTGGCGCAGCGCTGTTTGTGGTGCTGCGAGCCTTCGGCTGCACCTCTTATGACGGGCTCAAGGTGCTCATTCACGCAACCAGCCACGATGCCGACCGCTCCAAGACGCTGGCGAGCTTTGCGCGGCTGTTCGATGAAGTGAGCGTGCCGGCCATGGTCTACATGATGAGTGCCTGGCGGGGAGATGTGCGACCTGCCGAACTCATGCGGCCCGAATACGCACGTTTTGCCGAGCCCAGCCGTCGCACGCCCGAAGCCAGGCCGGTATCGCGGACGGGAACCGTCGGGGATCAGGCAATCGAGGCGCTGGACCGGATGCAGTCGGCGCGCAAGGCGGGCTAGATCACATCCAGCCCAAGCTCGTCGGTGCGGCAATCGACCGACAGCACCCAAAGGTCCTGATCGAATTCGATTTCACGGGCTATGCGATCTTTAACCGTCAGTGGATCGGTGCGCTCGAAGCGTTTTTGAAAGACCCTGTCGTCGGGGGGATGGTCCATGACGGCGCCGGGGGCAGGCGTAAAGAGCGAGACGGTCCCGTCGAGATGGTCGATTTCGATCCATATTTGGCCGGCGATGGCATCGCCGCGTCGCGAGACGACACAGAAATTTCCCATGCTATTGTGGCGGCGCACAAAGGCGGCGCACCAGATATCCGAGCGAAGCTGCTGCATGAAGCCAGCGTTACAGGAAAGCCCCGGCCTCGACCAGCATCTGACGCAACACGGGGCTGACTTCGCCTGTCGGGCGGTAATTGTTGAAAATCTGGAACTGGCGAATGGCACGCGCCGTCGCCTCGTCGGCAACGCCGTTGACCGGCCCTTGCAGGAAGCCGAGGCGGCTCAGGCCGCGTTGGATATCGCTGACAAGATCGCCGTTGAGAACGGCTGGAACGCTGGGCTGAGCAGTCTCGGCTGAAGCTTGGGGAGTTGATACCGACAGGTTTGGCGAGATATCGGCGACGGTTTGGCGCTCAACGGTATCGGTGACCGTCGGGGCGGTTTCCTGCATTTGGGCTAGCAGCGGCGCGATTTCGTCGGCTTGCGGCGTCGCGGCAACCGGTGCTGGCTGTGCCGCTTGTGATGTCTGCAGCGGCGCCTCCCTTACGGCCTTGATCACCTGCGGGGTCGCGGCGCCGGTGCGCGGAAGATTGAAGCGCGCCTCGAAATCGCGGATCGCGTCGGCGGTCCTTGGGCCGTAATAGCCATCGACGGTGCCGTCAAAAATACCCATCGCCTTGAGCTTTTCCTGCAGGTCGGCGATATCCTGATTGCCTATGGCGGCGATCGTTGGTTCGGGTGCCTCTGAAACAGGCGTCGAAGTTTGGCTCGCGGCGGGCACCGGTTCGGGTGCGACCGGTTGAGCCACAGGCCTTTGCGGTATCTCGAGAGGCTCGACCACAACGGGCTCAATCGGGACGGGTCGGCTGGCGGCGCCATCCGATCCAGAAACGAACAATGGCGCCGGGTGCCGCGTGTCCTGAAGGAACAGAGCGTTGGTGGCCGCCATCAATGTGAGGCCGGCAATCAGCACCAGCCCTGTGGAGGCCATGGGCGAACGGGCAAATCGCGCAAAGCTCCACGAGAGGGCATGACCAACCATGCTGGCGGCGCCAGCGCCGACGGCCAGGGGAATCTGAGCAATACCGGCGTTCATTTTGCTGCGCTTCTTCTTTCGTCTTGGAGCCATTTGTCTTCGTCGCTATCGCGCTTGGTCGCATAAAGGTGTTCGATGGTTGCCGAGCTTTTTCCAGCTCCGAGGCGACCCTCGAGCGGCAGCAGGACACTTATGGTGGTTCCCAGACCCTGCTCGGACACCACGTCAAGACGCCCCCCGTGCAGGTTGACAAGCCCCTTGACGATCGAGAGCCCCAACCCGGTACCCTCATAGCGGCGCGAGAGGCTGTCCTGAGCCTGCAGGAAAGGCTCGCCGATGCGCTCTACAGTTTCCGGTCGCATGCCGATGCCCGAATCGCTGACCGAGATAGCCAGCATCTTGCCCTGGCGGCGCATTATCAGCGTGACGGTGCCACCATCATGACTGAATTTCACGGCGTTGGAGAGCAGGTTTATCAATATCTGTCGACAGGCCCGCTCGTCGCCCATGATCTGGGGCAGCTTTTCAGGAACAGCTGCCTCGATGGTGACAGCACGGTCGCGGGCCAGGGTTTCGACCATTTGCATGCACGGTTCGACAAGTGACTGAGGCGCAAACAGCTCGGCATGCACTTCGAACTTTCCCGCCTCGATCTTTGACATGTCGAGCAGCATATTGACCACATCAAGCAGGTGATGCCCGCTGCGGCTGATGTGGCCGGCATATTCGGCGTGGGTTGGCGACGGCGTGCCGCCGATCCCTTCCGACATCATGTCAGAAAAGCCGACAATGGCATTGAGCGGAGTGCGCAGCTCGTGACCGATGGTGGCAAGGAAGCGCGACTTGGCCTCCGATGCCTCTTCTGCCTGCTGACGCGCCGCCTCGACCTGACGCTCGGCATCCTTGCGCGCGCTGACATCGCGAAGGACGGCGAGAACATCGCTTGAGGATCCGTTCACGTCCTCATCTTGGAGTGGGGCGAGGGCGAATTCGACCCAGATATAGCGCGTCCCGGCGCCCGGTTCGGCATCGTCGCGGCGCAGGCGCAATTCGATCGTGCTGGCGCCCGTACCGTTTGACGCATCCGAAATGGCCTTGCGGTAGGCGGGACGGTCCATCACATGGACACGCTCGAAAAGACCGGCACCGTCCAGCTCGAAGGTGCGACAACCCAAAAGATTGCCTGCCGAACGCGAGATGAAGATGGGCCCACCGTCGGCGCCGTAGCGAACCACGGCACCGAGAATATTTTCAGCCAGAACGGCAAAAGCGCGGGTCTGGGAAACAGGGGACTCCGCGGAGATGATTTCGAGGCGAGTGGCGGTGACTGCAGCTACGGTGGTGAAAACCGCCAGTGCCAGCACCGAGAAGGGCTGCAGGGTGGCGTGGGCCGCAGAAAATGCAGCGTCAGCGCCCAGAATGCCGGCCAGAAGGACCAGTGCCGGAATGGACCATGCGAGTGGACGATAGCGCCCCCTGGCGAGGACTTGGGCGTAAAGCGCGGCCATGAGCCCCATGGCAAGCCCAAGGTCAATCAAGGCGGGATCGCTCGCCGCAAAAATTGCACTGACGGAACCCAGTACCAGGGCGTGAACTGCGATTGTCGGTTCGAAGTCACCGCGCAATAGCAGAGCGCCCGACAGCGCGAGGAGGCCCGAAACAACCGTTGTCGCAATGAGCGGCGCAACATTGCTGCCAAACAGCGTCATCAGGGATAGCGCCATTGCCAGCCCAAGGCCGACCATCATGGCGACAGTGTTTAGGGCAAGGACACGATGCAGGACCGTATTGCGCTGGCCGGGCCGGGCGGGGCCGGTCGACAACTGGGAAGCAATAGTGAAATCCGCAAGGGGGTTACGCATGAAACGCTCAACTTCTAGATGCCGCGATACGCTGCGGCCTTTGCCTGAGAACGGCGTCCTTCGGCTGGCCCACACTTCCACCCAAGCCCTAAGACACCATTAAGTCGAACCGCCCGAGACGGGCACGGGCCGGATTCGTTGAACGCTTGAGGCAGGTTTCTGGGGGTAGCGTAAACAGAGTCTTGCTTAACGGGCTGCTGTGGAGATGGACGGCATTTGCATAAAATTTTACGCGAGTTTGCCAAAAATGCTTCACGCCATCCCTCTAGGCTCTATCCCGACGCTGTCCATATGTCCCGGACGACGAGGTTTGATTTCATGTTTGTGGTTCGCTCTGCCTTCTGGCTTTCCGCCGCCTTTCTCATCATGGCCCCGAGTACGGGCATGGATGTTGGTGCTTCGGCGCGTGCTGCCGGAGAGCAGTTGGCCAGTCAGGGCGCCCAGGCAGTCAGTCAGTCTCTGATGCCTGCAGAGTGCCCGAGCGTTGAATGCGCCGTGGGACGGGCAATGCTGGCCCAGATCACCACGCCAGAGACACCGGCACAGGTTAACGTGACCGTTTTGCCCCCTCCCCGTCCCGACTGGGCTTACTGACGAGTCCCCTTCCAATGGATGGGATCAGGGACTAAAATGGCCGGCATGAATACAACAGCCGCTTTTGACGAAATCGCCGACAATCTGTCTTTCCTCGACGACTGGGAGGACCGATACCGATACATCATCGAACTTGGCCAGGGGCTCGCGCCGGTGACCGACGATGAGCACAACGCCAACAACAAGGTACATGGCTGTGCCTCGCAAGTGTGGCTGGTGACCGACAGCGAGCCGAGTGACGCGGGGACGATATTGTCCTTCAGGGGCGATTCCGACGCGATGATCGTTCGGGGCCTGGTGGCTATCGTTCTGGCGCTCTATTCGGGCCGTCCCGCCGCCGATATTGCAGCAACTGACGCGCTGCCGATTCTTGATTCAATTGGCTTGCGTGAGCATCTTTCGACCCAGCGCTCGAACGGATTGGCGGCCATGGTTGCCCGTCTGCGGGCGGACGCCCAGGCCACCGTTCAGGTCTAACCGAACTCTACAGGTCGTGCGCCTTCGCCGAGCCAGGTTCTGGTGCGGGCTGTTTCAGGGCCCGTGACGCCAGCCGCCAAGCCGAATCTGGCGGCGAGCGCTTCGAGTCCGATTCGCAGGACCAGCTTGGCGCTGCGCCTGGGCCAACCCCGTTCGCGCTCGATATCCTGCAAACCCTTTTCGTAACCGCAGACGTCCATGACCACCTCCGCACAGTCGCGGGGTAAAGCACCATAGAGCTCCGCCAATTGCCGCCGGGCATCCAGGGCCATATCGCCCATGTCGTTGGCATGTTCGCCGCGAGCGCTGCCAACGCGCGGGCCGTAATTCATGGTGGTACGGGCGCGCAGCCGGCTGCGTTCGAACAGGATCAGTAGGCGCCCAGCCGCCTCGAGATGATGCGCGTCGAGAAAAGCCGGCTCACTGTTTCGAGCCCGGGTCAACTGCCCCAAGACCGCCAAGCCAAAGTCAGATGCCGGCATGGGGGACCTCTGAGAGCCTCATTTCGAGCGCGCAGGGCCGACGTCTGGCCGCTTCGATCCGTTCTTCGAGACCAACGAGACGACGGTCATAGTCACCACCATCGTCGCGCATGTCCTCCACCTGCCCGCAGGCATAGGCGACCGTGGTGCGATCCCGTCCGAAAAACTGGCCGACCTGGGTCATGGTCATCCCCAAAAGGACGTGGCAAAGATACATGGCCAACTGCCGTGCGCCGGCTGTGTGCAAGCGCATGCGCGAGGGGGCGAAAAAATCACAGTAGCGGACCCCGGTTTCACCGGAGACCGTGCGAACGACAAGCTTGCAGTCGCGTCGCTGTTTCTCAGACAGAACGTTGCGTTCCAGCCGGGCTGCCGTGGATATCCAAATCGTCATAGGACCACTCTCTCATAAATAGGATATAATTCCTATATCGGAGGCAGAGCAACGCGGGGATAAGTGCCTGACCGCGGCTTTTCAAACCGATGAGTGGGCGGAAACAAAAAGGGGCCGCAAACGCGGCCCCAAACGATTCAAATCTGTAAGATACTCAACCGGCCTTGCGACCCAATCCATTGTCCTTAGCCAGCTTGGAGCGCGTGGCGGAGTAGGACGGAGCAACCATCGGATAGTCGGCAGGCAGGCCCCATTTCTCGCGATATTCTTCAGGAGAAAGATTGTAGTGGGTGCGCAAGTGACGCTTGAGCGACTTGAATTTTTTCCCGTCTTCGAGGCACACAATATAGTCGGACGTAACCGACTTGCGGACCGGAACTGCCGGCTTTTTCTCTTCGACCGGGGCGGCGGCTTCTTCCGCGCCAAGCGAGCGAAGCGCCGCATGCACCTCCGAAATCAATTTCGGAAGATCGGTCGGACTGATGGCATTGTGGCTGACATAAGCCGCAACAATCTCTGTACTGTATTCCACAAGGTCCAACTCGACCCTGTTCTCGGCGTTCGCCGGAGCGGTCATCGAAAATCCCTTCTTGCGTATGGGAGCTATTTGTTGGGGTGGGCTGATCCCGGGGGAACCCCATAACTCCGCAATTAATGTTGTTTTGCTAATTTTGCAACCATCGAGCAACAACTTGGCAAAATTTAGGGTGAATTACTCTTTACTTGGCAACTCGCCGGATTTTTCCAAGTCATCGACGACGAAGTGTGCCATGGGGCGATAGCCGGCAATATATGATGCCCGTGCCAACAGGTGCGCCGAGATAGGCGCAGTCAGCATGAAAAAGACAAAGCCAAGCAGGGCGCGAAGGATAACCGCGCCATCGAAACTGACCAGCGCGATGGCCAGAAGGGTCAGCCCCGACCCGACCGTTCCCGCCTTGGATCCCGAATGCATACGGGTATAAAGATCGGGAAGCCGCACGATGCCGAGAGCGGCAACCAGGCTGAACAGGGCACCGACGATTACCATGACGCCGGCAAAATAATAGAGTGCCTCGACGATCATTTCCGGCTCTCCTCAAGGTGATCTTCCCGTGAGGCAGCATCGATCTGCCAGCGCTGGACAATGAACCTGGCGAAGGCCACCGTCGACAGAAACCCCACAAGCCCCAACGCAATGGCGATATCGAGATAGAGCATGAAGCCCGTCCGCAACGCGATGGCAGCGATATAGCCGATGACAACGGCGATCAGCATGTCAAGGCCCAGCACACGATCTGGAAGGCTGGGACCAACAACGATCCGATAGATCGTCACCAGAAGCGCCGCTGTAAGAACACCAAGCGAAACCGTGGTGGCAAGGTGGAGAAACTCGGGGCCAGACATTATTCAAACACCTCGATGATCCGTGCCTCGAACCCGTTTTTGATCGAAGCGATGACGTCCGCGCGGTCGTGCATTTCGAGCACATGGATGTAGAGCATCGTACGATCATCTGACACGTCAACGCTCAGCGTGCCCGGCGTCAGTGTGATCAGGTTCGCCAGAAGGGTGATTTGAGCATCGCTTGTGACCGTCAGAGGGTAGGCAATGATTCCCGGAGACAGGCGCTTTTCCATGCGCGGCGAGAGAACGAGAATCGCGACCCGCAGAGCCGAAAGTGCAAGTTCGTAAAAGAACAGGGCGGCCAGCGAAACCACTCGGACGAGCCGACGCATCATATGGGGCCGATCCACGCGCTCGCGGATGAACAGGACCGCCATGGCCCCGACAAATGCGCCGAGCAGCAGGTTGAGCAGAGTGAACCCGCCGGTGACGGCCGCCCAGACCAGGGCGAGTGTTATGACCAGAAAAACAAAGCTCATTGCTGGGGCACCTGTGCGAACACCGCGTCGACATAGCGTGCCGACGAGAGCATATCATGGGCGGCAATGCCCGAGGCGGTAAAGAGCCAGTCCGGGAAAAGGCCGAAAACGACAATAAGCAAAAAAAGAACAGTTGTCGGTACGAGGCCCATGGCAAATTCGCGGCCAGATAACGGCCGCAGATCTTCATTGGGCTGCTCGGAGCGCTCCCCCTCCTGCCCGTTGCGCCAGAAGATGTGCGCCCAGAGACGGCTGGCGGCGATCACCGTGAGGAACGAATTGAACAGGACAGCAAAGACCAGCCACCAGTTTTCAGCGCGAATACCGCCCTCCACGAGCAGGATCTTGGGCCAGATACCGAGGAATGGCGGCAGGCCGGAAATGGCGAACACCATGACGACGAAGAGGATCGACATGGGGGCGCTGGCGCCATAGATGCCACCCATTTTTCGGATGTCGCTGGTGCCGCTCATGCGCTCAATCAGGCCGGCGAGGAGGTAGAAGGCCGTGACGGTGAGCATCGAATGGAAGGCGTAAAAGACTGCGCCGCCGATGCCATGGGTCGTGCCAAGGGCGAACCCGGCGAAAATGGCACCGATGCCACCAATGACCAAAAAGCCCACTGCGCGGCGCAGATTGGTCTGCGCCATGGCACCCAGCGGACCCAGAATGAGCGTGGCAAACGCGACAACGGCAATCACCGTCTGGATCTGCGCATAGCCTTCAGGCAGAGCCATGGTGAGCACGCGGATGGCGGCATAGGCGCCGACCTTTGTGAGTAGGCCGCCAAAAATGGCCGACACAGAGACGGCGGGCGTGTGGTA
Organism: Pelagibacterium sp.; assembly: GCF_965249125.1. Classification (GTDB taxonomy): domain Bacteria; phylum Pseudomonadota; class Alphaproteobacteria; order Rhizobiales; family Devosiaceae; genus Pelagibacterium. The sequence goes on from NZ_OZ252217.1 coordinate 2,250,478, forward strand.
GGAGGCGGGCAACCAGGCGTTGCCGGGAAAGGCTGCTGCCTTTACCCCAAAGGCGAAAAGGAACAGCACCGAGACAGTGACCAGCGGACCGATGGGAAGATCAGCGCCCTTTGCGACCAAATCGGCAAAGTTGAGCGTTCCGGTAAGGCCGTATAGATAAGCGATGGCGACAAGAAAAAAGGTCGTCGCCAGGAAATTGAGGAAGCCGTACTTGATGGCCCCATCAAGCTGGAGCTTGCGCCCGCCGAGAATCATCATGCCGAACGAAGCGATCAGCATGACCTCAAACCACACATAGAGGTTGAAGATATCCCCGGTCAGGAACGAGCCGCTAACACCGCACAGGAGCAGCAGCAGCATCGGGTAAAAGCCGTAGCGATGGCCACGGTCGGTCAGCTCGATCTGTGCGTAAAAGGCGACGATGAGTGCGGCGATGGATGCAGCAAGCGAGAAGATGGCGCTCGTCATATCGGCGGCAAAGGTGATGCCGAAAGGCGGCAGCCATTTGCCCATGGTCATTGCGACCGGGCCGCTCTCGAAGACACGGACCAGCAGGTAGATATTGGAGACCATGATCGCGAGAATGACCGCGACGGCGAAGGCAAGCTGAACGTGACGCTGGTTGCGCAGCATGACGAGCATGCCCGCACCGAGAAGCGCCAGGGCAACCGGCCACACGACGATCCAGTCGGCGGCAGGCGTTGCCACGTCGATCATTGCCGTGGGCAGTTCGAGAGGGTCGTATGAGGTACCGGCAGTCGCCATTATTGTGTGTATTCCCTAGTAACTCAGGGGAGGCCGAGGCGCATTTTCAGGCTCGGCGACGCGCATGTTGTCGGTGTTGTCGGCATCAAGTTCCTGATAGGCGCGGTAACCGAGAACCAGCAGAAACGAGAACAGTGCAAATCCGATAACAATGGCGGTGAGGATCAGTGCCTGGGGAAGCGGATTTGCAGACCCTTCCAGGGGGAAATATTCGCCCGCCGGAACGATGGGCGGAACTTCCGCAGTCAGCCGGCCAATGGTGAAAATCAGGAGATTGACGCCATTGCCCAGAATCGCCACGCCCAAAAGCATGCGAATGATGGCCTTTGACAAAAGCAGATACGCGGCGGCGGTGAAAAACAGGCCGATCAGGCCGGCGAGCGCAACTTCCATCAGTCCTCCTCCTCGCCTTCATCGCCTTCGAGCGCCAGCGCGATTGTGCCCACAGCACCCACGACGACAGCGTAGACCCCGATATCGAAGATCAACGGGGTGGAAAGGGCGATTTCGGTACCTTCAAACTCGAAGATCCACCACAGGCCGGTCAGAAATGGCACTTCGGCGGCCAGCGATATGAAGCCGGCAATGGCGGCAAGGACGACGCCCAGACCCGCCAGCGCGATGGGGTGGATACGCAGTGCCCGGCGGCACGCATCGACGCCTGCTGCAATACCGTATATGGCGATGCCCGACGCGCCGATCAGCCCGCCGATAAAGCCACCGCCCGGCTCATTGTGGCCGCGCAGCAAAACGAAGACCGAAAAGACGATCATCAGCGCGGTCAGCACCGGCGCCGCTGTCTTGAAGATAACCGTATTCATTTCGAACTCCCGATCCTGCGCCCGCGCCCGGCCCTGGCGCCGCGCGTACCGCTCGTTGCGGCCCGCAGACGGATGAGGGCTAGAATGGCGAGACCAGCTGCCATGACCACCGAAATCTCGCCCAGCGTATCAATAGCGCGGTAGTCGACGAGGATGACGTTGACGACGTTGCGGCCATGCGCGATCGGCGTGCTGGTCGCCCGGAACAACTCTGTGAGGGTCAGATCGAGATCGGTCTGGAGCACAACCAGCAGCAGAATGGCGATGCCCAGGCCAACGGCCAAGGCAACCACACCATCGCGCAGGCCGGTTTCCAGGTCGCGACTATCGGCTTCATCGAGGTGCAACCGGGTCATGACGAGGGCCAGGATGATGACAGTCAGGGTTTCGACCATGAACTGGGTGAAGCTCAAATCCGGCGCGCCGAACAGCATGAAGATAACTGCGACAGCAAAACCCTGAATGCCGAGGGCCACGATGGCGGTGAGACGGGTTCGCGAGGCGAGGACAGCCACCAGTCCTATGGCTGCGAGCCCTATGGCACCCCACTCATAGAAATTGAGTTCGGGCCATGCGGGTAGTGGCGGAAGGCTGTCGGTGGCCAGCAGGGGCGCAAAAATACCGACGGCCAGCACGGTGAACATCAAGAGCAAATACCACTCGAGACGGCCATGATGGAGGACGCGCGTTATACTGTCGGCACCCCTGACGAGGCCGAACATGAAAGCATCAAACCCGATATCGAAGGTCCAGCCGATGGCCTCGCCAGTGCGCCGCAGGCTGGAGCGAACGGCATCGGCCTTCCACAACAGGACGCCGCCAAGCACCCATGTGGCTATCGACGCCCATACGGCAGGATTGGTGAGGACGAAGGCGAGATGGATCTGGGCATCAACCGCGGAATTGTAAATCGCGCCGCCCGCCGGATCGAGCACCGCATGGTTGAGCCAATCGGTAAAAAGTCCCGCGGAAATGCCGAGAACAGCCAGCGTGACCGGCCCCGAATAAAGGCTCAATGGTCCCTCATGAGGCGTATGTGGGGTCGGACGCAGATCGCCCAGAAAGGGTTTGAACGCGATGAGCAGGCCCACCACCATCATCAGGGCGTTGCCCACAATGAGCACAGCTAGGAACAAGAGGTCCGGCCAGAGACCTGATGTAAGCGCCAGATACATTTCTTCCTTGGCCAAAAAGCCAATGGCGATCGGGAATCCGGCCATGGAAAAGCCAGCCAGAACCGCCGCGATGAAGGTGATCGGCATGGCTTCGCGCAGGCCGCCCAGCACCGTGATGTCCCGAGTGCCGGTGCCGTGATCGATGGTGCCGGCGATCATGAACAGCGCACCCTTGAACAGAGAGTGGGCGCACAGATAAAGCAGCGCACCAAGGATGGCTTCTTTAGTGCCAAATCCGATGAGCAAGACGAGCAAGCCGAGTGAACCCATCGTTGTATAGGCCAGCATCTGCTTGAGATCGGTCTGACGCACGGCCAGGGCGCTGCCCATCAAAAGGGTTGCGCCGCCGAAAAGGGTCAATATCCAGAACCAGGGCTCGGTATCGCCCAGGATCGGCGTCATGCGGGCGAGTAGATAGACGCCGGCCTTCACCATGGTTGCCGAGTGCAGGTAGGCCGAAACCGGGGTCGGCGCTTCCATGGCATTGGGTAGCCAGAAATGCAGCGGGACCTGTGCCGATTTGGCGAATGCGCCGACGACGACAAGGAGCATCGCAACGAGGTACAGGGCGCTTTCCTGCGCCGCACCCGCCGTCGTCAACATGCCGGTAAGGGAGTTCTGGCCGGTGATGAGAGTCAAAAGGATAAGCCCCGCCAGAAGCGCCAGTCCGCCACCGCCGGTGACGACCAGCGCCTGAATTGCGGCGCGGCGCGCGGCCTGGCGGGAATGATCGAAGCCGATCAGCAGGAAGGAGGTGATCGAGGTCAGCTCCCAGAAGACGAACAGGGTAAAGACGTTATCGGCCAGAACGAGGCCGAGCATCGAGCCCATGAACATCAGGATGTAGGAGAAGAACCGGCCCTGATGGGGATGACCGGCGAGATAACCGCCGGAATAGATGACGATGAAGGTGCCGATACCCGAAATCAGCAGACCGAAAACAAGGCTGAGCCCATCAACAAAGAAGGAAAAGGAAATCCCATACGCCGGAATCCAGTCGAGACCCACGCGAATTACCGAAAAATCGGCAACCGGACCGATGAAGGAAATGAATGTCGCGAAAATAGCGGCAGGAACGATGGCCAGTATCCAGCCGGCCGATGGACCGGCAAAGGTCTTGACCCAGGGCGCGAATACAGCCGCTATGAATGGAGCGACCGCGATCAGCGCGACAATCACATCAAGACCTGGTCCCAAACGAGCCCCCGAACATCATTTCACCGTCCAATCACCGCCGATGGCAGTGGAAAGGAATCAATCGCGCAAACAGTACGCATCCCCGCCGCAAGCTCAACCAAAACCGGTCCGTTGGAACGCAATATTGACCCAGACAGTTGTGATAACCACATTGGCACCGGCTGATAGAGTCTGAGTGCACAACCGGCAGGAGTGGCGCAAGATGAACGATACGCAGAAGACATCCAATAGCGAATGGCGCGATAAATTGACGCCTGAACAGTATCATGTGACACGCGAGCACGGTACCGAGCGGGCTTTTTCTCATGCCTATAATGTGGAAAAGCGCGACGGCGTTTATCACTGCGTGTGCTGTGACGCACCGCTTTTTACCTCCGATACCAAATATGACTCCGGTTCAGGCTGGCCGAGCTTCTTCCAACCGGTGTCCGAGGATGCGATCAAGGAAATCGACGACCGAAGCCATTTCATGCGCCGCACGGAAATCCGCTGCGCCAATTGCGATGCCCATATCGGGCACGTCTTTCCCGACGGCCCGGCCCCAACGGGCCTGCGTTATTGCACCAACGGACTTGCGCTGGACTTCAAGCCCGAAGAATAGTGGCGACGTTTTTCGAATCATTTTTCCCCGAGCATTTCTGCGTTTCGCCCAGAGTCGCCAAAATGCTCTAAGTGCTTGTTTTGTCGTGCTTCCGAACCGAGAGAGTGGCATCGCCTTTTTTGGAAGCACTCCAGCCTTCAGGAATAGACCATGACCGACATCGCGCCACCTGTTGCCGCGCAACGCTCCCATTCGGACACGCGGCACGGGGTGACCCGGAACGACCCATATAACTGGTTGCGGGCTGACAATTGGCGCGAGGTCATGGCCGACCCCAATGTGCTACCCGGCGATATCCGCGAATATCTCGAGGCCGAAAATGCCTGGTACGAAGCCGGGTTTGGAAAACCAACCGAAGCGCTGCGCGAAAAAATCTATTCGGAAATCCGGGGGCGGATCAAGGAGGATGACAGTTCGGTCCCTTCGCCTGACGGACCGTTTGCCTACGCGTCCCGGACGCGCGAGGGCGATCAGTATCCGCTGATTGTACGCACGCCGCGCGATGGCGGTAGCGAGAGCGTGTTGCTCGATTGCAACCTCGAAGCCGGCGATGGCTATTTCGGTTTTGGGGGCGCCGAACATTCGCCATGCCACACGATGATGGCCTGGGCGGCGGACCGGAACGGGTCGGAATATTACACGATCCTTATCCGCGACCTCGATACTGGCAAGGACCGCGACGAGCGGATCGAAAAATCCGGCAGCGGCGCTGTCTGGGCCAATGATTCATCGCGGTTCTATTATGTCGAGCTCGACGAAAACCACCGGCCCTTCCGGGTGCGTGAGCATGTGCTGGGAACCAGTCAGGCCGATGATGCAATCGTTTATGAAGAGAAGGATGCGGGTTTTTTCGTCGGCGTGGGGATGACGCAATCGCGGCGCTACCTCACCATTTCCGCGCACGACCATCAAACTTCCGAAGTCTGGCTGATCGATGCGGAAAAAGGCGGCGCGCCGTTCTGCGTGGAAAAGCGGCACGAGAACACCGAATATTCCGTCGAGGAACGAGACGGCACGCTTTATATCCTGACCAATGACGATGAAGCCGAAGACTTCAAGATCGCCACGGCACTGGTCAGCGCGCCAGGGGTGGACAATTGGGCCGACCTGGTGCCGCATGAACCGGGGCGGCTGATCCTTGACGTCGAGGTGATCGCTAACCATCTGATCCGGCTCGAGCGCAAGGATGGTTTGCCGCGCATCGTGGTGCGCGACCTGCGCGAGGGAACCGAACGGACAATATCGTTTCCCGAAGAAGCCTATTCGCTGGGGCTGATCTCCGGCTACGAATTCGACACGGCTACGATCCGGTTCTCGTATTCCTCACCCACGACGCCCGCGCAGGTTTTCGACCTCGATCTCGCAACGGGCGAGCGGGTGTTGCGCAAGCAGCAGGAAGTGCCATCGGGGCACGATCCCGAACTTTATGAAACACGGCGTCTGTTCGCCAAGGCGCAAGATGGCGAAGAGGTGCCGGTTACCCTGCTTTTCCGCAAGGGCCTCAAGCGCGATGGCAGCGCCCCTGCCCTGCTCTATGGATATGGCGCCTATGGCCATTCAATTCCGGCAGGGTTTTCGGTCTCGGTGCTGTCGCTTGTCGATCGCGGTTTCGTCTATGCCATCGCCCATATCCGCGGCGGAATGGACAAAGGGTATCGCTGGTACAAGAACGGGCGCGCGGTGCACAAGACCAACACCTTTTCCGACTTCATCGCGGCGGCGGAAATGCTGATCGAACAGGGCTATTCGTCCAAAAAGCGGATCGTGGCCGAAGGCGGCTCAGCAGGCGGCATGCTGATGGGCGCCATCGCCAATATGCGGCCTGAATTGTGGGCAGGCGTGATGGCGATCGTGCCATTTGTCGATGTGCTCAACACCATGCTCGACGACACGCTGCCGCTCACCCCGCCCGAATGGCCCGAATGGGGAAACCCGATTGTCTCCGAAGGCGACTACAAGCGGATCGCGGCTTATTCGCCCTATGACAATGTAGAGGCGAAAGCCTACCCGCCGATCCTGGCGCTAGCGGGGCTGACGGACCCGCGCGTTACCTATTGGGAACCGGCCAAATGGGTAGCCAAACTGCGTGCAACCAAGACCGATGAGAACGCATTGTACCTGCGCACAAACATGGACGCCGGCCATGGCGGGGCTTCGGGACGTTTCGAACGGATCAAGGAAACCGCCATCACTTATGCCTTTGCGCTTAAATGCACCCAATTGGCATAAGTTTTCCCGGACAGCCGTTGCACCGGTGCCATGGCGACGGTATATAAGAAGCATTAGCTTGGTAAATTCGTCATGCATTTATCGAGCGAGAGATTTTCAGAACCTTATAAGGAGGCCCTCCGATGAGCTTTTCACTGCCCGATCTGCCCTATGCCTATGACGCGCTCGGCCCGTATATGTCGGCTGAAACGCTTGAGTTTCATCACGACAAGCACCACCAGGCCTATGTGACCAACGGCAACAAGCTGCTCGAAGGTTCGGGCCTCGAAGGCAAGACCCTCGAAGAGATCGTCAAGGAAAGCTTCGGCAAGAACCAGCCGCTGTTCAACAATGCCGGTCAGCACTTCAACCACATCCATTTCTGGAAGTGGATGAAGCCCAATGGTGGCGGCAAGTCCCTGCCCGGAAAGCTGCAGGCGGCTGTCGATTCCGACCTTGGCGGGTTTGACAAGTTCCGCGAGGACTTTCTTGCCGCGGGCGCCGGCCAGTTCGGTTCGGGCTGGGCGTGGCTCACGCTCAAGGACGGCAAGCTGGCGGTGACCAAGACCCCGAACGGGGAAAACCCGCTGGTCCATGGCGGCACACCGCTGCTGGGCGTGGATGTGTGGGAGCACTCCTATTACATCGACTACCGCAATGCGCGTCCGAAATATCTCGAAGCCTGGTTCGACAACCTTGTGAATTGGGAATACGTGGCTGAGCTGCACGAAGCCGCCTCGTAATTTATTCTATCGCATCAATGATATATGGCCCGTCTGTCCACAGGCGGGCCATATGCTTTAAGGTTACTGGAAGTGACACCTTCCGGCTGCGCCACGGGCATGTTAAGGCTTGGGTAACCATTGATACCCCTCGCCGAGTGAGCCGCCCCTTGTTGCCTGTTCCCACCATAGCCGTTCTTTCCAACAGCCCGGCGCTGGCTTCGGTTCTGGGCGCGACATTGCGCAGGGGGCACCGCTGGCGGGTACGGGAATTTTGCGACCATCGGGCGCTGGGTGACTATATGCGCATCGCACCGCTGGCACTGCTGGTCACCGACTATGACCTTGAACGGGTTACAGCGGCCGACGTGGCGCTCTCGATCCGCAACAGCGACGATCTCGAGTCCCGCCACATCCAGATCATCGCCCTGAGCCGTACCGTCGACAGCGAGATGCGGCGGCAATGCGTGCAGGCGGGCATCGACGAGGTGATCGTCAAGCCGATGAGCCCGGTCTATCTCGAAGAGCGGATTGCGGCGCGGCTCACCAATGGAACCGCCGGCTATGTGAACGCCGAGCCCTACTATGTGGGCCCGGAACGGCGTAATCGGATCGCGTTGGATGACACGCGGGTCATTCCCGTGGAGCGGCGCGGCGAGAACATCGTCTCGTTTCTCGCCCACAAGGCGGTTCGCGACCAGCGTCCAGACCAAGCTAGACCAGACGCATAAGCCTGTTCCACAGATCATCGAAGGTTTCCGCGATCTGGATGAGGCTATCGATATTGCCGCGACCGACGGCGGCGACGTCACTGGCAAACCCCTTTACCACTTCGTAGGCCCTGCCCTGATTTAGCAGGCCGACCGGGCGACCGCTTTGCGCACCGCCGGCAGCGACCCAGGCCGAATAGAGCGCAGCGACCGTATCGATGCCACCCGGCAGGCCGATCAGTGCCTGCCCGGCCTCTACAATGCGGGCGCCAGCGGCGGCTTCGGTTTCCTCTGCGACGATTTCGACCCCTTGCGGCACGTCGAGACGACGGGCGACTGGACCGGTTGCGACGGTGACACGGCCACCGCCGGCCAGAGCCGATTCGACCAGCGTACGCGGCCATTGGCCATTACGGGCGATGCAATGAAGATGCGCCCCGTTGCGGGCGATCGTGGCGCCGGCCTGCCGGTAGAGCGCCTGGTGAGCGGTCACCCCCGTATCGGCGAATACAGAGACGGCGCTGAGCTTTGCCATGCCTCTAGCGCCCGCGGGTGAGCGTGCCGAGCACGCTACGTACAAAGGAATCCCCGGCGCGACGGGCGACGGTTCGGGCAAAGCTCGTGAGCGCGGCTTCCATCGGGGTCTGCCGGGAGGACCGGCGCGTTGATTGTCCGGTCCGGGCCTCTTCGATTTTTTCCAGTTCGGCCTCACGCGCGGCGATCTCGGCTTGGCGCAGTGCCTCGGCGGCGCGGGCATCAAGCAACTCACAGGCCGACTCGCGATCAACGCTGGTGTCGTAGAGCCCGGAAACCGGGCTTCCGGAGATGACGGTGGCGCGTTCCTCGGCGGTGATGGGGGCCATGCGGGACGAAGGCGGGCGGATCAGCGTGCGGCCGACCATCGAGGGAATACCTTTTTCCTCAAGCACGGACACAAGCGCCTCCCCGGTTCCGAGCTGGGTGATGACTTCGGCGGTGTCAAAGTCGGGGTTGGGCCTGAACGTTTCTGCGGCGATCCTGACGGCCTTTTGCTCCTTGGGGGTATAAGCA